>DASPXS010000093.1:0-2899 GCA_035637175.1 Haliangiales bacterium | reverse complement strand
TTGCCGCGCACGGCGGCGATGGCTTTCGCTCCGGGGCGCACCCGCCATGCCTCGTGTTCGTCGACGTCCACGCGGACGTGCCGCGGCTTCAGTCGGCCGAGCAGTACGAGAGGCGCCGGCGTCACTCCCGCCGGAGCGAATTCCCCCGGATGAATCTTCACTTGCAGGACCTCGCCATCGACGCAAGCCCGCACCGTGCTCCGTTCGATTTGGGTCTCGATCATCTTGATCTGCGCCGTGGCCAGGGCGACCTGCGCCGTGGCTTCCTCGAGCCGGGCCCGGGCCGTCTCCACCGCGGAGCGGCGCCGCGTCAGTTCTTCCGCGCTGATCGCGCTTTTGTCCGGGAGGTTTTCCGCGAACTCGAGTTGACGCGTTAAATCCTCCAGCCCGGCGGCGTTCACCTTTCTCCGGCTCTCGGCCACGTGGAGCTCGGCCTGGCGCGCGGCCAGGTCGGCGAAGCGTTGCCGATCATCGAGCTTGAACAACGGATCGCCGGCCTTCACCGTTTGACCGACGGTCACCAGGACTTCGCTGACGATATCCGCCAACGGCGTCCCGATCGCGATGTTCTCGGTGCTGCTCTCCACCAGTCCCACCGCCGCCACGGTGTGGGTGTAGGGCGAGGTGGGAGGCGGTGAGGGAGGAGTAGTGGGTTCGCGCTTTGGCTGCGAGCGGACGACGGAAACGATGCCGAAAGTCAGGGCGGCGAGGGCGATCAGGGGCAGAACAGATTTTTTCATAACGGTCACTCAGATTTTCGCGGACACAGACATTCGTTTTCAGAAGTGCGTTTACAATACAGACCAGTCGGTATGTTGTCAAACCGCCTTTCCTCTCGCCCTTTTGCCGGGCGCATCTCAAGTCTTGCCCGGTTCTACACCTCAAGGACGCAAGCTTTGAGCCACGAACTGAATTGTCAGATATCATGCTCAGTGAACTGATGACTTTGGACTCCATCCAACTGGCAGCTGCCACTGGGCCCCGGTCACCGTGCGATTCCACCGGTGCATCGTGTAGGTCTCTGTCGCCCAGGCGAACGTGACGGCCGGCGAACCGCCACGGTAGAAAACTGCGATTCCCGCGTTGGTGTCGACCGAAACTCGACTATGGCCCCAATAACTATCCTGATGGTCGTAGTAAAACCTGCCCCATGGCTTGCCCGGTGTGCGGTAAACAAAGCTCGTCGTGAATGGCTCGGCGTTCCAATTGCACTGCTGGACGATGCACATCTCCGTGCCATCGGGAGCGACGGCGCGACCGACGACGCGCGGCGCGCCGATGTGACGAAGAAAAAGCGCCGCACTGACAATCAATGCAACTGCCCCGATCCCGGGGATGATGCGCGCGCGAACTCGCATGGGACTGACGCCGCCCAGCCTGAAGCATCGTAGGCGTGAAGCCGTCACAGGCAAGCGTGGTTTTGGCTTCCGCCGCCGGGCGACGGGTCCAATGTTGAATGCAACGACTCGACCCCAATCGAGTTTCCGGCCCGGCGGTTGAGAGCGGCCTGCGGGTTCCACCTTCGGCAGACTCGAACTTCAGCATTCAACCGCCATTAAGACCCAATCCTGTCTGATTCAGGGCGTGGTGATTTCATCCCTGATCCGCGCCTTTCCTCGCTCACTTTCGCGAAATTCGTCTCTCCCTCATCCATCCAACGGACTGCGCACTCCTATGCCCGGCTTCTGCATCACGTGTGTGTAGATCATCGTCGTCGAGACGTCTTTGTGTCCGAGCAACTCTTGAACCGTGCGAATGTCGTAACCGTCTTCCAGCAGGCGCGTGGCAAACGAATGGCGCAACGTGTGGCAACTGGCGGGCTTGACGATGCCGGCCAGCCGCACGGCCTCTTTCACGACGCGCTGCAGAGCCGTTTCGCTCGCATGGTGACGCCGAATTTTTCCCGACCTTGGGTCGCGGCTCAGGCGCATTGCGGGAAACACATATTGCCAGGCCCATTCTCGCGGCGCCTGTGGGTACTTCCGTTCCAGCGCGTAAGGCAGATACACCTCCCCTGCGCCCGATCTCAGATCACTTCCGTGCAGGAGTTTGACCCGTGCCAGGTGCCCCTCCAGTTCCGCCTTCACGCTCGAAGGCAGCATCGTGACACGGTCCTTGGCTCCTTTCCCATCCCGGACCACGATTTGATTCTCCTCGAACAACACGTCTTTCACCCGCAACCGGACGCATTCCATCAAACGCATGCCGGTCCCATAGAGCAAGCGTGCCATGAGGGCGTTTGTTCCCGGCTTGATGGCGGCGAGCAACCTGGTCGTCTCGGCCTTGGTCAGGACCACGGGCAACCGATCGGGTCGTTTGGCGCGCACGGCCGAAAACTCGCCCAGTTCCAGGTGCAGAACTTCCTCGTAAAGAAACACCAGGGCATTGAGGGCCTGGTTCTGCGTCGAGGCAGACACCTTCCTCTCGACTGCCAGATCGGTCAGGAACGCTTCGATTTCCGCCTCTCCCATCTCCCTCGGGTGCCGTTTGCCGTGGAAAAAGATGAATCGTTTGATCCATTGAACGTAAGCCTCTTCGGTTCGAATTGAGTAGTGCTTGACCCGGATCACCTCCCGCACCTGATCGAGCAGTCGCGCCCTGGGATTTGGACGATCCGGACCTGTGAGGCCTTTGCCGTCTTTGTCTTTTCCATATTCAACCTCCAATTTGTCCCAAGTAATTGATCGACAATCCCCAAAGCAAGTTTATTCTTACCTGTCGCCGTCTTTAAAGGCGTCTGTTGGTCAGTCTAAACAATGTTCGGCGGCGAGCGTGACTCCGTTTGATTGATTGCGACTTGGCGTCTTTGCGCCTTTGCGTTTTGATTGGCGCCCGTTTTCAACGCAGAGACGCAGAGGCGCAAAGGCGCAGAGAGGATTTGGCCAGGCTGCGGACGTTG
>DASPXS010000092.1:0-5096 GCA_035637175.1 Haliangiales bacterium | reverse complement strand
TCCCCTTTGTCCACCGCGATGGTTTTCAAGTAGCCCGCCACTTTGGCGTAGAGCGTCGCCTGCTGATACGCCTTGATCTCACCGGGCAACGTAATGCGGCGCGCGATGTCGCCCTTGCGGGGCAGGACCACCTGGACATCGACTGGCGACGGCGCGGTCGTGCTCCCTTCCGTGGTCGAGTGAGAACGTTGGCAGCCCCAAAGCAGGCCCAGGGCAAGGAAGCACGCGAGAATCGGCGCAGCGGGAGAGCAGGGGCTTTTCATAACCTTCATTATGCCCCTTCTTTCTTCTGCCCGGTCGATGCGCCGCCCGTGCCAGCGGCGGCATTTCTGTTTTGTGGATCATCCGGGTCCAGCGACGCGGAACGCCGGTGGCTGCACGCCTGAATGAGGGCGAACACGGAGGGCAACACCACCGAATTGAGCGGCACCATCGGGTATTTGTCGCCGAGCTGCAGGTTGCCCGAAGGACTGATGGTATTCGCGGCGGCAATGGCGGCGACGACTTCATCGGGCGCCATGTTGCAGGCGCGCAGACGGTCGGGTTTGAGGTTCACGACGATGCTGCGCGCGCTTCCGCCGAAAGGTGGCGGCGCCGACACACCCGGCAGGGTGGCAAACAAGGGCCGCACGCGGTTCAGCGCGACGTCCTGCATTTCGCTGACCGAACGCGTTTCGCTGGAAAAAACCAGGTTGCCGACCGGCACACTGCCGGCGTCGAACCGCATGATGAACGGCGGCACTGTGCCGGGCGGCATGAAGGCGCGGGCGCGGTTCACATAGGCGACGGTTTCCGCCATGGCCTGCGACATGTCCGTACCGGGATAGAATTGGAGTTTGATGACCGACGCGCCCTGGATGGACTTCGACTCGACGTGTTCGATGCCGGTGATGTAGAGGAAGTGGTATTCGTAGTAGTAGGTGAGATAGCCCTCCATTTGCGCCGGGTCCATGCCGCCGTAGGGTTGCGCGACGTAAATGGTCGGGATGCCGAGGCTGGGGAAAATATCCCGCGGCATTCGGCGCAGCGCCAACACCGAGGTCAGCACGACACCGACGACAAGCACGAGGACGGTGAATGGGCGGCGGAGGGCTGGCTGGACCAGGTTCATGGCGAGAAACGCTGGAAATGCCTATTACAGGCATGAATTCATGTCAACAATTCGTGGTTGCGGGTTTCTGGCTGCTCAGGGTGAGTTCAAGAATCGTCGCAAGAGCCGTAGCCGCCGAGGTTACGAGGCGGAAGTGTTTTTCGTGCCAAAATCCGCCTCCTTACGTCCGCGGCTACCCTTCTTGAACTCACCCTCCTGGCTGCTCTTGCTCTACGGCCTAGCCACACAACACGCTTCTGAGCGCGTGAGCCTGTGGCGCAAGCTGAAGAATTCGGCGCGCTGCAGCTCAAAACGTCGGCTTTCCTGCTGCCTGCTTTGATTGCCCGAACGCGCACGATGCGCAGATCCACCTTGTTTCCTGAATTTTAACGGTCCGCCACCGGATCGTCACCTGGCCAGGGTACCTTCCGTTCCAGAACAGAAGCTAAACGACTTAAACAACGAGCCATGCCAGAAATACAGGCCGAGATTCAAACGGAATACAGCCAGGAGATCGTTCCCACCGATTTTCTGGCTGAGTGGATTAAAAAGGGCACGCTGCTGAGCCTGATTGTGGACGCGGTGCAAAGCGTCGAGTGGCCTGAGTCCGAATTCAAACTGACGGTCGGTACCGGATATTCGTTCCGTCGCCTGGTGATGTTGACCGTTTTGACTTATTGCTACGCCAACGGGATCTGTGATGCCGGAGATATCGCATTAAAGACCTCCCGGGATGAAGTGCTCCGATGTCTCTGCGCGGGAATATCTCCCACCAGCCGTGAAATCCGGAGTTTTCGTCGCCACAACTGTGGTTTGATAAGGGAGTGTCTCATTCGATCCTATAAATCGGCGCACGAGTTCGGGCTGCGGACCGTGGCGGTTTCTCCCGCCGGCGGCAAACGGAACAGACTCCGGGTTCTCCCCGATCAGACGGAAGCTGACCTTGAACCCCGGTTCGCCGAAGCCGCCGAAACACAAATCGAACTGACCGCGCATTTGGACGCCGTCGCATCGGAAGAGTAACCGATCTGCCGGTTATCCTCTTGGGGGCGTTGGCGGCCTTTCTTTGTTACCGAGTTGTAACAGTAACGCCCTTGGTTTGTCACACATGGTGCCTAGGTTCGCCCCGAACCAACTCAACAACCAAATGAAGACCAACCAAATCAAATGGACTGCAGCCGGGGTGCTCGCTTCGGTTGCCTTCGGGACCGGCGCCGCAGCACAGTCGTCCGACGCTCTTTTGGACAAGCTGGTCCAGAAAGGGATTCTGACGGCCGAAGAAGCCAAGGACCTGCGCGACGAATCGAAGAAGGATTTCGACAAGAACTATCGGAAACAGACCCGCATGCCGGACTGGGTGACGAGCCTGAGGTTCACCGGCGATTTTCGCGGGCGGTTCGAAGAGAACAACGCGGAGAATGACCTGTACGTCGATCGCAATCGCTATCGCTATCGCATTCGTTTCGCGGCGATCGCTTCCCTGATTGATAATTTCGAGGTCGGCCTCCGTGTTGCCTCAGGCAATCCGCAGACCAATCCCGGGGGCACACTGGTCGGGGGCTCGCCGATCACCGCCAACCAGGATTTGAATTCACTCGAGTCCCGGAAATTCCTTTGGATCGATGCGGCGTACGCGAAGTGGACGCCTCTTCATACTGGCGATTGGACCGTGAGCGGCAGCATCGGCAAGATCGACAATCCCTTCGCCCTTTCCAATATGATCTGGGACTACGACATCAACCCGGAAGGCACCGCGCTGCAAATCGCGTACAACCTCAGCGACCAGCACATATTGAAAGCTAATGCCGCATTCATTGTGCTGGACGAATTGAACCAGGGATATAATTCACCCAACACTCTGCCTGCCGGCGCCCCCGGGGCAGCCCCAAGTCATGATCCGTATGTTTATGGGGCACAATGGCTGTGGGAATCCAAATGGACTCCAAAATTCGAAACCTCTCTTGGTGTGGCGGCATTTGATATTGCCCATAAGGAGAGCCTGAGCGCCCGAGTGCAACCGTTTTATAACTCCGGCAACAGCCGCGACACAAACGGGTTCTTGAAATACAATATGAACCCCATCATCGGGACAGCTTCGCTCACCTACAAGCTGGACAGCTTTCCGTGTTACACCGGACCGTTTCCGCTCAGAGTGATGGGCGAATACATGAACAATCCGGGCGCTCCCTCCAATAACAAGGCGTATCGCGTCGGCGCGACGATTGGCAAGGCGGGACGGAAACGCACGTGGGAAATTAACTATCGCTACCAGTGGCTCGAAGCGGACGCCTGGTTTGACGCGCTGGTGGACGATGACAACGGCGCGTTTTACGCCACCGGCAACCCGCAGCTCGCCGGCACCGGCAAGGCCAACGGCTGGTTCGGCGGCACCAATGTCAAGGGTCATCAGTTCATAGCAACCTACTCCTTCACCGATTACCTCAACTTTACGTTCACCTACTATCTTAACGACCTCATCATCGCCAATCCAACGATTCCGGGCGTCGATTCCGCGTCCAAGGCCGGCCACTTTATGGCCGACTTGATGTGGAAATTCTAGGAATCAAACCACCGGCGAAAACCAAAACTGCGGTCGAAAAAGGACCTCCAATGTCACTTGAATGAGACCTGCTCGTAACGCACGAACCACAATCCTGTCCTACCTTTCACAAAGCATGAAACCCAACACAACCATCAAAACTCTCCTGGGAGCGTGCCTGTTGGCCGGAACCGCTGTCAGCGCCAACGCTCAAATGCTCATCAACGGCGCCGGCGCTACCTTCCCGTATCCCATCTACTCGAAATGGTTCGATGAGTACGCCCGGGTGGACCCCTCGGTCCGATTCAATTATCAATCCATCGGCTCCGGCGGCGGCCAGAAACAAATCCTGGCGGAGACCGTCGATTTCGGCGCGTCCGACGGCCCGATGAGTGATGAAAATCTCGCCAAAGCGCCCGGCAAAATCCTCCACATCCCGACGGTCGCCGGAGCCGATGTCCTCACCTACAATCTGCCGGGCAACCCGAAGTTGAAATTCGACGGGCCGACCATTGTGGACATTTTCATGGGCAAAATCACCCGGTGGAACGATCCCAAAATACAGACCCAAAACGTAGGGGTGAAACTGCCTAACACGGACATCGTCGTGGTGCACCGTTCCGATGGCAGCGGAACGACCTACATTTGGGTCGATTACCTCAGCAGTGTGAGCAAGGAATGGGAGACCAAGGTTGGGCGCGGCACGTCGGTCCAATGGCCCGTCGGCCTGGGTGGAAAAGGCAACGAGGGCGTTGCCGGCCAGGTCAAACAACTGCCGGGAACCGTCGGCTACGTGGAGTTGGTTTACGCCAAGCAGAACAAACTGCCCTATGCCGACGTGAAGAACGCCGCCGGCAATTACATCGCTCCGAGCATCGAGTCCGTCACCCAGGCTTTGGCCACCGCGAAGATACCGGATGACTTCCGTTTCTCGATGGTCAATCCGTCCGGGGAAAAGGCGTATCCGATTGCTGGCGCGACCTGGTTGCTCGTTTATGAACAACAAAAAGATCCGGGCAAGGGGAAGAAACTCGTGGAATTCCTCAATTGGGCCATCACCAAGGGCGAGGCCATGGCGGCGGCGCTCGACTACGCGCCCTTGCCTGAGAACGTGCAGAAGCGGGCGCTCGAGCGGGTCCAACAGATCAAGTATTGATTCTGTTCCCACGGCCACCTGCGCGCCTTCGTCTCGGCGCCGTGTGCCGACGAACCCGCCCCTCGACGCCATTTTTGGCGCGCATTGGGACCATGAACCTGATTGGACAATTTCATGTCGCATATGCAACACGAATCTGTCCGAGCGCTTTGTACGGTTCATGGGTAGCCGCACGACTTCGATGCCGTGCATTCATGGGTAAGGGCATGCCAAAGGCGAAGAGCGCCCGTTTCGGCCTTTGTTCCTTTTGGGTTGTTTGCCCGTTGGGGTTCCAAATAACATGACCTGACATGACGAAAGCTTCTGCTTCC
>DASPXS010000091.1:0-3339 GCA_035637175.1 Haliangiales bacterium | reverse complement strand
CTTGTCCCGTTGTGAACTCCCGCAAACCCGCCCTCGGTTTCATCTTTGTCACGCTGTTTCTCGACATCCTCGGCGTTGGATTGATCATCCCGATTTTGCCCAAGCTCATCAAGGAGCTTTCCGGCGGCAATGAGTCGGCGGCGGCGGGCGTGTATGGCTGGCTGGTGGCGCTCTATTCGCTCATGCAGTTTCTCTGCGCGCCGGTGCTGGGCAGTCTTTCGGATCGGTTCGGCCGGCGACCGGTGATTCTCGGCTCTTTGTTTGGCTCGTGGCTGGATTACTTGCTGCAGGCGTTCGCGCCGAGCATTCCCTGGTTTTTTCTCGGGCGCATCGTCGCGGGCATCACCGGCGCCAACATCACTGCCGCGAGCGCCTACATCGCCGATGTCAGTCCGCCGGAAAAACGGGCGGCCAACTTCGGCCTCATCGGCGCGGCGTTCGGCCTGGGGTTCATCGCCGGACCGGCGCTGGGCGGGCTGCTCGGCAACCTGGGCTTGCGGGTTCCGTTTCTGGTCGCCGCCGGGCTGACCCTGGTGAACTGGCTTTACGGTCTGTTGGTCCTGCCGGAATCGTTGCCGCGCGAACAGCACCGCGCTTTCGATTGGTCGCGCGCGAACCCGGTCGGTTCGCTGGTCGCCCTGAAGCGTTATCCGATCGTGCTCGGGCTGACGGCGACTTATTTTTTGTTCAACCTGGCGCATCAGGTGTTCCCCAGCACCTGGGTGCTTTACGTGGATCACCGCTATCATTGGACGAGCGGGCAGGTGGGGGCCTCCCTCGCCGTCGTGGGAATCATGGCGGCGCTCGTGCAAGGCGGGCTGGCGCGCCGGATCGTGCCCGCGCTCGGCGAACGACGCGCGATCGTCGTCGGCTTGATCAACGGAACGGTGTTCATGACGGCTTACGGCCTGGCGACGAAAAGTTGGATGATTTACGCGGTCATCATCGTCGGGTCTTTTGGCGCCATCGCCAATCCGGCCCTGCAGGGGCTGGTTTCGCGCCAGGTGCCGTTGAACGAACAGGGGGCCGTGCAGGGCGCGCTCAACAGCCTCGGCAGCCTGGGGGGAATCCTTGGCCCGCTGGTGGCGACGCGCCTCTTCAGCTACTTCGTCCATCCCCGGGCGCCGGCTTACGTGCCGGGCATGGCGTTTTTCGCCGGTTCCGTGATGATCTTCGCCGCGTTGCTGTTGGCGCTGCGCTCGTTTCAAAGAAACCCGGTGTTGTCGCCGGCCGCCCCAGGATAGGCGTCACAGAGGCAAGCCACTGTATCCTCTCCTCACCCGCCCATCGGGCACCCTCTCCCCCTCGGAGGGGGAGAGGGATGGGGTGAGGGGGCCGCTCGCAGGTTCAGACCTTTTGCGCGGCCTGACAGTTCTTCCGAAGCGCCGGATTCGCTGGCGCAGCCGTGAACCAGCGGCTACATTCGCCGCGTGGCCGACAAGCCAATCCAGATTCGCAGCCATCTCGCCGCGGTGCGGGACCATTCACGCCAGTTCGCCGATTTCACGTTCGTTTATCCGGTCATCTCACGACGATCGGGCGGTCTCTCCCTCGGCATCAACCTGAACCCCGACAAGACCTGCAACTTCGACTGCGTTTATTGCGAGGTGGACCGCAACGTTCCGGGCAAAGTGTCACGCCTGGATTTGAATCAGATGCGGGACGAATTGAAGGCCATGATTCATTTCGTGCGCGACGGCGGGCTGGCCAAGGAACCGAAGTTCAACGAACTCCCGTCGTTCATTACGCGCAACATCAAGCATATCTCCTTCAGCGGCGACGGCGAACCGACCCTGATCCACAACTTCGCCGAGTGCGTGGAGGCGGTGGCCGAAGTGAAACGCCGGGAGCGCCTCGACAAAACCCGGATCGTTCTCATTACCGACGCCGCCGGCCTGGACAAAACGGACGTGAAGCGCGGCCTGGAAATCATGGAGGCCAACCAGGGCGAAGTCTGGGGCAAACTCGATGCCGGCACCGAAGCCTATTTCAAGCTGGTGAACCGCACGACCGTTCGTTTCGACCGTATTTTGAAAAACCTGCTCGAGACCGCGCGCGTCCGTCCGATCGTGATTCAAAGCCTCTTCCTCAGGATCCGCGGCGAGAGAATGCCTGAAGCGGAGTTGAACGCCTACTGCGACCGTCTGAACGAGATCGTGCGCGCCGGCGGCAGGATCAAAGAAGTGCATGCCTACACGGTCGCCCGTCCGACGCCGGAACTCTTCGCGACAAAGTTGAGCGCGGAGGAATTGAACCCCCTGGCGGAGGCGATACGGCGGCGGACCCACCTCGCCGCGCTGGCGTTTGACTGACGATCGCCGGACGCCGACCACGATGGCTGTTTCAAGACGATGATGAAAAGGCGCCGCGACGTGGACAGCGCGCTTCCCCGGACATGAAACGCCCACCGTCCAGGCCGCCAACGGGCTTGCGCTTCGGGCACACGAAAAAGTCCATTCGTTTCTGGCGCGCGCTGGCGGGCCGCGCCCTCCGGTCACACGGAACACCGTTCTACCTGTTCTCCGTTAATCCGCTTCGCGAGGCCCTGGATGAACTGAAAACGCTCAACCGCACCGTGCCGGTCCGGCATTGGCTCTCCTGCAAAACACAACCGGTTCGACCGCTGCTGGAGTGGTGGCGTCGGCAAGGGCACGGCATCGAAGTCGTCAGCGAATATGAATTGCTGGCGGCGTTCAAAGAAGGCTTTTCGGCGGAACGAATCCTGATCAATGGACCCGCCAAACACCGGTGGCTGAACCGATACCCGGTAAGCGGCCTGTCGGTGAACTTTGATTCGCCGGGCGAGCTCAAGACTCTGGTTCCACTCGCGAAAAAGCTCGCCTGGCGCGTCGGTCTGCGCATTCACACGACGGAGGAATTTGACCCGGAGAATCCCCAATGCCCCACCCACTTCGGCATGCAAAGCGGCGAGGCCGTTCACGCGTTGAAGACCTTGAAGCGTCGCAACCTGCGGTTGGAAATCGTCCACTTTCATTTGCGGACAAATGTGGCGTCGCCTGCCGGCTACCAGCGCGCGCTCGAGGAGGTGGCCGGGATCTGTCGGGCCGCGCGTTTTGTCCCGAAATATGTTGATTGTGGCGGCGGGCTGCCTCCCCCCAACGTCCTCTCACCCGAGGACCGCGCATTCGACGCGGAATTCGATCTGGACGAACTGGCGCGCGTGCATCGGCAGGCGCTGGAGAAATTTCCCGGCGCGCGCGAGTTGTGGCTGGAGAACGGCCGGTTTCTCAGCGCCCGCTCCGGCGTGCTGGCGGTTCGGGTCCGGGACATCAAAGAACGCCGCGGCCTGCGCCAACTGATCTGCGACGGCGGCCGCAC
>DASPXS010000090.1:0-24900 GCA_035637175.1 Haliangiales bacterium | reverse complement strand
CTGGGCAAGCCGGTTGCGGATGCGCTGACTCATTTAAACCAGACCTGGGAATTTCAAGACCCGCCGGCGCTGCGACTGCGGCAAATCAGGAAGCAAATGAAAAGGCGGTTTATCCTCTGGATCGCCCAGGGTTTCGGCGCGGGCCGGATTCCCTTCGCTCCCGGCGCCTTCGGTTCACTCGTCGGGTTGCTGTGGTTTGTGCTTCTGCTGTGGCCGGGAAATTTCTGGTTTTACGCCGGAGGAATGGTTGCGGGATTTTTTCTGTCCGCCTGGCTCTGCGGCGTTGCGGAGAAGATTTTGCGCCAATCGGACCCCGGCTCTGTCGTGCTGGACGAAATCATCGCGATGCCGATTTGTTTTGCGGTTTGGGTGGCAAACTTCTTTGTCAAAAACGATGCCATGCCTTCGCCGGACTTTTTTTTCAGTCGCGATACATGGCCGCTGACGTTCGGCGTTTTCGCGGCGTTTCGCCTTTTCGACGTGGTCAAACCCTGGCCCGTGCGACAAAGTCAAAGATTGCCGGGCGGTTGGGGTGTGACCGTGGACGATGTGCTGGCGGCGCTCTATGTGAACGTCCTGACTTTGTTCACGCTGATGCTTCCCTTGCCGCGTCATTGAGTCGGCTTCGCTCCTCCTTTTGGTTCCGCGCCGGCCGGGTTTGAGGTTTCGGTGTGGGGATGCCTCTTGCGGTGCCGGAGAACAATGTTTCTGGTGATCCAAAACACCAGCAGCGCCGCCGGCGTGCTGACAATCACCGACCCCAGCAGCAACGGTCGCCCCACGGAAAAAAATGTCGTCCAACTCCGCCACTCGCGGGCATGCCACTGAAGGTCGCGCAGCCGCGGCGGCCAGTGGTGCGGATCGCTCAACAGCCAATAACCCAGGTTGTATTCCCACCGGAACAACACCGGCATGAACGGCAACGCCACGTCGTGCAGCGTCACCGCGATGGCGGCGGCGACAATGTTGCAGCGCGTCAGCCAGGCAAACAAGATCGAGAGGAGCGTCTTCAAGCCGACCAGGGGCGTGAAGCCGAAGAAAATGCCGATGGCCACGCCGCCCGCGATGGCGTTGGGCGTGTCGCGGATCGCCAGCAATTTAAGCGAATGTTCCTTGAGCCACTGGTGCACGTTCATTGTCGAACGGGATCCTTTGCCGTCTGCCGCCGGCAGATGCCTGGCATCTTCCGGCCAGGAACCCGGAGGCGCCTTATCCCAACCGTGCCGCCGCCAGCTTCCGATTGAATTCAACCACGTCCGCGTACCGCACGCCTGTGCCGCCGAATATATCGAGCGCCGAGCCGATGGTCAGGTCAATTCGGCCGTTGCCCACCCGTGTGACTTCCTCCAAATCGACCAGCGAACGTGCCCCGCCGGCGTAGGTCGTCGGGAGGGGCGACCACCGCGCGAGCTTATCGACCAGTTCGAGATCCACGCCCCCGCACAGCCCTTCCACATCCGCCGCGTGCACCAGGAACTCGGCGCAGAATTGCGCCAGGCGATCGAGCCCTTGCGGTTCGATTTTGAACTCGGTGAAATTTTTCCACCAGTCCGTGACGACCCAATAGTCCTTGTCGCGTCGCCGGCAGCTCAGGTCAAGCACCAGTCGCCCCTGGCCGATGGCCGCGACCAGCGCGCGGACACGGTCGAAATCAAGCCGGCCATCCCGGAACACCCACGAGGTCACGACGACATGGGACGCGCCCCCCTCCAGCCAGGCGCGTGCGTTGTCGAGATTGATGCCGCCGCCGATCTGCAGCCCGCCGGGATAGGCGGCGATCGCTTCGCGCGCGGCCGACTCGTTGCCCGGTCCGAGCATGACGACGTGTCCGCCGGTGAGGCCGTCGCGCCGGTACAATTCCGCATACCACGCCGCCGAATGGTCGGAGACAAAATTCGTGCGCAACGCCGCCGGATCGTCACTCAACGTGCCGCCGACGATCTGCTTCACCTTTCCCTGATGAAGATCAGTACACGGTCTGAACACGGCGGGAAGTTAGCGTCTGAAAAGCCAGGAGTCGAGAAAGAGAACGCAGTGGCCTGACCTAAGGACCTGGAAAGCTCCGCGTTCCCCGCGGACCTGCTCGCGGGCCGCGGAACTAAACGCCCCCTCTCCCGCCCTTCGGGCACCCTCTCCCCCTCCGAGGGGGAGAGGGGTGGGGTGAGGGGGCCGCTTGCACGTTCAGGAGCACAAGTCACCTGGAAGCTGTTTCGGAAAGTCCCGTCACAAATCCGCGCGCCGCGTTTGTAAGCGAAATAACAGTATATCCACGATCTGTTGAAGGCGTTTGACGATGGTTGGTGGACGAGGAACTAAATATTGCATTTTTAGTTGTGGGCGCTTCCAAATACGAGGCGTCCGCAACTCGGAAGCCATTCGATGAAAGTGCGAATGAAAAGATCAGATTTCTCACGTTGTTCAATTACCTTCCAGTGCCGGCCGTCAACTGGGAGGCCGCGCAACAAATCCTGGCCTCGTCCAGTGAAGGGTTTCACCTTAATCGAACTAATGGTTGTGATCGCAATGGTGGCGTTGCTCGCGGCGTTATTGCTTCCAGCGCTATCACGAGCTAAAGCAGCGGCCAGGTCGGCCGCATGCAAGAGCAATCTCCATCAGATCGGAATCGCCTTGAGGATGTATGTGGATGATTTCAGGAAATACCCTCTGCACGTCGTTTATTCCGCGTCTCCTTTCAATGATCCTGGGGCTCCGCAAAAAGGATGGGCCTGGGCTCTGGAACCATACGTGCCGGTCCAGCAAAAAATCTTCTTATGCCCGGAAAACGATAACCCCCCGCTTCGCGTAATCTCGGCCGCTTCCGGCTTGGAGAGTTCGCTCCCGGCAAGAGGTCGCTATGGGTACAACGCATTCGGAACGGCACTCAATCATCCGGAGTTGACCCTTGGACTGGGAAATGGTTGGCAGAGCGGTTCCGATATCGTCGTAATGGAAGTTGGTGAATCCGCAGTTATGGAGCCAGCCGATATGATTGCTTTCGGCGACGCAAAGGGACCTTTGGGCATTGTGATTTCGCCGATTCTTGCGTCCGGCCTGATCCCAAGCACTCGGCACAATGAGGGTTCAAATATTCTCTACTGTGACGGGCACGTTGAATACCAAAAACAGAAGATACTTATTAAAGAGACTGATCCGGCCCGGCAGCGTTGGAACAACGACCACGAGCCGCATCCTGAAACGTGGTGATCGCCTCACGTCGGTCTTTTGTCTCCGGGAGTCGAACTGACCGCCGGTGGATTCTCGGCGTCGCGGAAGGTTTCTTTTTCTTCCGGGAGGCCGGTCACAATCCGCGCGCCGCGTTTGTAGGCGAAATAGGAGTAGGTCCACTGAAGGAGCACGGCCAGTTTGTTGCGAAATCCAATCAGAAAGATCAGGTGAATGAAAAGCCAGGCGAGCCACGCAAGAAATCCATTGAATTCGAGCCTGCCGATTTTCGCCACAGCAGCCGAGCGGCCGATGGTCGCCATCGTGCCTTTGTCCCAATACTTGAACGGCGGGCGGGCGGCGCGCTCGCGCCCCCGTTCCAATTCTTCCCTGACGATGCGAGCGACGTGTCGCGCCATTTGCATGGCGGCAGGCGACACGCCAGGCACCGGCTTGCCTTCCCCGTCGAGCACCAGCGCCATGTCGCCGATGGCGAACACCTCCGGATGATCGGGCAGACTCAGGTCCGGTTTGACCTTGACGCGCCCGGCGCGGTCCAGTTCCACACCCAGTTTTTGCGTCAGCGGGCTCGCCGACACGCCGGCGGCCCAGATAATGTTCTCCGCTTCGATGGTCTGGCCGTTCTCCAGTTCAACACGACCTTGGCTGAGGTTCCTGACTTTGGCGCCGGTGCGCACTTCGACACCCTTCGCCCCAAGCTGACGCTGCGCGCGCGCGGATAGCTCCGCCGGCAGGTGCGCCAGAATCCGCGGCGCGGCTTCGATCAAGACAATCCGCGCCTGGGTCGGATCAATGCGGCGGAAATCGCTCTTCAATACGTGCCGCGCCAGTTCGGCGAATGCGCCGGCCAGCTCCACGCCAGTGGGCCCGCCGCCCACCACCACCATGGTCATGAGCCGATCGTGCGCCGCCGGACTGGCTTCGTTCTCCGCCTGTTCGAACGCCAGCAGAACACGCCGGCGGATGCGCAGGGCGTCGTCGAGCGATTTCAGTCCGGGCGCGAACCGATCCCATTCCGGATGTCCGAAATAACTCGTCACGCCGCCCAGCGCCAGCACCAGGTAGTCGTAGGCCAAGGTGTTCTTTTCGAGCAAAACCTTCTTCTCCGCGAGATTGAAGTCCACCACGTGGTCGAGCAACACCGTGACGGCGGGCCGGCCGGACAGGATCGAACGGATGGGCTGCGCGATCTCCGGCGCGGAGAGGCCCGCGGTCGCCACCTGATAGAGCAACGGTTGAAAAAGATGATGGTTCTGGCGATCCACCAGCGTGACGCGCGCCTGAGGATGGTTGAACGCCTGGCAAAACGTCAGCCCGCCGAAGCCCGCCCCCAGGACGACGATGTGTTTGGTTTCCATGTCGCGCCCAATCTTGTGCGGCGGGCGACCAAAAGCAAATGCGCGTCGCACCTGAACCGGCGGTCGGACGGTTGCTTCCCACTCGCCTTGTCCAGCTTCCTCAGGGAGAGGGTATTTCACGCCTGTGCGGCGAAAGCCGCGCTCGAATCTTCCAAAAACTGGAGTGCGGTTCACCCTCTCCCTTGGGGAGAGGGCAGGTGTGAGGGGGAAAAGTGCAGCTTATCAGCGACTAATCAATTTGCGCACTTCGAGCTCGGGATCGACCTCAGTCCGACGAAGCAGCGTGTAAGTGGACGAGTGCCTGACTTTGTCGCCGACGATCATTTTCCTCAACGTACCCAGCATTTCGAGCTCTACGTAGGCCAACGGATCGGGATTGGTGTAGATTTCCGCGCTGCACCCGTTGTCAGGATAGTCACCGAGAATGCGATAGGGCGCGTCGATCTTCAGCACCGTTGCTTCGCCCACCCAGATCAGCCCGGTGGCGTCCGTTCCTATCTTGTGCGCCGCCTTGGGATCGCGCGTGAGCGAGAGCAGTCCGTTGTCCACTCTCAAATTGACTGGCAGCTCGTCCGATTGGCGGTAGTAACCTTCCCGGATCCGCTCGAATTCCGGCAGACTGGCGCAGGCGACGGCCGGATCCTTCAACTGCGTGATGACCCACACGGCGACCTTGAGCGGTTGCCCGCTGACTTTTTCGTAGGTGGTGGTGACGGTCATGACCGGCCGGTCGAGGTCGAGTTCGATCCGGCGATAGGCGCGAATGCCGTAATGCGGATCCACCGCGGAAACCAGTGTCACCACGAATCCGTCCACACGCGCCTCAACCGGCATCGAATCGAACGCCACCGGCGGCGGCCAGGCGCGCGGTGTCACCTTATCCCAATCCGTCTGGGGGGCCGGCCAGGATTTGTCGCCGCCGAAGTTGCCCCATTCCGTGGAATCGGGGTCGGGCGTTTTGCCATCCAGTTGCCGATTCTCCCAGAAGGGCCCGTCCTCGTCTCCCGTGAGGCGGAATTGCATCACCCGACCGATCGCCGGGACGACAATCGCCTCCACGCGGCCGTTGCTGATGAGGAGTGAATTGGTCCACCCGTGATAATTGGTGCGAATGAGAAAGCCGACCGGGTCGAACGGCGGCGGATGTTCGCTTGCCTGCGCAACGGACCCGCACCGCGCCACGCCCAGTGCGGCGAGCCAGAGCGGGAGGATTCCGGTGGTGATGGTTTTTCTGACCTTGTTCATAACGTTCTAGGGTGATTGCTGCGGTGAGTCTGCCCCCGTGATTTCACGAAGCAACTTGAAAAATGCGCGCTTGCGGTCCGAACTCAGGCCCCAATTGACCGGGACACTCTGGTAGCCGTCGTCGAACTTTTCGCCTTTCAGCCGGTAATCAAAGTAACCCCACGACGCGTGCTCGCTGATGGCCGCGCTGAAATGGTTCTTCGGCTTGTCGAAATCGAAGTGGTCGTCCTCGTTGAACAGAATCGGCTGGCCGTGGTAGCCGGGAACCTGCCGGCACCGGCGCGCCAGGGCGGAAAGGCGGTCCGGCTCGGAAACTCCGTTCCCGTGCAGCAACAGAAAATCCGCGACGCGAGCGACGTTTTCCCCCGGAACGGTCCCGCCGCCATAGGATGTGCTGACCAGCAGACGCCGCCCGTTCCGCGTGGTCCGTTGGACGCGCTCGATCAGTTCGTGGACGCGGTCCGGCTGCAAAATAGCGTGGTCGTAACGCACGTTGCATTCGTTGTTGATTTCGACGAGCACGTGGCGATAACCGCGGTCGAGCAACCAGTTCGTTGCGTTGTCCGTCGCGCGAATCACTGCCGTTTCATCGCGCAACCGTTCGTCCTGACCGAAATAGAAGCAGCCGAGGATGACGGCCAGGCCGAGTTCGTCCGCCTGGTCGAGAATGCGCCCAAGCCGATTCAGATAATCCGCCCGCAACGAACCGTCCGCTTCAATGGCGGAATTGTGCCACGGCTGTTCCTTCGAGTAACCCTGCGGCGACCCGCCCTGCAAATTGATGGTGAACGCGAGCAGGCCGTGCCGGCGCCATTCCGGCATCGCGGCAATGAACTCGCGCGTGTTCCGTTCCGCGTCCCATTTGCCCGTGTCCGGGTAAGCCCACTGGTTCGCGGTGGCCGGATTGCGGTCGTCGAAAATTCCCTGGACCATCCGCGCGTTCAACAGCAGCCCCTGGATGCTGTGCCCGCGCCAGACGCGACCGGCATAAGTTGGCCGGCCGTTGATGTGAAATTCGTCGCCAACGATGGTGACGGTGGTTTTTTGCGAAGGCGCCCCGTCCGCCTGGCCGCTCCGCCGGCAAGGCGACATGGCGAGAAGCGCGACGGCAACTGACAGCAATTTTTGGCCCGTAAACAACGGGCGTCGGAGGCGCGGTCCCATGACGGTTATGCGGCGAGGGTAGGACATTCGCCCGGAACAGGCAAGCGCGCCTTTGCCATGAACCATGTGTCGGCTACCGAAAATTTGAACGTACGTTCAAAATTTCCGTCGTGGTTGCCGAGCATCGAACATCCGGCGTCAGCGGTAAGGTTGGCGCAGTTCGACCCGGGTGGCGGCTTGTTTCGCGCGGACACGGAGATTCAAGCTTTCCACCCCCACGGAAAACGCCATCGCGAAGTAGATGTAGCCTTTGGGGATTTCCTTGTGGAATCCTTCGGCCACCAGGGCGCAGCCGATCAGCAACAGGAAACTCAAGGCGAGCATTTTCAGTGTCGGATGCTTGTGAATGAAATCGCTGATGCGGCCCGAGAAGATCAGCATGAACACCAGCGCAATGATGACCGCCGCAACCATGACCCCGAGCTGCCGCGCCATGCCGACCGCGGTGATGACCGAGTCGAGCGAGAAGACGATGTCGAGCAGCAGGATCTGGACAACGACGCTGACAAAGTTTGGCGCCAGCCGACTGGTGACCGCGCCGTCTTCCCCTTCGAGTTTCTCGTGAATTTCACGGGTGCTTTTCCAGAGCAGAAACAGTCCGCCGCCCAGGAGAATCAAATCGCGGCCCGACACCGGATGCGGCTGCGGCAACAGTCCGAACACCGGAACGTGGAACAACGGTGCGGTGAGCTTGACCATCCAGGCCAGTCCGCAAAGGAGCAACACCCGCGTGACGAGCGCCAGGCTCAAACCGGTTTGCCGCGCCTTGGCCTGCTGTTCCGGCGGCAATTTCCCGGCCAGGATCGAGATGAACACGATGTTGTCGATGCCCAGGATAATTTCGAGCGCGGTGAGCGTGAGCAAACTGATCCAGATTTCGGGATTCGCGAGCCAGTCCATGGGCGGCAATGTTGTGGAAACGGAACTCCGTCGCAAGAGTTATCATTCCTGCGGCAATCGGCATTGCCGGAAGTGCTTCGAACCTCGAAGCGAAGCCATAGTGAACTCGCGGAGCGCCGCGTCACGCTGCAGGTCAACCCTGCCGACGCCGAGCGTCCTCAGTTGGCGGCGCGCAAAACGCATTTCGACAGTTTATAGCAGACCATTTCCTGGTCGTTGCGGAGAAGCAGAATGTCTCCCGCGAGGGCCGGGTTGTTGTTCCAGGTCTTCCAATGGAGCGCGGCGAGCTTCGCCACTTCGCGATACGCGGTGGGATTCGCCTCGACGAGCGCGACGGGGCCAGGCTCGGTTTGCACCAGCAACAAATCATCCACAGCATGAGTTGGCCGTGGCCGTAGCGGCCATCCTTCCACTTCCGCGGCTGTGGTCGGAGACCCGGCCGCAGCACGTCCGCACGCACGGTGGCACGGAATTCATTCCCACGCGTCATCCTTGGCAAAGCTGCTGCGACTGGCCTGTCAGGCACAGTCGCACTCCGTTCGGCGATTCGACCGCCGCTGTAGATCGAACCCAAGGGACAAGGTTGCATTGAAAATCGCGCCCGAACGATCAGAATATCTTCATGTCACTTGCAGTTTGGCCATGGCTCACTCTGCTTACCCTGATCGGGTTCGGAGGCCTGACGCTGTTCGGCGGAAGCCTGGTTCCGCAGATTGACGGCGATTGGTGGCCGGTGGCCGGCAACCCGGACCTGGGCGAATACACCGACGACAAACAGGAGCCGGTGGACTTCGCGATCTGGCGGGCAGCGGATGGCACCTGGCAGCTCTGGTCCTGTATCCGCCACACGAAATGCGGCGGCAACACACGCCTGTTTTACCGCTGGGAAGGCAGACATCTCACCGATCCGGATTGGAAACCAATGGGCATTGCGATGGAAGCGGACCCGGCTTTGGGCGAATCCAAGGGCGGATTGCAGGCGCCCTATGTGTTCAAGGAGAAGGACCGCTATTTCATGGTCTATGGCGACTGGAACCGGATTTGTCTGGCCCAAAGCAAGGATGGGAAGAACTTCCAACGCGTACTCAATCAACGCGGACAACCTGATCTCTTCAGCGGGCCCTACGAAAACAGTCGCGATCCTATGGTGCTGAAGATCGGGAATATCTACTACTGCTACTACATGGGGCACAAGAAAGGGGCCGAGTATCAGTCGGCGATATTCTGCCGCACATCTCACGATCTCGAACAGTGGAGCGAGCCGATGATGGTATCCGCCGGCGGGTATGCCGCCCGACAGACCAATTGGTTTGGCGGCGATGCCGAGTGCCCGTTTGTGTTGGAGAAGGATGGACTCTTCTACCTCTTCCGAAACCAGCTTTACGGCCGAAACAATCTCAACACTCAATATGCCTCGCCCAATCCGCTGAACTTCGGAGTCGGCGACGATCGCCATCGCATCGGCGCGTTGCCCGTTGCAGCGCCGGAGATCGTCTTTCACCAGGGCCGCTATTACATGGCCGCGCTCAAGCCGACGCTGGACGGCATCCGGATCGCGCGGCTCCGGTGGGTAAAGCCGTGAGCGAGTAACTTCAGCCGAAACCGAGCGATGAATCGCCGTGCTGTTTTCGGTCGCCTTGACAGGTGAGGAGCGCGAAATTTATTCCGCTTCCGCGTCCGCTGACTCACAGAACCCAATCCCTTCATTGCCTCCTCCGGTCCGAGACCTGAAGTGGACTGAAATCCGCGCCACGTTTCGGTTCCAAGCACACTGGGCGTTCCACGCGCCACGGGCCGGCGCAATCTGTTTGGTCCGCGAAAGACCGAGCACCCTTACTTCTTCGGTGCCAGCGCCCGGATCTTGATGTTTCGGAAGGAGACCTGGCCGTGATCGCCCTGGAGCGAGAGGTAACCGCTGTTGGACTTCGCGAACAACGGCATCGTCGAAAACTTGCTTTTGGCGACGCGCTCCTTGAAATCGTCGCTGCCCAGCACATACTCGACATACTTCACACCGTTGACTTCGTGCAGGCACTTTTCCGGGCTGATGAGGATGCGCATGTGATTCCACTGGCCGGCCGGTTTGGTGGCGTCGATCGGCTTGCCGGTCTTGGGATCCGTCGGCGGCTGATACAGCGCATACAGCCAGCCGCAGCGTTGCGGGTCCGCGGCTTTCGCGTTGTCCTCAAGCTGAATTTCGGGCCCGGTCGCCCAGGCCGCGCCGCCTTCGTCGGTGACGTGATACATGATGCCGCTGTTGCCGCCCTCGGAAATGTTGTAGTCTAACTTCAGTTCGAACCAGTCAAAGGCGTCGGCGGTGACGAGATCGCCGGCATTGTGAGGATCGACGCAGGCCAGCGCGCCGTCCTTCACCTGCCAGCCGGGCCGAACGCCTTCATGTTTGAAGTTGTGCCAGCCGGTGAAGTCCCGGCCATTAAATAGCAGCTTCCAGCCTGCGGTCTTTTCCGCGTCGCTGAGCGTGTTGCTCTTCGCGTCCTCCGCCGCGTGGAGCGGAAGCGTGACAGTGATGATGAAAGCGAGTGCAAGCAGTGGTGTGCGTTTCATGGACTGAACGTTAGATGAACCGACGCGTCTCGGCAATGAGAATGGCTTTGTTCGCGTTGCGGGGAAGTGAGGTTCATGAGACAGCGCCGGTTTGGGCGGGGCGCAGGTGCTCTTGGCAATGGGCATGCCCGTCCAGCCCGATTTTCATTACGACGTTACACCAGAGAATGAGGCCGGATGCTTTTTCCCGGTTTGTTGCTGTCTGATTCTCTGCTACTGTCTGCGCTCTTATGAGAATGATGTCGCTTTCAGTTCCGGCTTGAACAGATATGCCCTCCATCATCACTGCCACTGAAATCACCGTGCGCTACGGCGAACGCGCGGTGCTTGACGCCGCCACGCTCGGTGTTGAGGAAGGCGACCGCATCGGGCTGGTCGGACGCAACGGCTGCGGCAAGACGACGTTCCTCCGCATCCTCGCCGGGTTGCAATCGCCGAACAGCGGCGAAGTCTCGCGGCGGCGCGACCTGGTCGTGAGCTATCTGCCGCAGGACTTCATGCTCGATGCCACCAGGTCGGTGGCGGAAAACATCCGCGATGGCGCGAAGCCGGTGCTCGATTTGATCGCGGAGTTTGAATCGCTGCCGCACGACTCGAAGCGGCACGAGGAATTGGAACATCGCATCGGCGCGCTCGAAGGGTGGACAGTGGATCAACGCGTCGAGACTGCAATGTCGCATTTGAATTGTCCCGCGGCTGAGCGGCGCGTTGACACCCTTTCCGGTGGCGAGAAGCGGCGCGTGGCGATGTGCCGCGCCCTTGTCTCGTTGCCCGACCTCCTGATCCTCGACGAGCCCACGAACCATCTCGACCCGGAATCCATTGATTGGGTCGCGGATTTTCTCGAGGAGTTCCACGGCACATTCCTCGTCGTCACGCACGACCGCTATTTTCTGGATCGCGTGACGAAGCGCATGATCGAGTTGTCGGATGGCCGTTTCTTCTCGCACGACGGCAACTACACAGATTACCTGCTGGCCAAGGCCGAGCGCCAGGCCGCCGACGCGGTCATCGAGCACAAGCGCCAGATGTTTCTGAAGAAGGAACTGGCCTGGGTGCGCCAAGGCCCGCGCGCGCAACGCAGCAAGCAGAAGAATCGTTTCGAGCGGTACTACGAAACCGCCGCGCAAGCCGGGCCGGCGCTCGAGGAAGACGTTGAACTTTGCATTCCTCCGCCGCCGCAACTCGGCAACCGCACCGTGGAGCTGAGAAATCTCGGCATGGAAATCGGCGGAAAGAAATTGTTCGGCGGGTTCAGTTACACGTTCGAGAACGGTCGGCGAATCGGTGTTTGCGGACGGAACGGCCTCGGCAAAACCACGTTGCTTAGAGCCATCATGGGCCAACTGGCACCCACCGAAGGCACGGTGAAAACCGGCCAGCTCACGAAGTTCAATTACGTGGATCAAGGCCGCCTCCAATTGAACGAGGAACGCACCGTGCTCGACGAGGTCGCTGACGGCACGGAGTTCGTGCAATGGGGCAACACGACACTTTCAGTGCGCTCCTACCTCAAGCGATTTCTGTTTGCCGACGACCGCATCACGACTCTGGTCAGGAAACTCTCCGGCGGCGAGCGCAGCCGGCTTTTGCTCGCGCGAATCCTGAAAAGCGGCGGCAACTTCCTCATCCTGGACGAACCGACGAACGATCTCGACCTGCCAACGTTGCGTGTGCTGGAGGAGGCGCTGATTGCGTTCCCCGGTGTCGTCTGCGTCGTCAGCCACGACCGATATTTCCTGAACCGCGTCTGCACGGACATATTCGCTTTTGAGGGTGACGGCAGAATCCATCACAGCGCCGGTGGCTACGATTATTACCTGGAGAAGAAACAGCGTGCAGCCGTGGCGGCAACTCGGCAGAGCGCCGCCATTGTATCCACAAACAAGCCAGCGGCGTTCTCCCGAGACGCCGCTACGAAGGCCATGAAACCGGCAAAGCAGCGCAAGCTTTCCTTCAACGAAGCGCGTGAACTGGAAGGCATGGAGTCACAGATCCACGCTGTGGACGAAGAGATCGCCCGCATCGAAGGCCTGTTCGCGTCGCCGGATTTTCACCGCTCGCACGCAACGCAAACCAGGCAACTGACTGCCGATCTTGCGGCCGCGAAAGAAAAGCTCAAGCAGCTTTACGCCCGCTGGGAAGAGTTGGAGGCCATCAAGGCAGCGGTGGAGCGCATGTGAGCCGTGTATTTCTGCGTGTGCTGACGGCCGTGCGCAATCACCGGCAGAAGGCAACTCCAACGGAGTTGTGTCAATCAGCCCAAGGTTGGTGAGCAGCGCCTACCTTGGGTGCAATTCCGAAAATGAAAACAACCTCAACGAGGTTGTGGCAATGTCGCCCGTGGGTTAGCGACAGATTTGCCGCAACCGCGTTGCGGTTGGTCATGATTCGGGGACAATTACCCAAGGTAGCTCGTGCCTCGCAACCTTGGGCTTTGGGACGGAATCCCGTTGGAATTCGGGTACGGAGCGCGACTCTGCGAGTCGCAGCGCGAGGAAAACGAGAGACGGTTGGAAAGGTTGAGCGCGGCCTGCGAGTGCGCAGGCTCAGGGCTCCTGACCCCGTGGAAAAAAGGTGAACCTGCTTCTGACGCCGCGACAAATAAGTGATCCGGTCGGATCATTTATTGTCGCGAGATTTCGGCTCACGGATTTTCCACGCGCGCGGAATCTACCTTCACGGGTCAGGAGTCCTGAGGCTTGAGCGCAAGTCCGAGCGTCACCAGATGGTTTTTATGGGCCAGGCTTGAATCCGCTTCGCGTTGGCGTTGCCGCCCTCGGCGCGGATTTCCAACGCGACGTTGGCCTCCAGTGGAGAAATCGTCTTTGTGACACACGCGGTTTCGTTAGCGAAAACCTCCAGCACCGAACGATCAATAAAAATCCGCAGTTTCAATTTCCGATCGCCTTCGGCCAGAGACAGCGGAGCTTTGGCGTCCAGCACCTGTAATTCCCGACCGTTGAAATTCACCAACACCTGCGGGGCTTCGTTCCCGCTCCTGATTCCGAGGCCAATACTGGTTGCCGACTGCAAATCAATCTCCGTCTCGATTTCCAGTGTGTTGGACTCCGGCAGCACCAGCGATTTCCGGTTGCTATCCAGGCGAACATTTCGCCACGCGGCTCGCTTGCCGCGCAGCTTGTTCAACTGCGGCGCAGGCTTTTGCTGAAGTTGCCCGGCGCGCGACAGACTCAATTGGCGCGGCAAAGACAGACAGCCATTCCAACCACGTCCGCCCGGAAAGCCATTGACCCAGCCCCACACCAGGCGACGTCCATCGCGGTCGGAGGTGACAGGTCTCCGCGTCAAAATCTCCCACGAAATACTGCACCTTGCCGTAAAGCAATCGGCCTTGCGGGTCGAAAACAAAGTTTGTTAAGCGCTCGTCCTCCTCAAAAATAAATGCTATCGGTAACCCACTACCATGAAAAAACCGTTGTTAAAGCTGCCAATCATGGCATCTGCCATTTTTTTGAGCACCTGGGGTCACAGCGAGCCGAGCGCTCGCGTTCCCCTCGCTGTCGCGCACAACGATACCAATGCCATCGTTTCCTGGCCGTACCCGTCCACTGGATTCGGCCTCGAATTCTCAACGAACCTGAGCACGACGGGCTGGCAGCCAGCCGCCGAAACCGTGGTTTCCAACAATGGCCGCTGGGAAGTTACCGCGCCGGCCAACCTGCCGGGCGGCTTCTTTCGCCTGAAAAATCACGTCCAACATTTCGGATTCTGGGCAGGATCACTGGCCCCGCAGGGATCCATCGTTGAGCAGCGCGGCTCGGTAAACTTCACCTATCTTCAAGGCGGGTTGAGTGGGGCTTTATCAGACCTGGCCGTGGCCTCGGGAATGAGATTGCTGGTCCCTTCTCCTGACTTTAGTGATACCAACGCCGTCAACGCGATAAAACCTTATACCAACAGCATCCTTGCTTTCTTCATGATGGATGAACCCGATTGCGTCGCTGGAGGAAACACGGGTACGCTAAATACACTGTTAACGTCCATTGAGACTGAAATCGTCAAGGTGCACGCCAATTTCCCGGGCGCGAAGACCATGTTTACCGTCGGCTGCGATTTTTGGAACTACAGTAATTTCCGCATTCCCAACGGTATTGATTATATCGCGATTGAAAGTTACGGGAGCACGGGCGACCCCGCCACGACTCAAAGCGAATGGTTGGCCAAAATCAATCATTTGAAATCTTATATGAATCGCTCCCAAAGAATCTTCCTGATGCCGGGAGCGACCGAAGGCTATGGGACTGAATCCCAGCTTATCGAAAAAGCAAACGATATTTACAATTACGCCCAGACCGATCCGTTGGTCATTGGTGTGTTTCCGTTTGACTGGTACAGCGCTAATTATGATTGCGCGAGTGTAGGCCAATTCTGCGGCAACGGAGTACCGGCCACGAACTACGCCATACCTGTCATTGGCAGCCGGAGCGTGCGCGATCTGGCGAACTTGCGTGCGCGCTATATTCAGATCGGTCAATCCATCATGAGCGGCCCTTTTCTGGATGTGGGCACGGGCGGCCCTTCGATCCAATTTCTTGGCGGTCCCAGCCTGCCCGCGTCGCCTTGGATTGCCTCTCAGACGGGAGGAACAGATGGAACAACGCTCGTCGTTGATTTTTTTGATCCGGAACTTGGGGCCACGAATCAGGCCTTGCGAATCGACTCCGGCGCGAACGCGAACGAGTGGTACGTTGGACCATTGGCTCTGGATGAACTGGCGGTCGGCGCGCGATTTCGCCTTGTGACCTTCAGTCCCACTGGCAAAGAAAATCTGTTGTGTTTGACCACCGGTTCCGCGCCGTTGTCCCCGGCGCCCGCCATCACACTTGTCAATGGCCGTTACAAACTCTGGAGTTACGTGAACTCGGATACCCAGATAATGGACCTCGGCCCGGTTGTACCAAACGCCTGGCACATCGCCTACCTCTACGCTCGGAAGGACGGTAGGGTTAAGTTGTGGTGGGACGGGAATCTGGTCTTCGATGGCGCGGCGCCGCTGGTCAATCCGTTCGATGGATATGTCGAGTGGGGCAGCGGCTCGTGGCAGTACGACGCGACCACCAGCGTGGACTTTGATTGGGTTGCTTACGGCAATAACTTTTGACGACGCGGCGCCGCTGGTCGATTCGCGCGATGGATCTGCCGGAAGAGGAACGACGCGCGGCGGGGCGCGCGCGACCATGCGAGGTGGCGGGTTATTTCGATGCGTCAGCGATGTTTGCCGTCCGCAAGGAATAACTCCAACGGAGTTGTGTCACTCAGCCCAAGGCTGGCGTGCAACGACTACCTTGGGTGAACGTCGGCTTATGAAAACAACCTCAACCAGGTTGTGGCCGACGTTGTGCGTGCCGTGATGAACGGATTGGCCACAACCGCGTTGCGGTTGGGGTTGTTTGATGGACGGTGACCCAAGGTAGCCGCGATGCGGCAACCTTGGGCTTTGGGCTGGAATCCCGTTGGGATTCTCGGATTGAGCGCCCTACTTGAGAGATCTGATTTGCACCTCGGCCATTCCTGCTTGTTTGAGCACCTCTGCATATTCGCTCGCGTGACGGATGTCCACGAGCACCGCCAGGCCGCACGGCTTCAATACCCGCACGATCTCACGCAATGCCTGTTCCCGATCGGCGCGCTCAGAGAGATTATGCAACGCCCACTCGACACTACTGCGTCAAAACTGTTCGCGTCGAACGGGAGCTGCCGTGCGTCGCCGGTCTTAATTTCGATCCGCCCGTTGACGCCTTCGGCGAGCGCGTTCGCACGGGTCGTCTCGGGGCTGTTGCCGGATTGATCTTCGGTGCGCCAGAGGTCCACGCCCACGGCCAAACCACTCGTGAGCCGCTTCGCCACGCCGATCAACATCAATCCGCGACCGCATCCGACATCCAGCACCCGCTCGTCGCCGCGCAAGCGTATTTCGTCCAGCAAACGCTCGCGCAGGTGCAACTTGAGCACTCGGCTGCCGAACAACATCAGCGTCGCAGTCGCGATCCAACAGATTCCTCCCCCAATTCCCGTTCCGACAAGAATACTGAGCCACATTGATCGATGACTCGCAAACTTCGCCAACACCAGCCCGCCGATCACACCCGCCGCGCCGGCCAGAAACAATCGTCGCACCACCTGTGGGGCGTCCAATCCGTAGTCAGGCTTGGGTTTCTGTATTTCTGCGGCCATGGAGAAAGGTTGACGAACCGATAGCGGGCGTCGAGGAAACGTGCGTGTCGCGCGGGCAAAGTTGACCGCTGGTTGCGGGCAGTTTTTGGGCGCAGCGCTGTGGAAATGGTGACCAGGAAAAGGTTGAGCACGGGAAGGAGCGCGGCGTTCACGCCGCTTCACCGTCCGCACAAACAGAACACTCGAAATTATTCCGAGTTCCCCTACAATCGGATATTGAAGCGGCATAAATGCCGCGCTCCAGTTGGGATGGAATCGCCGAAACCATGTCGCCGCACGCTGCCGAAGAATGTCGGCTTGCTCGAACTCATCCGCGGCAAACGCGAACGGGATTGGAAACCTTCCGTTGAAGAATTGAAGAAGGGCTTTCGCGGCTGGCATCAGCGCGGTTACTTGCCACACTTCGACGCGCCGGGAGTGAGGCAGTTCGTTACGTTTCAACTCCATGACGCGTTTCCTGTCACTCGATGCCCGGAGTTTCAGGCAGTTCTGAAAGAGCCCGACGATTCGACAAGACGCCGGAAGCTCGAAGTGTGGCTCGATCGTGGCCACGGCGATTGTTGGCTGCGTCGGCGGGATGTCGCGGAACTCGTCGAAAAGATTTTGCTCGAAGCCGATGGCCACGATTATAGGTTGCAGGCGTGGGTCGTCATGCCGAATCACATTCATCTGGTCGTGGACGTTTGGGACGTGCCGCTTGCAAAGTTGATCAATGGCTGGAAAGGCAGGTCCTCACGCGAAGCCAACAAATTGCTCGGTCGGCGCGGTCAGTTCTGGCAGGAGGATTACTATGATACGCTCATCCGTGACGAAGCGCACTTGAAGCGGGCGATCCGTTACACTGAACAGAATCCGGCGAAAGCGTTTCTGGCGAAAGATGCGCGGGGCTGGCCGTGCAACAGCGCGCGCTATCGCGACGAATACGAACGCATGCCGTGGCAACGCGCCGAATAGGAGCGCGGCATTTATGCCGCTTCAACGTGAGAAGTTTGGAAGTCTCTAAAATTATCGGATGCCCTTGGTATGCGAACGGTGAAGCGCCGTGAACGGCGCGCTCCGTCTGCGGGGTGCGACCTTCAAGTCGCTTCAGCGCGCGCACGGGCAAGACGCAGGAAAATTCCTGCGCGCGCTGTCATGCGTGAGGTGAAGCGGCGTAAACGCCGCGCTCCCAACGCGGAATGGGTGGGAACGGTTTCTCAGGGTAGGCGCGTTGCGCCAGCCCTGGGCTGATGGATTTGGCTTAAGCAGTGGGGCAACGGCGAAAGGAATTCGGCGAAGCCGACGGCTCGCAAAGGCCGAGCGAGCGGGCGGGAGCGAGTCCATCCCGTTGGGATTTGAAAATGGAAATGAAGTTACGGCGCGGGAGAGCTATGACACCGATACGAAAACCGTAACAGAGGCAGTCATTCCAAGCCTGTTCGAAAAGTGAAACGTGCGTGGCAATGGAGGATCCACGAAGGCCCTCATCGGCCACAGACGAAGTTCTTCTTTAAGCAAGGCCTTAATCGATTCGGCATATCCGCAAAGTCGCCGAAAGAGTTGCTTGGTTGATTTCTTCTTGCAGTCCAACCCGTGAGTTTCAATGAACTCTTCAAAGGAATCTGACTGAAAAAACACGAACAGCGGCTCTCCGGCGCTTTCTCGTAGAAAAATGATTGGGTCTTCTATACATGAGAACGCGCCATCCCGATTGCGTCTCGCCACCGCAAATTCAGCTGGATGCTTGACTCTGAACTCTGAATCAATTCCAAAGTGGCCAAACGTCGCGCGAGGTGTCATTTGGTTATCGAGTTTGATTTCCTCCGAATAATCTGGCTTGAGAGCTCTTTGCCGCCTGCGCTCAATGTCCCATCTCTTGCGGAAATGATCTGACATATTCCGTTAGGTTTTTTCTTTAATTCCCCGCCGTCGCCAGTTCCTCCTCAAAATCGACAATCTCCTTTATTTGAACCAGAAACCACCGGTCGATCTTCGTGAGGTTGAAAATCTCCTCGATGCTGAACCCGGCCCGCAGCGCGTGGCGAATGAAGAAAACCCTCTCGGCGTTCGGGATGCTCAGTTTGCTGCTGATGACGTCGCGGGGGAGAATATCGCGGTCGCCATAAACCTCGGTGCCAATGCGCCAGGGTTTGCCGTCGCCGCCCAGGCCGCTGCGGCCGATCTCCAGCGAGCGCAGGCATTTTTGCAGGCTTTCCTTGAACGTGCGGCCGATGGCCATCACTTCGCCCACGCTTTTCATCTGCGTGGTGAGCGTGGGGTCGGCCTGGGGAAATTTCTCGAAAGCGAACCGCGGGATCTTGGTGACGACATAGTCAATGGTCGGCTCGAAGCTGGCCGGCGTTTCGCGGGTGATGTCGTTTTTGATCTCGTCGAGCAGGTAACCCACCGCCAGTTTCGCGGCAATTTTCGCGATGGGAAATCCGGTGGCCTTGGACGCGAGCGCGGAACTGCGGCTGACGCGCGGGTTCATCTCGATGATGACCATGCGGCCATTGTCCGGGTTGACCGCGAATTGGATGTTCGAGCCGCCCGTCTCGACGCCCACGGCGCGAATGACGGCGAAGCTCTGGTCGCGCATGATCTGGAATTCCTTGTCGGTGAGGGTCTGGATGGGCGCGACGGTGATGGAGTCGCCGGTGTGGACGCCCATCGGGTCGAAGTTTTCGATCGAGCAGATAATGACGCAGTTGTCGGCCTGGTCGCGCATGACCTCCATCTCGTATTCCTTCCAGCCGAGCAGGGCTTCTTCGATGAGGATTTCCGAGACGGGCGAGAGGTCCATGCCGCGCTTGGCGAGTTCGTCGAATTCGTCGCGGTTGTAAGCGATGCCGCCGCCCGTGCCACCGAGGGTGAACGCGGGCCGGATGATGAGCGGGAAACGGCCGATTTTTTCGGCCACAGCGCGAGCTTCTTCCAGGTTGTGTGACGTTCCGCTGATGGGCACGTCGAGGCCAATGCTCAGCATGAGTTGCTTGAAGGCTTCGCGATCTTCGCCTTTGTGGATGGCCTCGGCTTTCGCGCCGATCATTTCGACGCCGTGCCGTTCGAGCGCGCCGTTCCGGTGAAGGGCCATCGCCGTATTAAGCGCAGTCTGGCCCCCGAGCGTGGGAAGCAGGACGAGCTTATTAGCGATTTGCGATTTGCGATTTGCGATTTCAGAAGGCGGAACGTCAACGGGCACGCCGATGCGGCGCATCTCGTCCAATTCGCGCACGATGATCTTCTCGACCGCTTCAGGCGTGATCGGCTCGATATAGGTGCGGTCCGCAAACTCCGGGTCGGTCATGATGGTGGCCGGGTTGGAGTTGACGAGGACGACGCGGTAGCCTTCTTCCCTGAGCGCCTTGCACGCCTGCGTGCCGGAGTAATCGAACTCGCACGCCTGGCCGATGATGATCGGACCGGCGCCAATGATGAGGACGGAATGTATGTCCGTGCGTTTGGGCATAAAAAACCGCACGAGTCAAAAGTATTCCCCGGCGCTTGTCAGCAATTTTTGACGATTAGAGGCCGGCGTGGGGCGTTCCGGTTGCCGCGCCACCGTGCCTCGTTGGAGTGTCGTAAAGGAGATTGCCTCGGCGGCGCGGTTGCATTAAAAAATGAGCGCTGGAGTTGATGGCTCGGGAATTCGGACCTTTCTTCGCCTTCCAGGCCTCTGAATGAAGAGAGAATCTCATAAGCAAACCGGTTATGCGCACCATCGAATCTCCCCAAAACCCGATCCCGTCACAGCGGCGTTCTTGCGTCCTTGAAGTATTCCACGTGGCCGTCGAGAAACAGGCGGTTGCGGCCGCCAGAATGAATGGTGCGGCCCCGCAATTCCGGAGGCACCGTGGGAATGGTTTTGGGGTAATAAGGATCAACCACCAGTTCCACGTCGCTCGGGCCGTTGGGAACGCCGACGACGGGATCGTTGGCCGCCTGAAGATCGGCCAAGGCCTGGGATTCTGATTTGCCCCAAAAATCTTCGAGCATCAGCGGATCATTCAGGTCGTTGGTGCGGTCGAAGCGCCAAAGCCAATACCGTGTCACCGGCGCATTGGAAGCCCCGGACAACGATTGGGCCGATTGCACCGCGTTTCCCGCCGGCGAAATGACCGCCGCCGGGCAGGACCAGATGGAATCGCTCGCGCCGTCTTTTTGAAGGACCAGGGCCGCCCAGCCGCCGCGCGGGTCGGAGGGGGGCCAGCTCGTCCAGGGCCGATATCCGGCGGGCAGACTTGACTTCAGATCGCGCCGGTCCGGGAAACGGTTTTCATGTTCGTCAAGGTAGAGCGCGAACGCAACGCCGATCTGTTTGAGATTGGACAAACACGCGGTTTGTTTTGCCAGCCGCTTGGCGCGACTGAGCGCGGGGAGCAGTAAGGCAGCGAGCAATCCGACGATCGCAATGACCACCAGCAGCTCGATCAGCGTGAAAGCGCGCCGGCGCTTGTTCGCTTTCCACGCCGTGCGAAACAGGAGGTTGTCTGGATGAAATCTCAATGCCCTCAATGCCTGAAATCACGCGGAGTCGGAGTCAGCAGTCGCGCCTTTTGACATCCGTCAAAGCAGTCTCGGCTGGTTGCCCGCCGCTTTCAACCCGAGCTTTTTAAAGCTCAGTTCCGTCGCCACGCGACCCTGCGACGTGCGGTTGAGATAGCCCTCCATAATCAGGTAAGGTTCATAGACTTCCTCCAGGGTGTCCGGCTCTTCGCCCACGGCCACCGCCAGCGAATTGATGCCTACCGGGCCGCCGCCAAATTTCACAATGATGGCCTCGAGGATGCGCTTATCCATTTCGTCGAGACCGTTCTGGTCGATCTCAAGCATCGCCAGCGCCTGGTCGGCGACCGCCGCGGTGATGCGGCCGTCATGCCTCACTTGCGCGTAATCGCGCACGCGACGAAGCAGGTTGTTCGCAATCCGCGGCGTGCCGCGACTGCGCCGGGCGATTTCACGCGCGCCGTTCACTTCGATCCCGACGTTCAACAGGCGCGCCGAGCGGACGACGATTTGCTGCAACTGCTCGGCCTGGTAATAGTCGAGTCGCTCGCGCACCGCGAAGCGCGTCAACAACGGCGCCGTGAGCAGGCCGCTGCGCGTAGTGGCGCCGATGAGCGTGAAGCGCGGCAGATTCAGGCGCACGCTGCGCGCGTTCGGGCCCTGGTCGATGATGATGTCCAGTTTGAAATCCTCCATGGCCGGGTAGAGATATTCCTCGATGGTTTTCTGCAGGCGATGGATTTCGTCGATGAACAGCACGTCGCCTTCTTCGAGGTTGGTGAGCAGCCCGGCGAGGTCGCCGGCCTTTTCGATGGTCGGGCCGCTGGTGGATTTGAGGTTCGTGCCCATCGCCTTGGCGAGGATGATGGCGAGCGTGGTTTTGCCCAGCCCGGGCGGGCCGTTGAGGAGGATGTGGTCGAGCGCTTCCCCGCGTTGTTTGGCGGCGGCGACGGCGATCTCGAGCCGTTCCTTGACCTTGGCCTGGCCGGTGAACTCGGAAAAGAGCGACGGCCGCAGCGTCATTTCCAGCGCCGCGTCGGGCTTGGCCAGCACACTTGAGGTCAATCGCTCAGCCATCGCCCGACAGAATGCGGAAAGGGTGAACCAGCGGCAAGGGGAAAGAGGATTGAGCCTTGAATTGCAGAGTTTACCCTATTGTTGCAATAATTGGTCCCGAGGTTGCAATTTGAGTCTTACCTGACAAGGCCATGGCGGATGATTTGTGCCGCTTGCGAACGACCACTGGAAATGACCGTCTGTCGATCACTCGAAATGCCAGTACAACCTTTTGTTGCACATGCAACAAAAGGTTGTACTGGGAATTTTATGCAACGTTAGGGTTTATCTGCGAAAAAGTTCTCCTTGATCGAAAGTTGAATGTCGGTCGAGCAGAGCTAACATCGGGCGGCATGAGAAAACTGAGCATCTCGTTCGCAATATTTCTTCTGGCGATGGGGATGATGTTTTATTGGCACTTCAAATCGAAGTCCCCGGATGAGATGTCGCAAACCGGTGGGACGAGCGCTGGTACGACATCGGCTGCGCCCATCGCACCGCGAAATCCCCGCGAGCAGCTCTACGCCTCCTATCGTTTGGGGCCGGACCGGCGCTGTTTACGGGCGGTGGCTGAAATCAATCGGATGCTGACCAGCGCGGAACTCGCGGTGGCGGAGGCCGAATTCGACCGCGGACAGTGGAGGGTTCGTTATCGCGCCCAAGAAGTGGGCACGTTGCCGGAATTTCCTGATTTTCCCGACTTGCTCCGGTTGCTGACCAACTATGCGGGAGGATTGAAACCGACCAGCGCGCTCAAGCTTCAATCGGTCGGCCAGGCGCGCCCGGAAATCGCACACGAACTGGACGCCCTGCGAGCCATCCCGGCGGCTCAGATGACGGACCGCCTCTGGCGGAACGGTCCGCGTAACGCGGAATTGCTGCGCCAGGGGATGCAGTCACTGACCCTGCTGGCGTTTTTGAATTTGGATCAGGTGCACGCTTCGGACCTCGTCGCCGCCCGTGCGCTGGCGACCCTGGCCGTGGTCGAGTCTGCGACCGGACAACCCGCGGCGCGAGAGGAGTGCCTGCAGGCGCAGGCGATGGGCTACTTTGCCCACGCGTGCAATCTGGCCGCACGACTCCCCGCGACGGACCCGTTGCGGCAATACCTCCAGCGCGAAGACCGATTGATGGAAACAGGCGCCCGCGCCCAAACCAGCTCGATGGAAGCGCGCTATCTCCAGGCGCGGCGGTTGGCCGAGAAACGGGATTTGTTTGGTTGGTTAAACTACGTGGACCGGCACTTGAGCAAAGACGCCGGGTTTGTCCTGCCCCTGTTGCAATCGGGCCTTACTTTGGATTGGTTTGAAACGCGCGAGGAACTGTCGGCGATTTTGGCCAGGCAGGTTTTGCTCGAACTCGGCAAATTCAGTCCGGCCACTGCTGCGCCCGAGGCCGGGGGTGCCCCCGGTGAAACCAACGGACTTCTGGCCAGGATCGAATCGGCGCTGGACAAAGTGGAGGTCCAGCCTGGCGGGCTATGTCTCGATCGCGGTTTGATCCAGGCGTACTACCGCGGCTGTTACTACTCCGCGCTGAAGGAAGCCGGCCTGCACTATCTGGATTACCGCTCCTCCATCCAGGCTGCCAGCCGTTTTGCCGAATCTCTGGGACCGGCGCCTGCCGGTCCAGCCGCCGAGTTTAAGGACTGGTATGCTCACCTGGTTCAGTCCAAGGAAGGCCATGGCAGCCTGGCGGATTTGCGTGGCGACCTTGGCAGCCTGGGCGCTTTCGGCCAGCCATTACTCTCCCGGACCTTCGAGGAAATAGAAGACCTGGTGCCCTACGGTGAAACGACACTGCTGGACGCGGGCCGGGAATTGTCGCGCAAGCTCGACAGCCGTCCCAAGAATGTGCTCGAGCTGGGCGTCATCGCCCACCAGAACCTGCTGGCGTTCGGGTTGGCCGAAAAACTGTTGGTCAGCGGCATCGCGGCCCAGCAATTCCACGAGCTTCGGCTACAGGCCTGGGATGCCGCTTACCGGGGAGATCGGCATCGCCTGGAGGAACTGCTCGCTTTGCCGGAACTGGAGCCTAAAGAAAAATTTGAGGTGCTGCTCTTCTTGCAGAACCAGGAAGGTGTCACGACCAATCTTTTGCGTCAGGAATACGAGCGATTGATCGCCGCCCAACCTGATGCCTGGTCGGTCACCAGCGCCTATGCCGACTACCTGGAAAAACAGGAGGATTACCCCACCGCGCGACGTTTCACCCAGGCCTGGCTGGATCGCAAGGTGAAAAACGTGTCGGGCTTTGATGAAATTCTCGCACGCACCGCGCTGGCGCGGATGTATTATCATCAGGGTCGGTATGCCGAAGGGTTGAAGGCCATCGAACCCGTGGGGGAGACTCACAAGCTCAGCGCCATGCAGCGTAAGGCGCTGCTGCTCGACCGGCTCGGTCGTGAGCAAGAGGCTGCCGCACTGGCCCAGACAGCGCATGACCTTTATCCGGACAACCTGGACGCCCTCGCCCTGATGGTGGAGTTGGATTGGCGGCATGGACGCTACCCTCAAGCAGCGGCGCACCTCGCGCACTGGCCTTACCCGATTAACAGTACCGACTGGCGCTGGAACTTGGGCCCGCTGTTTCTGGATTGTTTCAAGGGGCGTGACGCGGAGGCCGTCAGCGCGGCCGAAGCAATGATTGCGGTCAACCTCGGGCGCGGCCATCAACTGGGGCAATTCGCCGCCGAGGCAGCCAATCACGGCAACCCCGCGCTGGCGTTTGCCATCCAATCGCGGCT
>DASPXS010000089.1:0-5596 GCA_035637175.1 Haliangiales bacterium | reverse complement strand
AGGGCGCGCTTCCATGAGAATGAGTGACTCAACATTGACAGGGCTGGCAGCCAGGTTGGTTTTCGTTTCCCGCAATGGGTGAGGACTGATCCAAACGCTATTTTGAAGGCAACCGAAGCCGCGGTTGCGAAGATAATACCTGAGCCGATCCCGCACCGGGTTTTGCGTCACCGGAAGGTCAAACAGAACCAGATGCCATCGGCCATCCCACTTACGTCGCCAGCAAATCTCCGGGTCGCGGCCGCCCAAGGCACGAAGGCGCCCGGCTTCGGTGAGTCGTAGAACGCGACCCGCAAGAGATGGATCGCTGACACCCGGACGCGATTCCAGCAGTTTCCGACGCTTCAACTCTCCTAGTTGTCGATGAAAGCCATTCCGATAAGCCCAGCCTTCGAACGACTCCGTCAAATTGCGAAACGTTGGGCGCGCCAACATTTCACACGACCAGAGCAGGAAATAGAGCAGTTCTTCAGTTTTTGTTTGTATGAGTCGCAGCCTGCCTGATTATCGCTGAAAAGGCCATACGGAAATTTTTCGTATATGCGAAAAATTTCCGCATGGGTTCGCGGCTAGAGACGGTAGAAGCGGGCCGCGTTGCCGCCAAAGAACTTGTCGCGCGCCTGGCGCGTCAACCGGCGGGCGTAGTCATCGGCCAGCCCGAACACTCTTTGGTAACTGCCCGCCAGAAGACAAACCGGCCAGTCGGAACCATACATCAGTCGATTCTCGCCGAACGCCTCGAAGACAACGTCCAGGTACGGCTTGAAGTCGGACGGCTTCCAACGCTCGTGATCCGCTTCGGTAACCATGCCGGAGACCTTGCAGAAAACGCGCGGTGATTTTGCCAGTTCGCGGATCTGTTCGCGCCACGGCGAGAGGGTGCCGTTCCTGATGGATGGTTTGGCGATGTGATCCAGCACGAACGGCTGCTCGGGCAGTCGGTCCACCAGCTCAATCGCCGCCCGGACTTGTTTTGGATAAATCAAAATGTCGTAGGTCAGCTTGAATTGTTTCAGCCGGCCGATGCCGCGCAGAAAGTCAGGACCCAACATAAAATCGTCGTCGGGCTCCTCCTGCACCACGTGCCGCACTCCGACGAATTTCGGATGCTTCGACAATTCGGCCAGTTGTTGTTCGACGCGGTCCGAGCGCAAATCCACCCAGCCGACGACACCCTTGATCAGCGGATAATGGTCCGCGAGATTCAACAACCAGCGCGATTCCCCGAGGGTTTGCCGCGCCTGGACGGCAATGGAAGCGTCGAGTCCGGACTGGGCCAGCAACGGCGCCAGGTCTTGCGGCAGCCAATCGCGCTGCAACGGAGAGCCTTTCGGGATCCAGGGATACTCCGGTTCGGTGTAGTTCCAGAAATGCTGGTGGGAGTCGAGGAGCACGTTATTGAGCAATGACGAATGGCGAATGACGAAATCCGAAAGAATGACAAAGCCCGAATGACAAAGCCGGCGAGCGCGCGGAGGCAGGCAATTCGATATTCGTCATTCGGATTTCGTTCGTCCTTCGGATTTCGTCATTCAACCGCCACCATCGCCTTGATGACGCCCGTTTCCGGTTTCAACCAGTTGGGGAATTCCGCGATCATGCCGTCGAAATCGGCATGATGCGTGATCCAGGGCCGTGTGTCGATGCTGCCTTCCTCGATCAGCCTGATGATGCGGGTGAAATCGGGCGGCAGCGCGTTGCGACTGGCCAGCAGCGTCAATTCGCGCCGGTGCATGATCGGGGCGTGCGGGAAGGAAACCTCCTGTTGTGTGATGCCGACATAGATCAGCCGCCCGGCAAAGGCGCAAAAATGGAGCGCCTGGCTCATGGACTTGTGGTTGCCGGTGGCATCGATCACGACGTCGGCGAGCCGGCCGCCGGTCAATTCGGCCAGCCGTTTCAACTCCTCGCCGTCGTCCCGAGTGAGAATCGTGTCGGGCACGCCCATCTTTTGACACACGAAAGCGAGGCGGGTGTGGTTGAGGTCCATGACCAGGGTCTTCGCGCCGCTGAGCCTGGCAAACTCGATGACCGCCCGGCCGATCGGTCCGGCGCCGATGACCAGGATAACTTCGCCGGGCCGGGGATTGCCGCGATTGATGGCATGGCAACCGATGGCGAGAGTTTCGACCAGAGCGAGTTGTTCGAACGTCAGCGTTTGTGAGAGGTGCAGCTTGCGCGCGGGCAGGATCAAGCGTTCGCACATGCCGCCGTCGCACATCACCCCGAGAGTCTGGTTGCGTTCGCAGCAGTTGGAGTGGCCGCGACGGCAGGAGTCGCATTGCTGGCAATTGAGGCAGGGCTCGACCGCGCAGCGATCGCCGGGTTTGACCCGGGTCACGCCTTCACCCACGGCAAGCACCTCGACGCCGAGTTCGTGGCCGGGAATGCGCGGGTAACTGAAGAAGGGCATCCGGCCGAGGTAACCGCCGAAGTCGGTGCCGCAAATGCCGATGCGGTGGACGCGCACGAGCGCCTCTCCGGCCCCCGGCGCGGCCGGTTCGGAGATTTCGATGCGACGGAACTGATGCGGTTTTTCGAGTTGAACGGCGTTCATGAAATCGTTTCGAGGCGTGGGAGCATAGCCATCCGGCCGAAGACAAACAAGCCTTGGTCCATGCGCGGGGCAATCGCGATCGGGACCAAGCCACCTCTCAGCCGCGGACGAGTCACCGACCTCCGGCAAAGCCGGAGGCTTGAATTGATAAATGGCTCAAAGCCATGCTGCCCTTCGGGCAATGCACGCTTGCCAAGTCGAAGAGGAATGCGCGGTGCCATCCGAGCGGCTGTTTTCCCCTCACCCCGGCCCTCTCCCCTGGGGAGAGGGAGAATCGTTCGCCGCGTTGGTATCGGATCGGATCGCTTTGAACAGTCGCAAGGCGGCGATTGCCAACGGAGCCTCGGAAGCTACGGGTTGGCCGCCCGGAAGTAGCGCTGACGAAAGTCTTTGGTCTGGGTATCCAGGAACTGGAACAACCCGTTGGAGTCCGCGACATTGGTCGATACGGTGCTCCAGAAGATCGGGCTGTTCAGGTTGGTGGTGGCTTCGACCCGGTAAGTTCCGCCGGGGACGCCTGCGAATGTGATTTGCGCATTACCGCCAACCAACTGAATGCCCTGAGTGGTCGGGGGCGCACCATTAACCGTGAGGACGGCGCCAATACTGTTGGTTACCGAACCATTATCGATGATGACAGTATAAGTCCCGGCGTCGCTGCTCTGCACGTTGGTGATCACCAGGGTGCTGCCGGTTGCCCCCGGAATAAAGTTGGTGCCGTTCAACACCCATTGATAGGTCAGGGTTCCGCCGCCGTTGGGGTCGGCCTCGACGCTGAACTGGACGGTGTCACCCACGTTGGCGGTCTGACTCTGTGGCTGAGTCGTGACGATGGGCGGCGGCGGTTTCGGCTCCGCGACTGCGAAATCGCTGAAGTTGGTCATGCCCCTGGCGAAGATGTTGGTTGCCGTTTTGTTGCTGACGACGGGCAGGGTCCAACCCGCGACGTCCTTTTTGCCCACAACAAAATTGGTCGGGGCGGCGGCCGCGTCGATGTCTTCGGCAACAAAGTTCAGGACCGCAGTGTAATTGCTGAAGACGATGCCGGCGCGGGTCATCGTCCAGTAGCGGTTGACGCCGCGGGTCTCGGACAACCCGGAGTTGGCAATGTCCGGATGATCGCCCGGAGACGTGCTGGCAATAAGATTTCCCGTGGTGGTCACATTGGTGAAAATCACGCTCACTGGCGCGTAACTGGAGTCATCGCCGATCTCGAAAGAGTTGGTCACCGTGGCTCCGTTGGGGACGAATTTCTGCAGGTTGCCGACGACGTGTCCGCTGGCCCGGGCGACGACGCCGGTGGACCCAATGATCACCTTGTTCGTGGTGGTCGTGATGTTTCCGCTGGTGAAGGTCAGCCTGCTGTTGACCGTCAGGTTGGTGAGGCTGAGCAAAGCGCCCTGAGAATCGTTCAGTTCAAGGATGTTGTAGGAACCGCTTCCCGACAATTCGTGCTCCGTTGAACCGCCGGACAGCAGGATTTTTCCCGTGCCGGTATGCGTCGCTTGATTGTCGATGTCGCCGTTGACCGTGGCTGTGAATCCGGCGTCCGCCAAGGTACCCGCTGCCAGGCTGAGGGAACCGTTGACGGTGATGTTCCCTCCAAGGGTCTTTATCCCGCTGCCACTGACGGTGAGATTATAGTAAGTAAAGGCCGGCAACGTTTGGGCCGCGCCGTTGAAGTTCATCGTGCTGCCGTCGATCGTGTAGGCGCTGAGGCCGGGTGTGAACCGGTTGGCGATTCCAATGACGCTGTTCGTGCCGAGGACGCGCGCGTTGGGGGAACTGTTGGTGAGGTTGTAATAATTGAACGCAGCGATTGTCTGGCCGCCGGCTCCGTTGTAATCGATGGTGCTTCCGGTGACGGTGTAAGGGTTGGTGCCTGGGGTGAAGCTGCCGGCAATGCCAATCGTGCCGACCGAAGGCAGGATGCGCGCCCCGGTCGAGCTGCTGGCCAAACTGCCGTAATTCTCGACCGTAATCGTTTGCGTGCCTGTTCCGGAATATTCGACCGTCCCGGCTGGATCGAAGAGGTAGTTGGCGAACACCGGGAGGGAGTTGGTCCCGCCGATTTTCATCGTCGCTCCCGCCTGGATGGTCAGATCGCCGCCTGCCACATCCTGGCTGAGCACACGGGTGGCGGTGTCCAGCGTTCCGCTGGCAACCGTCAGGTCGAGCAGTCCCGTCAGATCGGCCGCCAAAACCGCGCTGGCAGCGTTTTTGGCGACGGTCAAGGCCCCGAAGGTAATCGGGCTGTTGGCGCCCCCGACGATCGAGGCGGTGTTACCTGTGAAGGTGACCGTGCCGCCGGTCCCGTCGAAGGAACCATTGTGGGTGAAGTTGCCGGCGACGTTAAAATCGCCCTCGGCGGTGACAAGCGCGGCATTGGCAATAATCAGATGATTGAAAGTGGTGGAACCAATCCCTGCAATCGCGCTTCCGTTCAGAGGATCGGCGGTCCCGGTGATGATGACGGTCGAGGTCTGACCATCGAAAGCGCCGTTGTCCGACCAGTCGCCCGCCACCGTCATCGTCAACCCACTTCCACCGTGCAAGGTCGCGTCTTCGTCAATAATCAGGTCGCCGGCCAGCAGCCAGTTGGCCGAGGGCGTCACGCCGGCCGGATGCGTGTTGGCGATTTCCACCGAACTCAGAGTGGGAGTGGCACCGGTAAGCGTGATTTGGCCGGTCCCGCCGAAAACGACCAGGCCGGAGCTGACAAACGAACTGCCGCCCAACGCGAGGGTCGCCGGGGCCGAAGGGCTGAACCGCAGCTCTCCAGCGCTGGTCACAAGCCCGTTGTTGAGGAAGTTGCTTTTGAAGGTGTGAGTCGCTGCTCCGCCGATGAAGCTCGCGCCAGTGGCCACGGTGAACGTCCCATTGATCGTCCAGCCGACGGTCGGGGCGATGGCGCTGGCATTGTTAATATTGACGCTCTGGAACGTGGGACTGGTGGTCCCGATTAAACCGGGGGCGATCGTCCCATTAAAGTTCACCAGCCCGGAACTGTTGAATCCGGCGTTGAAACCAATGGTCTGG
>DASPXS010000088.1:0-4885 GCA_035637175.1 Haliangiales bacterium | reverse complement strand
TTTGCGAGTCGAGCAGTTGTTGCGCCTGGCGTACTGTCATCTGGCCGGGAGCCGCGTTCGCCTGGGTTGGTTCGGCGGACTGGTCGTCGCCTTTCCCGCCGGCTTGCGGTTGAGGTTGTTTCGCCTGTTCCTGCTCCTTCTGCTGATCCGGTTTTCCCTGCTGGTTATTCGCCTGCTGCGGCGCCGGTTGGTCCTGCGGTTTGGTGTCCGGCTTTGGTTGCTGTTGTTTTTGATTCTGTCCTTGCTTTGATGAATTGGGCGGCTGCTCTTGTTTCTGCTGGTCCTGTTTGTCCTGGTCCTTCTGCTCCGGTTGCTGTTTCTGGTCCGGCTTCGTTTGCTGTTTCGGTTGTTGCTTTTTCAGCTCCTCCAGTTTCTTCGTCACAAATTCCAGATTGTACCTCGCGTCCGCGTCCCGCGGGTCGAGGTGCGTGGCGTATTCGTAGCTCTGAACGGCCTTCTGCCACGCCGCAATTTTTTGGTCCGCTTCCGCGGTCTGTTCGCCCTGCCGGTAAAGGGTGTTGCCGAGATTGTAGTGGGCTTGTTCCTGCAGCTTGAGATCGGGTGCCAGCGCGGCGGTGGCGAAGTGCTCCAGGGCAGTTCCCAGGTCACCGGTCTTATAGGCCGCCGCGCCCGCGTTAAAACGAAGGCGTTGATCTTCGCGAACGCCTTTCTCCATCATGCGTTCGAGCGCCGCCTCCGCTTCCTTGTCTTTGCCTTCCGCCAGCTTTCCCAACACGTCCACGTCTTTCAAATCGCGGGCGTGGCTCTTTTTCAACAGGCGTTCGTATTCCTGCTGCGCCTCGCGGTATTTTCCCTTCTCGTAAAGCCTGCGCGCGCTGGAAGGCGAAGCCAGCGTCGCCAGGCACGGGAGCATGAGCGCCAACAACGCCGCCACCGCCTTGCGCAACTCCGGGTTTGCCGCGTTCATGATCGGTTTGCCGCGCGGCACGCGCATTCGCTCGGGCAGGAGCATTTCCCCTAACAGCGCCGCGATGGCCAGCGCCAACGGCCACTGGAATCGTTCGTGATAATTCCTGACCAGTCGCGAGGAGATTTCAGATTTGGGCAGCGGCGCCAGGCCATGCTCGTAAAGCGACTCGATCGTTTTTGCGCCTTGCAATGGCAGATAAAAGCCCCCGGTCGCCGTGGCGATTTCCCGCAACAGAGTTTCGTTCAGACGCGACTTCACGGCGTTGCCCTGTTCGTCTTTGATGTAACCGGCCTGGCCATTCTCATCTGTCACCCGCAGCAGTTCGCCGTTCGGCGTGCCCACGCCCACAGTGAAAATTTTCATGCCGGCCTTGGCCGCTTTCTTTGCCGCTTCGGCTGCGCCACTGTCGTGGTCCTCGCCATCGGTGAACAGCACCAGAATTTTGTAGTTTTCGCCCTCCTCTTTGTAGGCGGCCAGCGCGGTTTCGATGGCCTCCGTGAGGGTGGTGCCGCCCACGGGAATAATGCCGACGTCCAGCGCCTCGACGCTTTGGCGGAATGCCTGTTCATCGAGCGTCAACGGGCATTGCAGAAACGCGGCGCCGGCAAACGGCACCAGAGCGAGCCGGTCGTTTTTGGCCTGCTTCAGCAAATCCAGCGCAGCCAGTTTGGCGCGCGCGAGGCGATTGGGCCGAATGTCTTCCGCCAGCATGCTGCGCGACGTGTCGATGGCCACGACGATGTCAAGCCCGCGTTGTTTGGCCTCTTCCCAGTCGAAGCCCCATTGCGGCCGCGCCAGGGCCAGCAGCACGCAGGCGACGGCGAACACCAACAGCGCCAGGCGAATTTTCTGCCGGCCGGGGGAAACGCCCGCGGTCAACTGCGCCAGCAACCGCGATTGCACGAACTGCGCGATAAGCGTCTGCTTTTTGCGCCAGGTCCACCACAAGAACCACGACAACAGCGGCAGGGCCACCGGCAGCAGCCACAACATCTGGGGATGGGCGAATCGCATTTTGTTAATTGTCAGTGGTCAGTAATCAGTAATCAGTAATCAGTAATCAGTGGCCAGTCGCTTAACTTCCGACTGACTACTGACTACTGACCACTGACAACTGACCAACCACCATTCACGGCAATTTTCTCCACACTGTATGATTTAAAATAATTTCCAGCAACAGCGCCACCAGTCCGGGCAACGCCACGAACGGGAAGATTTCACGGTAGCGTTGATACTTTTTAACCTGGACCTCGGTTTTTTCCAGACGATCAATCTCGTCGTAAATCGACCGCAACGTCTCGGTTTTGTCCGCGCGATAATATTGTCCCCCGGTGCGCCGGGAGATTTGCTGCAGCGTTGCCTCGTCAATATCGACGGGCCGCCGGTCGTAACCTTTGTGCCCGAAATCATCGATGTAGGGCACCGGCGCCAGGCCGCGCGTGCCGACGCCGATGGTGTAAACTTTGACCGCCAGCGTCTCCGCGGCTTCCGCAGCCGTGAGCGGCGGCACTTTGCCGGCGTTGTTTTGTCCGTCGGTCATCAGGATGACAATTTTGCTTTTTGATTTGATTTCGCGCAAACGGTTCAAGGCTGCGGTCAGGGCCGAGCCGATCGCCGTGCCGTCTTTGTCCGGTGTGGCGATTTCCAGCCGTTCCAGGTTCTGCAGCAGAAAATCGTGGTCCAACGTCAACGGCGCCGTAATATAAGCGTCGCGCGCGAAGGCGACCAGGCCGATGCGGTCGTTGGGGCGTTTGCCCACAAACTGCTGCAACACATCCTTGGCAATGGCGAGCCGGTTCACCTGCCGGCCGCGCAGTTGAAAATCTTCCGAGATCATGCTGCTGGAAAGGTCGATCGCGACCACAATGTCGATGCCGCTCGCCGTGACCTTGGTTTCACCCTGGCCCAGTTGCGGCCGCGCCAGCGCGATGATGAACAGCGCCAGCGCCAGCCAGCGTAATTTCAGGAGAACCGCGCCGGCGTGCGAGCGTGTGATGCCGGTGATCCCGCGCACCAACTGGACGGATGAATAGAGAAACGCGGGCTCAAAGCCGACCTTGCCTTTCAACCAGGCCAAGAGCGGCAGCAGCAAGAGCAATAGCAGCAGATACGGGTGCGCGAAGGTCATCGGATTTACGATTGGCGATTTACGATGGACGTTTCCTGCTCCGTGCCGCCGTTGCCGGCGAGCGCGACCGAAGGCGGCGACTGTCCCGGTTGTCGGGATGGCGGTTGTCCGGCGGAAGGGGGAATCGCTTCCGCGCGCGGCTGGAAATAGGAGGTCTCATCCACCAACCGCAGCGCGCTTTCGCAGAGTTCCTGCAAATGTTCGACGGTTGGCTCGTCGCGGGCGAATTTCACCAGATCGCAACGCATCAGAAAATCTGCCAGTGACTGTTTCTGGCTTAACGACAGCAGGGCGCTGGACTGGAGTTCTTCCAGGAACTCCTCCGTCGTGCGTTCGGGCGCCCGCATGGAAAAGGCTTCTTCGAGGTAAGTCCGCAGCGTGTCGGAAACCGCAATGCAGAATGGCCGCGGGTCGTAGATGAGTTTGAGCGCCTCCTGCAGTTTGCGCCGCGCGCGTTCGTGCGGCGGGACGATGGCTTCGAGTGCTTGGGGCCGGGCGCGGTGTTTTCGCCAGTAACGCCAGGCGAAACAGAAAACAGCGGCGACGGCCAGCGCGCCGAGCAGGCACCCGAGCCAGAGCCAGCCGCTCGGAATCTCCGCCGGCGCCTTGATGTCCCGGATGTCGCCGGCCAGGGCGTTCGTCCCCGCGGCATTGGTCGCGGACGGTAGAGCGGGAACGATGACGGCTGGCGAGTTGGTTTTCATAACCCGTATGGCTTTGAGCGATTCATCGTTTCATCCATGACGCCGGCGCTTTTCGCGCGTTTCAAAAAACCTGCCGAGTGCATCCGCGTAGGGCCGATCGGTCCGCAACTGGATGGAGTCGATGCGCGCGCCGCGAAACAGCTTCAACAACTCCGCCTGCGCCCTGGACTGCCGCTCGGCGAACGCGGCGCGCTTGCGTTCGTCGCCGGTGTTGACTTCCACCACTTCGCCGGTTTCGGCGTCCTTGAGAACCAGCCGGCCCAGGGCGGGCAATTCCAGCTCGTAACGATCGGTGATCTGCACGGCGACAACGTCGTGCCGGCGGTTGGCCTGGCGCAACACATTGAACGAAGTCCGGCCGGGCGTGTCCGGCCGCGCTTTGCCGCCGGCAGGCCGTGTCGGACCCGTTTGACCGAGAAAATCCGAGAGGATGACGACGATGGCGCGATGCGCCGTGACCCGGAGCAAAAATTCCAGCGCGCGGTTCAGGTCGGTGCCGCGCTGTTGTGGTTCGTAAAAAAGAATTTCGCGGATGACGCGCAGCACGTGCTTGCGGCCTTTGCGCGGGGGGATGAATTTTTCAACGCCTTCGGTGAACAGGATGAGGCCGACCTTGTCATTGTTGCGGATGGCGGAAAAGGCGAGCACGGAAGCCATTTCGGCGGCCAGTTCGCGTTTGGATTGGGCGACCGAGCCGAAGAGGCCGGAGCCGCTCAAGTCCACCAACAGCATCACGGTCAACTCGCGTTCCTCGACGAACTTCTTGATGAACGGATGGTTCATGCGCGCGGTGACGTTCCAGTCGATGGTCCGCACGTCGTCGCCGGGTTGATACTCGCGCACCTCGTCGAAATTCATCCCCTGGCCTTTGAAGACGGAATGGTATTGGCCGGCGAGGGTTTCGCTCACGAGCCGGTTGGTGCGGATCTCGATCTGGCGGATTTTCTTGAGGATTTCGCGGGGGATCATGGGGCGTCCGCTTTTACAACTGAGTTGGCCTGCGTGCGCGCCTGACCACGGAAGAAAGCACCAACGCGGTTGGCGGTAGCGCCAGAAGGACGATAAAAGAAATTTGTGCCGCCTGGAAAAACGGGTCAAAGGTTTGCGGCTTCCAGGATTGAC
>DASPXS010000087.1:0-5243 GCA_035637175.1 Haliangiales bacterium | reverse complement strand
CCTGCGCCAGGTAGCGCAGCCGTCCCGGCTGCGAGTTCGTGGGGCTTCCCAGCCCCACGTTCCGCCGCACCGCCAGTCACTCGCGGTGGTCGCTGTAACCGTTATCCCTTCTCAATCGGCGCGGCGACGACGTTGCCGTATTCGGTCCAACTCCCGTCGTAGTTTTTCACGTTGTCGATGCCCAGCAGGTATTTCAGCACGAACCAGGTGTGGCTGGACCGCTCGCCGATGCGGCAGTAGGCCACTGTTGGTTTTTTCGGATCAACGCCCTTCTGCTGCAGGTAAATCGTCTGCAGTTCGTCCGCCGGCTTGAAGGTGCCATCCTGCTGCACGGCGGTGCTCCAGGGAACGCTTTTCGCGCCGGGAATATGCCCGCCGCGTTGCGCCGTTTCGCTCATGCCCGGCGGGGCAATGACCTTGCCGGTGAACTCGTCCGGGCTGCGGACATCGACGAGATTGGCTTTGCCGGTTCGGGAGATTTCCATCACGTCGGGAAGCATGGCGCGCAGTTCCAGATGTGTCCCGGTCGCTTTGTAATGAGTCGGGGTGATTTTGGGCGGCTCGGTCGTCAAGGTTTTGTCCGCTTCGTTGAGCCATTTGACGCGGCCGCCGTTCATGAGGCGAACGTCCTGGTGCCCGTAAATCTTGAAAAGCCAGAAGCCGTAAGCGGCGAACCAGTTATTGTTGTCGCCGTAAAGAATAACCGTTTCTTGCGGCGTGACGCCGGCGTCGCCCATGAGTCTTTCGAATGCGTCTTTGCCGATGATGTCGCGGCGGACCTGGTCCTGCAATTGCGTCTGCCAATTGAAACCGATCGCTCCGGGAATATGGCCGGCGTCGAAGGCCTTGGTGTCCACGTCAATTTCAACCAGCTTGATGCCGGACTGGCCGAGGTTTCCCTTGACCCAATCGGTCGAAACCAAAACTTCGGGATGCGCGTAGTTTGCCATGGTGATGTCCTTTCTGATCCTCGCTGATTCAGTCCGGCATTTGCCGGAGGCCGCCTCGGACCGAATCCTGACGGTCACGCTTCATTGCCGGCCGCCAGCGCGGGGATGTGTTTCATCATGTTCGAGGTGTATTTAAATATGTTATCGGGAAAAATCATGACGCCCAAGCCCTTTTTGTCACGCAGTATGATTTCGCGCGCGCCCTCGTAGATGAGGCCCGAACTGGGTCCGGCCAGCAAGCCTTCGGTCTGGCAAATTTCCATCGCGCGCGTGTAGGCGAGGCGGAAATCGACCTCGAGAATGTCGTCCACCAGCGAGGAATCGAACAGCCGGGAGACACCCAACTGGCTCACGTTGCGCAGGCCGGGAACGTCGTGACCTTCGGTCGGCTGGATGGCGATGACCTGGACTCTCGGGTTCTTTTCCTTGAGGAATTTGCTTGTGCCGCTGACGGTGCCGCAGGTGCCGAGCGAAACGAACAGATGGGTGATCCGGCCTTCGGTTTGCCGCCAGATTTCCGGGCCGGTGGTGCGCTGGTGCGCCAGCACGTTCTGTTCGTTCTCGTATTGGTTCGGCATCGCGTATTTTTTCGCCTGCGCTTTGGCGTGCGACTTGGCAATGTTGATGGAGCCGTCCCCCAGGCCGGGCGCGGGACAAAGCGAGTCATTGACGACGTCGAGTTCAGCGCCGGCGATTTTCAGCAGGACTTTCTTTTCCAGCGGGACTTTGTTCGGCACCACGGCGCGCATGTGGTAGCCGCGCACCCTGGCCATTGCGGCCAGGCTGATGCCGGTGTTGCCGGAAGTGGGCTCGACCAGGCCGCGGCCATTTCCCACCTCGCCCTTCTCTTCCAGTTCGCGCAACATCGCCCAGGCCGCGCGGTCTTTGACCGAACCGAACGGATTGTACCATTCGAGTTTGGCGTGGAGCTCATATTCCGGCGAGGGATTCATCTTGTTGATCCGCACCATCGGCGACGGATTCTCCTCACTGGGCAACAGCTCGAAAACGTTGTTATAGACGCGCGTCTGATGATTCATGTCAGTTGCGCGGGTATCTTAACTATGGTCCCGGATGCCGTGTCAAGAGCGGGGCAAGCCGGCTGTGATTAAACCGGAACGCCGATTTTTTGGCGGCGGTGGACGCCGCGCGGCGCGCCATGCGTTAAAGTTCATTTTCACTTTGGTTCGGCCGTGACTTTGGTATCCTTGCGCGCAACCAAACCATTGAAATCGCGCCATGGCCGACAACACTGACGCACGATCGCCAAACCTGCCGTCTCGAGCCTCGAACGTTGAACTCTTGCGCTGTCAGAGCCGATCCATCTGGGGGTTGAAGGTTCGAGATTCAAGGTTCAAGGTTCAAGGTTCAATTGCCCGGCTTTTGCCGTTCTGCCTGTTGCTTCTGTTTCCACTGTCAAACAGCCGCGCCGCCGAACCCTCCGTGATTCCCGTTGGCCTGGATGCTTATCGGCTGTGGGATCACTGGCCTTATCAACGCATTGGCATGCGCGCCTACTTGCGCAGCACTTACGACCGCCGCGGCGGCAACGAAGGCGCCGACGCCAGTCACTTTCTCTATCAACTGGCCGACGACTTCAACGTAACGCTCGATGTGGCCGGGCCGGGCGTTCTCTATTTCGTTCGGTGCAACCACTGGCACGGCAGTCCGTGGCATTACGAAGTGGACGGCGTGGACCACCTTGTTCAGGAAACCAGCACTGCCGATCCCGATCACCCGATCGAGAATTCGGTTTTCATTCCCCAAAGATTGTTTCCCACGCCCCTGGCCTGGACCTGGTCGATTACCAAAGGCGCGGACTTGAACTGGGTGCCCATTCCGTTCGAGAAGACCTTTCGACTGGCGTATTCGCGCACGCGTTATGGAACCGGTTACCACATCTACCAACTCTACGACCGCAGCGCGAAACTCTCGCGACCCATCCAGTCGTGGGATGCAAAACGGCCGCCGGACGAGGATGTCCTGCAACTGATCTCGCGCGCGGGAACGGACATCGCTCCGCGCGCCGATACGTCCGAACCAACGCACCGCGGCGTGACGCAGGCCGGCGGCGGACCGATTTCATTGGGCAGAGGCCTCGTGCGCGACATCAAAACCATCACTTGCAAACAACCCGCGATGCTGCGCGCGCTGGAGTTTTCCGTGCCTCGTGAGCAGGCGATCGAATTCGGTCGCGCGCGGCTGCGTATCACCTGGGACGAACTTCCCCGCCCGTCCGTTGACGCGCCGGTGGCGCTCTTTTTCGGCGCAGGAACGCTTTACAATCGCGACGAGCGGGAGTATCTGGTCAAAGGTTTTCCGATTTCAGTTCGATTCGAGCAACCCGGCCACGCCCGCCTGAGATCCCCGCGAATGGTCAACGCGCCTGGCGCGTTGGAACCGGCAAGCGGCGCCCTCATCCCGTCCCTCTCCCCCTCCGAGGGGGAGAGGGTGCCCGACGTGCCCGCCACGGCCTTGGCGAAGGCGGAAGCGGGGGTGAGGGAGAATAAGGACGGCTCCGACGCGCCCAACGCCCCTTTGGCGGACGAACGTGTCCACCTTGCCTGCTATTTTCCCATGCCGTTTTTTCGCTCCGCACGCTTTGAGTTGGTCGGGCCGGGCGAGACGAATTTGAGCGGCATTCAATGGAGCGTCCGTTACCATCCACTGAAAGATCCGCCCGGCCAGGTCGCTTACTTTCATGCGACCTATCGCGACCATCCGCATCCTGAACCGGGCAAAGACCTCGTGCTCCTCGATACACTCGAAGTCGAAGGCGGCGGCGACTGGTCCGGAAACTTTGTCGGCACGTCCTGGATTTTCTCGCATCGCGCCGTGCTGAACACGCTCGAAGGCGATCCGCGCTTTTTCTTTGACGACAGCCAGACCCCACAAGGCTACGGCACTGGCACGGAGGAATGGGGCGGCGGCGGCGATTACTGGGGCGGGCGCAACATGACCCTGCCCTTTGCCGGTCATCCGAACGGCGCGCGCAATGAAAAGGAGGCGAAGAATGACGAGGACAAAATCGAATCGGCGTATCGTTTCCTGTTGGCCGACCTTTTCCCCTTCGGCAAACGCGCCGTCATTCGACTCGAACACGGGGGCGAAAACCAATCCACCGAACACTACGAAACCGTGACCTATTGGTATGGCGTCAACCGTCCGACGCTGATCAAGACGGACGAATTGAAAATCGGCGACGCCAACAGCGAGAAGGCACATCGCTACGTGTCCCCGGATGCATCGCCGCCCTACCAAATCACTTCGCGTTACGAATGGGGCGTCGATACGCTCAACGGAAAGGAAATTTATCCGGCGCAAACCGACATCGGACGCAAAACCACCGGCGAATCGGAATTCACGCTCAAACTGGCGCCCGACAATTACGGTGTCCTGCTGCGGCGGAAACTCGATTACTCGTTGCCCAATCAACGCGCCGAGGTTTACATCGCCGATGACGGCACTCCGGACCGCCGCGCCAGGCCGAAATGGAAATTTGCCGGCACCTGGTATCTCGCAGGCGCCAATACCTGTGTTTACTCCAATCCAAAAGAGGAACTCGGCGCCACCCAGCACATCGTTCAAACTTCGAATCGGCGCTTCCGCGACGACGAGTTTCTGGTCCCGCGCGAACTGACGCGCAGCCGTGCCGCCATCCGTGTCCGCGTCAAATTCACGCCGGTAAAGATTCCTTTGTTTCCCGGCCAACCGGTATCCGAACCGGCGTGGAGCGAGATTCGTTACGACGCTTATTGTTGGGTCATGCCGGACCTCAAACCGCGTTGAACCGCGCTTTCATCCGTCTTGCTGCGGTGACGCCGACAAGTCATATTTCCCGTCGGCACAATGAATCAAGACTTCACCGCCATGAATCCACGGATGAATCGGCGACGCTTTCTGCGGACCACCGCAACGACCGGGGCGCTGCTGGGTCTGGCTGAGCTGGGTTTCCTGTCTCAGCTTCGGCCGGTTTCGGCCGGAGAAGCGAACCTCAATCCCGCCGTCGTTCGTTTCCATCCCGAGATCGAGCCGTTGGTGCGTTTTCTTGAGGACACGCCTCGGGAACGGCTGCTGGAGGAAGTCGCCGCGAAAATCAAACGCGGCCTCAATTATCGCGAGCTGCTTGCCGCCCTGTTGCTCGCCGGGGTTCGCAACATCCAGCCGCGCCCGGTGGGATTCAAATTTCACGCTGTCCTGGTGGTGAACTCCGCTCACCTCGCCAGTCTTTCGTCGCCCGATTCCGACCGCTGGCTTCCGATTTTCTGGGCGCTGGATCATTTCAAATCTGCG
>DASPXS010000086.1:0-16867 GCA_035637175.1 Haliangiales bacterium | reverse complement strand
CGCCGGCACGCAAAATACGTTGAACACTTGCCAAAACACGTGGAGCGAGCCGGCAGAAAGCGAGGCAGGGTTGGTTGAGAATGAAAGAAGAGCCGGCGACAACTTCCGCCGCGAAGAGCGAACCGAACGCAGCGCCGGCGGATTCCGTCGCCACGCAGATTGCGGGACAACCGTTTTTCCGGGGAATGAGCGCCCGGCACCTGGAAATCCTGGCCGAGTGCGCCATGCCCGTCCGGTTCGAGAGGGACGAACGGATTTTTCGCGAAGGCGACCCGGCCAACCGTTTTTATCTCATTCTGGAAGGCGAAGTGGCCCTGGAATGTCACATTAAAGATTGGGGCACGACCCTCATCCAGACTGTCGGACCGGGCGAAGTGCTGGGTTGGTCGTGGTTGTTCCCGCCGTATTACTGGCACTTCGACGCGCGCGCATTGCAGCCGACCAAAGCGATTTTCCTTTACGGCACACGCCTGCGGGAACGCTGCGAACAGGACCACGACTTCGGTTATGAACTGATGGAACGCACGACGGAAGTGGTCATCAAACGCCTGCAGAGAACCCGACGGCATTTGCTCAGTGTTTATGGCGCGCCGGTCTGATCTGAAACGGCCGGGGTGAAGATCGGGTTCTGCGCTCGATGCTCGGCCGGCGCCGCTGCCGCCTGAGGGAATCCCTTAGGACGGCTAGTGGTATTTCCCCGAAAACGATCAGGGGGGCTCCCAATTGTGGATTTATTCGCCTGCCTCTATTTTGCGCTCACCAAAACAAATTTGGTGACAAAGAAAACGGCGAATATGAACGACAACAAAACTCTGATCGAAGCGCTGGCCCATTCGAAGATTTACCACGATTACGAACGCGCCTTCAGCGAGGCCACGGGCCTGCCGGTGGCGCTGCGTCCGGTTGAATCCTGGCAACTGCCGCACCATGGCCGGCGCAGCGAGAACCCCTTTTGCGGTTTGATGGCGCAGAAAAGCCGCGCCTGCGCCGCCTGCCTGCAGGTGCAACAGCGACTTTCGGAGACCGCCACGCACGAAGGCCAAACGGTCACCTGCCAGCTCGGTTTATGCGACACCGCGGTGCCGGTCAGAATGGGAGACCGGCTGATCGGCTTTCTGCAGACCGGCCAGGTCTTTCCCCGCAAACCCTCCGAGGCGCAATACAATCGCATGGTCAAACTCGTCGCCGAATGGGGCTTGCAAGTGGACCAGTCCACACTGCGCGAGGCCTACTTCAGCACCCGCGTGCTGACCCCAAAACAGCACGAGTCCATCATCAAATTGCTCACGATTTTCGCGCAGCACCTCTCGATGATCACCAACCAGGTCGTGGTGCAACAGGATAACGCCGAACCACCCGTGATCGCGCGCGCCAAGCAGTTCATCATCGAACATCAGACCGAGGATTTGTCGCTCGGCCAGGTGGCCAAGGCGGTCAACACCAGCACCTTCTATTTCTGCAAGATGTTCAAGAAAGTGACCGGCATCAACTTCACCGATTACCTGTCCCGTGTCCGCATCGAGAAGGCGAAAAACCTGTTGCTGAACCCGAACCTGCGCATCAGCGAAATCGCCTACGAAGTCGGATTCCAGTCGCTCACCCACTTCAATCGGGTCTTCAAAAGGATCATCGGCCAATCCCCGACGCAGTACCGCGGACAACTGGCGCGGGGGTGACCCCGGCGATCGGGCGCCGCGCCACCCTCGACATCCGCGGCCGGTTTGAGTAATTCGTCGGCATCAAAATCTACAATTACATCGCCGACGGCATGGCCTGGATTTCGCAAAAGCCCGCCTTTGAAAAAAGGCTGCTGGCCGCCCTCTGCCTCGCGCTGGCGTTTCTGGGTTGCAGCGGTTTTTTTTCCTTCTGGAACACGCGGCAACTCATCGACGCCTCGCGCCTGGTCTCGCATACGCACGACGTCATCGCCGCGCAGGAGGAGTTGCTCGAGAATTTGACGGTCTCGGAGACGGGCCTGTTCGGATTCATCCTGACGGGCGAGGCGACGTTTCCGCAGCCCTCTCTGGCCGCCACCAATCGCCTCGCGGCTCTTATCCGGGAGTTGCGAACGTTGACACGCGACGACCCGGGGCAACAGCAGCGGTTGGACGCGATCGAGCCGCTGGTCGCCCGGCGCCTGGCGCTGATCGAGCAAACGATTCAGGTCCGGCAAACGCAGGGGTTGGAGGCCGCCGTCACTCTGATCCGGAACCGCGACGCCCGGGCCGCGAGGGACAACCTCCGCCGGACCATTGCCGAAATGACCCGGGAGGAGCGGGAGTTGCTCACAGAAAGGGAACGGCTCTCCGCCCGCCGCGCCGGCCGAACGATCCTGTTCGACCTTGGCTTCGGGTGGCTCAGCGTGCTGTTGCTGGCCACTGTCTTTTTCTTTCTGCTCCGCGAAAACGCCCGCCGCCGCCGGAGCGAACCTCAATTGCTCAAGGCGCGCGACGAACTGGAAGAGCGCATCGTCGAGCGCACCGCGCAACTGGCCCGGGCCACCGAGGCGGTGCAGTCCGAAGTCGCCGGGCACAAACGTTCGGAGGCGGCGCTGCGCGACAGCGAAGCGCGGCTGCGCGCCATCCTGGAAACCGCGGTCGAGGGCATCATCACCATCAATGACTGCGGCATTGTTGAATCCATGAATCCGGCCGCGGAGAAGCTTTTCGGCTACCGCGCCGACGAAGTGATCGGGAAAAACGTCAGCCTGCTGATGCCCTCGCCCTATCGGGAAAGCCACGACGGTTACCTCTCCAGTTATCTGCGCACCGGCGAAGCCAAAATCATCGGCATCGGCCGCGAAGTGGTCGGGCAGCGCAAAGACGGCGCCGTTTTCCAGATGGATTTGTCCGTGAGCGAGGTCCGGCTGGCGGACCGGCGGACCTTTGCCGGTTTCGTACGCGATATCACAACCCGGAAACAGGCCGAACAGCGGCTGGCCGAACTCGCGCAAAACCTCGCGGAAAAAAACAAGGAACTGGAAACCATCGTTTACGTGGCCTCGCACGACCTGCGCTCGCCGCTGGTCAACATACAGGGCTTCAGCAGGGAGCTGGCGCGCGCTTGCGAAAGAGTCCGCGCGGTGTTGCACGATGCGGGAACTCAACCGGCGCTGGATCCCGAAGTCAAAGCCATCCTGGCCGACGAGGTCCCGGAAGCGTTGGAATACATTCGGGCCGGTGTCGCCAGGATGGACGGGCTGTTGTCCGGTTTTCTTCGCTTCTCGCGCCTGGGCCGGGCCGCGCTCAAGATCGAGCGGCTCGACCTGAACGAAATGCTCGCCGGCATCGCGCGGGCGATGGAATTTCAAATCCAACAGGCCGGCGCCACGTTGCGGATCGAGCCCCTGCCCGATTGCCTCGGCGACGCGACCCAGATCAATCAGGTCTTTTCCAACCTGCTCGACAATGCGCTGAAGTATCGCGATCCTCAGCGCCCGTTGCAGATCCGCATTTCCGGCTGCGTCGAAAACGGACGCGCCCGCTACGCGGTCCGGGACAACGGCATCGGCATCGCGCCGGAACATCAGGGCAAGGTTTTTGAAATCTTTCACCGGCTCAATCCGGGCCCTGGCGACGGCGAAGGGCTGGGGCTGACCATCGCGCAACGGATTCTGGAACGCCAGGACGGGAAGATCTGGCTGGAATCGGAACCCGGCAAAGGCAGCGCGTTTTTTCTTTCTTTGCCGCGCGCCGCAACGCTATGAGTAATGACAACCTTATGCGGAAGGAAGTGGTGATATTGATCGCCGACGACGACGCCGGCCACGCCCGGCTCATCGAGAAAAACCTGGAACGCGCCGGCCTGCACAACGACATCCTGCGTTTCCCGGACGGCCAGCAGATACTGGATTTTCTGTTTCGCCGCCGCGGCGGACCGCAGCGCGAAACGGACACGCCCTACCTGCTGTTGCTGGACATTCGCATGCCAAAGGTGGACGGCGTGGAAGTGCTGCGCCAGATCAAGGAGGACGCGGAACTGCGCAAAGTCCCGGTGCTCATGCTGACGACCACCGACGACCCGCGCGAAGTGGAGCGGTGCCATGCGCTCGGTTGCAACAATTACCTGGTCAAACCGGTGGACTACGACAAATTCGCCGAAGCGATCAAACAGTTGGGCCTGTTCATCTCCCTGGTCCAGGTGCCCGAGATCGAGCGCAATGTCTGAGCGAGTTGTTATGTCCGACGCCGCCCCGCCTGCCACCGTGTTGATTGTTGATGACGACCGGGGCCTGTTGCGGCTCGTTGAAAAGTCGCTTCGCCGCGAAGGTTTCACCACCGCCACGGCGGCGTCGGGCCGGGAAGCCATCAACTGGCTCAAGGAGCGCGCCGCCGACCTGATGCTTCTGGATTTGAAGCTGCCGGACATCGAGGGCAAGGAACTGATCGGTCAGTTGGCCCAAATCCAGCGTCCGGTGCCTTTCATCGTCATTACCGGCCAGGGCGACGAGCGGGTGGCTGTGGATATGATGAAGCGCGGCGCGCTCGATTACCTCGTCAAAGACGTCCAGTTCCAGGAATTCCTGCCGACGATGGTGCGGCGCGCGTTCGGGCAGTTGGAACGGGAAAGGCGGCTGGCGGCCGCCGAAGAGGAATTGAAAAGGGAGCACGCGTTTATTTCGGCCGTTCTGGACACTTCGGGCGCGCTGGTGGTGGTGCTGGACCGCGAAGGTCGCATCGTTCGATTCAACCGCGCCTGCGAACAGACCACCGGCTGTTCGTTCGAGGAGGTCCGCGGCCGCAGGCCGTGGGACTTGTTCATTGCGCCCGAGGAACTGGAGCAGGTCAAAGGGATGTTCGCGCAGTTGTGTTCCGGGCGGGTTCCCGGCCTGCACGAAAATTACTGGCTCACCAAAAGCGGCGAGCGGCGTCTCATCTCCTGGTCCAACAACGTCCTGCGGGATGCCGGCGAACGGGTCGAGTTCGTCATCGGCACCGGCATCGACGTGACCGAGCGCCAGCGCCTGGAAAAGGAAATCCTGGCCGTGAGCAGTCGCGAGCAACGGCGTATCGGCCACGACCTGCACGACGGCCTGAGCCAGCAACTGGCGGGCATCGAGCTGATGTGCGAGGTGCTGCAACAAAAGCTGGCGGCCAAATCCAAAGCGCAAGCCGAGCGGGCGGGGGAAATTGCCTGCCACGTGCGCGAAGCCATTGCCCATACCCGGAGCCTGGCGCGCGGCCTCTCGCCCGTGCAGGTGGAAGCGAACGGTTTGATGTCCGCCCTGCAGGAACTCGCCGCCAACGTGGAGAAGATGTTCAAAATCGAGTGCCGTTTCCAGTGCGATGAGCCGATCCTCATCCGGAACAACGCCGCCGCCACGCACCTTTATCGCATCGCGCAGGAAGCCATCAACAACGCCATCAAACACGGCAAAGCGAAGAAGATCCTGATCACCTTCCAACCGGCGGCTGACAAACATTGCCTGCTGGTGGCGAACGACGGCGCCGATTTTCCCAAAGATCCCGACCGCAGCCAGGGCATGGGACTCCGGATCATGAATTATCGCGCGGGCGAGATTGGCGCCACGCTGCAAATCCGCGGCGAACGCGCCAGGGGCACGACGGTCACGTGCGTTTTCAACAAGGATTTATGACGGCCAAAAAGAGGCCGGCCCCGGCAACGGCCAAACGCATCCTGATCGTGGACGACCATCCGATGATGCGCCAGGGACTGGCCCAACTGATCGGCAATGAGCCGGACCTGATCGTCTGCTGCGAGGCAGAGAACGCGCATCAGGCGCTGGACGCGATCCAGAACCAGGCGCCGGACCTGGTGCTGGCCGATATCACGCTGCCCGACAAGAGCGGAATCGAACTGATCAAAGACATTCAGGCGATGTACCCCGGCCTGGCCGTGCTGGTGATTTCAATGCACGACGAATCCCTTTACGCGGAACGCGTCCTGCGCGCCGGCGGCCGCGGTTACATCATGAAACAGGAGGGCGGCAGGAAATTGCTGGAGGCCATCCGCCACGTCTTGACCGGCCAGATTTATGTCAGCGAAAAAATGTCGGCCAAAATCCTGGAAATCTTTTCCGGCCGCCGCCTGGAAGCCAGCAAATCACCCGTGGAAAATCTCACCGACCGCGAGTTTGAAGTGTTCCAGCTCATCGGCCAGGGCAAAGGCACGCGCCAGATTGCCGAGAAACTTCATTTGAGCGTCAAGACGGTGGAAGTGCATCGCGTGAACGTCAAAGCCAAACTGAAGCTGGAATCCTCCTCGGAACTGATCCGCTTCGCCGTGCGGTGGGTGGAAATGCAGAACACCGGTTCCTAGCCTTTCCTAGCCTCCATTTCTCGCCAAATCTGCCCAGACAACCTTTTGTTGCCTACGCAACAAAAGGTTGTCTATCGGTTCGGGGACTGCATGTCGTGGCGGTTTAAAGTTGCCGGTGAGAAATTCGGGCGGCGGTCCGCCGGCTTCAGGACTGCGCCAAAAGCCTGCGAATGTACCTGAGGTTGGTGTCCATGTCCTTTCTCACATCGCCGGACGGTGCCACGGTCTCCAACTGCGCCCAGCCGCTGAATCCGGTCCCGGCGATTGCCTGTATCACCCTCGGGAAATCGATCTTCCCCTGGCCCAGCAGGTGCGGGTTGTCCTTCAAATGAAACTCGCAGATGCGATCCTTGCCCAGCCAGCCGATCTCCTTGTAGATGTCGAATCCGTTGTTGAACGAATTTCCGACATCGTAGTAAACCAGCACAGCCCTGGACTCCGCGCGGTCCAGGATGCGCGCGTTGTCTTCCGCTGAGATCGTGTTCTCCAGGCCAAGAACGACCCCCGTCTTCTCGGCTTCCGGTCCGATCTCCTTCAAAAAAGCGGCGACGTAATCCATTTCCTCACGCGTCTTGAGCGCGCCATCGCCGAAGAACGGCAGCAGGATCACCCGGGCGCCCAGCTTCTTCGTCAGCGGGATGGATTCAGCAACCCATTTTTTGCCCAGCGGATCGTCTTTCAGATGGTTTCGGTGGAGAATCTCGACGCAGGTGGAAGCGATCTGGACCTGGTTCCTGCCGGACTCCGCCAGGAATTGCTCGCACAGCCCGGGTTCGCTCAACGGCAGGTGCTGCGGTGGCTTCTTTGGATCAAGCGAGTGGCCCAGGCTGATCTGCACGCCGTCAAACCCTATGCTTTTGGCCAGCTCGACCGAGCCCGGCCTGGCCTCCAGTTGCAGGTTCCAATCGGTCGCGCCGATCTTGAGTTTGCTGTAGCCGGCTTGCAGGCGTCCTGTCAATGCGCTGACCGCCAATGCCGCGCCGCCGGTTCCGATGAATTGGCGTCGGGTCAGGGAAAGCATGCTCCCAATGAGCGCCTCAGAATCCTGGCAGTCAAGCGGGTTTTCGCCGATTACCCAAGGCAGGGTAGGCGATTCCCTTAAAAACAATTGGATTGTGCCCTGATTGTTGAATCGCCCCATACACTCTAAAGTTTCTTCATGCGATCCGCGTTATCACATGCATTGGCAGAGAAGGTCGGACTTAATCCCACGCCGGCGATTAACATTGTGATTGCCTACGAAGATATCGCCGACGGACGGCGCGCGATGCAGACTTACAACGGGCTGGTCGGCGAAGTCGGTAGGGATGGCGAGTTTGGCTACGAGTTGTGGAAGTTCGAAGCGTTGCAGTCGCCGCAACTGCGAGAGGTGGCGGCCCAACAGGCCCGCGAAGCAAACATGATCATCGTCGCCACGCGCAGCCGCACGCTGCCGCGCAGCGTCAGAAACTGGATCGAAGCCTGGGTCAGGACCGGCTCCAACCGGCCCCGGGCGCTCGTCGCCCTGATGGCTGGCTCGGAACCCCTCATTTGCGCCGCCCCGGTGTTTGTCTGTTTGCGGGAGGCGGCGACTCGAGCGGGGATGGAATTCTTTCCCCATGTCGAGGAATTGCCGGTTGAGTCGAGCGTCGCGGGATTGTCGATCGAACGGCTGCGCGAACGGGCCGACACGAGTTCCGCCGTGCTCGATGGCATTCTCAACCGCGACAGACCCGCACCGCGGTGGGGCATCAACGAATGAGCGACAATTGGTATCCGATGAAATGTTTTATGGCGAGGATGTCCCACCGGATTCAAAGCGGCATGGATTAGAGCGAATCCCGTGGACGTTTCGAATCTTGTGGGAAGCTCTCTTTCGTTTGTTCGCATGTATTGGGACCATGAACCTGCGAGTGGCCCCCTCACCCCATCCCTCTCCCCCTCCGAGGGGGAGAGGGTGCCCGAAGGGCAGGAGAGAGGGGGAGGTTCATCAAGAGATCTGCGCGACCAGGATTCATTTTCGCGATGATTTTAAAGCCGCTCACGGTCCGGCATGATTTTTTGCCGGAACCTTGAACCTTGAACTTCGACCCAAGCGCATGCTGCGCCGATCGCACTCAGAGCAGGCCAAATCCTGTATCACCTTACGCCAAGAAAGGTGTAGCAGAATCCCCCGGTGCGGCGATGATAGTCACAACGATGAAAAAGCGCAAACAGACGATAACAAACGAGAACTCATCGCGCTGGACGACAGCCGAGGGCGCCCTCGAACATCTGCGCAGCGGCATGCGCGTGTTTGTCGGTTCGGGCTGCGCGGCGCCGCAAAAACTGGTCGCGGCGCTGGCCGCGCGCGGCGCCGGGGTGTTCGATGTCGAGATCATGCACATTCTGACCTTCTGCGCCGCGCCCTATGCCAAACGAGATCTGCTGGAACATTTCCGGCACAACGCGTTTTTTATCGGACCCAACGTGCGCGAGGCGGTGAATGATGCCGTGGCCGATTACACGCCCATTTTTCTCAGCGAGATTCCCTCCCTGTTCCGCCAGAAGAAAATCCATCTGGATGTCGCGCTCGTGCAGGTCAGCCCGCCGGACGCGCACGGGTTCTGCAGTTTTGGCGTGTCCGTGGACGTGGTGAAGGCAGCGGTCGAAAGCGCGGACTTTGTGGCCGCGGAAGTGAATGCCAACATGCCGCGCACGCTCGGCGACAGCTTTATTCACGTCTCCGCGCTGGACGCCCTGGTGCAGAGCGATCTTCCCGTGCTGGAGTTCGCCACCAAACCGCCCTCGGCCGACGCGATGAAGATGGGCGAATTCATCGCCTCGCTGGTGGAGGACGGTTCCACGCTGCAGACCGGGATCGGCGAAATACCGAGCGCGGTCATGGCCTGCCTGGCCGGCAAGAAAGACCTCGGCATGCACACCGAGATGTTCACCGAAGCGGTAATTCCCCTGATTGAAAGCGGCGTGCTCAACTGCCGCCGGAAAACGCTGTTGCCCGGGAAGATCGTCTCCTCGTTTTGCTTTGGCACGCGCAAACTCTACGATTACATCCACGACAATCCGCGTTTTGAATTCCGGCCGACCGAGTTTACCAACGACCCGTTTCAGATTGCCCGCAATCGCCGCATGGTCGCCATCAGCTCGGCGATTGAAGTGGACCTGACCGGCCAGATCTGCGCCGATTCGATCGGCGAGAGGTTTTACAGCGGTTTTGGCGGGCAGGTGGATTTCATCCGGGGCGCGGCGCGCAGCGAGGGCGGCAAACCGATTATCGCCCTGCCGTCCACGACGAGTGACGGCCGGATTTCCCGCATCGTCACGCGGTTGAAATCGGGCGCCGGCGTGGTGACCACCCGCGCGGACGTTCATTACGTCGTGACCGAATACGGCATCGCCGATCTGCACGGCAAAAGCGTGCGCGAACGGACGCTGGCCCTCATCCATATCGCCCATCCGAAATTTCGCGATGAATTGTTGCGCGAAGCGCGCGAGCGACGACTGGTGCACCCCAACCAGATCGCCTTGCCGCCGGGCTTGCAGCCTTACCCGAAGAAATACGAAACGGAGGCGAGCTTCAAAGGCGGCCTCCAGATACGCTTTCGCCCCATCCAGCCGACCGATGAAGCGCTCCTCAAGGAGCTGTTCTATTCGCACTCCGAGCAGACGATCCTGCAACGCTACTTCACGCACGTCCGCCATTTGCCGCACGAACAGGTGCAAAAATTCGTGACGCTGGACTACCGCAACGACATGGCGCTGGTAGGCCTGATTTCATCCGAGGGCCGCGAACGGATGATCTGCGTCGGCCGCTATTTTCGCAATCCCGCCAGCAACCACGCCGAAGTCGCCATCACCGTGCACGACGATTACCAGGGACGGGGCATCGGCACATTTCTGGCGCACGACCTGGTGAAGATCGCGCGGGAGAACGGCATCGACGCGTTTACCGCCGATGTGCTGTCCGACAATCACGCCATGTTGCGGGTCTTTCACAAGGTGGCCGGCAATATCGAAATGGAACTTGAAGCCGGGATTTGCCATCTGCGCTTTGATCTGGCCGGCGCAAAACTGTCCGGCCGGGGCGCGAAGTAGCGCGTTGCCATCGGTCTCTCGGACGCTCTATCATCCGCCCCGGGCCACCGGTCGGGGAAATGAGCCAACCAGCGGAGCCTTTATGATTCTGGAACCTGGAGAGAAAGTGCACGTCATTCATCGGCGTTATTTTGAAAAGGAAGCACGCCGGCATTTTATCGGGACGGTTGACGCCTGCGAAGCGGGCGTCGCGCGGATCACCGGATACATTTACACGGTGGACCGCGTCAAATATGTGTTTGTCCGCCGACCGGAAAAGCGGACGCGCCTCATTTCGCTTGTCTCCGGCGACACACTGATCAATGTCCTGCCCCCGTCGGTGAACCTGGAGAAGATCGTTTACAAGCAGGAGAAAAAAGCCGTCCGCGTGACCGATGGCAGCGATTGGTATCTGGACCTGAGCGAGGTGGCCTGGATGTAGATTTTCCGTGTCCGGTGTCAGTCCTCACTTTTGACGCTTCTCTGTGCAGCCACGCCAGCCACGCCGCGACGCCGCCTCGCCGCTTGACGCTCCAGGCAAAAACTACTAGCGTGTCGCGCCCGGATGGTGGTCGTAGCTCAGCCTGGTTAGAGCCCCAGATTGTGGATCTGGTTGTCGCGGGTTCAAATCCCGTCGGCCACCCCACCTCTTCCGTTTGCCCGGCTCTCTCTCCTTTTCCTGTCTCTTGGAGAGATTCGATGGAACCCGCGGCCACAAGCCTGGCTCAGTCCACCATTGAAGTTCACGGATTCATTCAATCGCATCTTTCAACGCGTAATCGACGGCCTGTTCCAGAACCATGCCTTTGCCTTCGTTCAACAAGGCGGATTTTTCCGTGTCACCGAGCGCAGCACACGCGGAGTCCAGCGTCTGATGGAAGCGGAGTTGTTCCGCAGGGGAAAGAGGCGCTCCAATCGCATCCCGCAGCGCGGCGGCGGCGCCGGCGAGGCGCAAGGCGCGCCGGGGTCGATTCCGGGCGGCATCCAACCGGGCGAAGAACTCGAAAAGGAACGCGATGGCCCGTCGGTCACTCAGCTCCTCATTGATGGCCAGGCTTTCCTCGAGAAAAGTTCGCGCCGCGCCGTAGTCCTTCTGGCTCAAGGCCACATCCCCCAGGCTGCTCAGGCAGTTGGCGATGGACCATCGGTCGCCCAGCTCGCGGTTGATGGTCAGGCTCTCGTCCAACAAGGCGCGCGCGCCCGCGATGTCTCCCTGGTCGCGCAACACCAGCCCGAGGTTGTTGAGTGAATTGGCGATCGACCAGCGGTCCCGCAGATCGCGCCGGATCGCCAGGCTTTCCTCGTAAAGAGCGCGGGCCGCCGGAAAATCCGCCTGATACCAGGAGATGATCCCCAAATTGCTGAGCAAGCTTGCAATCGGTTGCCGGTCATCGAGTTTGCGCCGGATTGCCAGGCTTCGGCGATAGAGCACGCAGGCTTTTTCGTAGTCGCCCTGTTGCGCCGCCACGGTTCCGGAATAATGGAGAGTTTCGGCGACCCCGGATTCATCGCCCAGATGATCGAATGAACCGCGGGCTTCTTCCAGCCAGTTGGAAGCTTCCGTATAAGCTCCCTGTTTGCTCAACAACTCGCCGGTGGCCGTCAGACATTGGGCCTGCGAGTGACGATTGCCCTGCTGTTCGGCCAGCGCCAATGCCTCTTTGTAGAGATTACCCGCCTCGTTCCATTGGCCCACCAACTCCAGCACCCGTCCCAACTTGAGCATGACCGGAACGCGGACCTGCCCGGGCAACAAGGGCAGGACGCGTTGGTAATAGTTGATGGCCGCCGCATTGGCGTAGCGCGCCTGGGCGGCTTCGCCGGCTTTCAACAGGTACTCGCGCTTCTTCGCCTCGTTCCTGCTGCGATCGAAGTGAAACGCGAGCAGGTCCACCTGTGGCGACTCCCCAAACCGCCGCTCGAGGTGGGAGGCAACGGCCTCGTGAAACTTTGCCCGCGTGGCGTACGGCAAACTTTCATAGGCGACCTCCTGCGTGACGATGTGCTTGAACAGGTATGTGAGGTCCGGTTCGGGTTTGTCGAGCGGTGTCAGGTCGAGCTTCTTTAACGCTTCGAGATCCGCCCGGACTCGTTCTTCGCCGAGTTGCGCGTCGATTCCCCAGAGCGTTGAAGCCTGGAACAGGCGTCCAATGACGCTGGCCACCTTGAGGGTGATCCTTTGATTTTCCGTGAGCTGATCGATGCGGCTCAGGATCAGACTGTGCAGGCTGGTCGGCAAATCGAGCTGTTCGAGGGCGCGCGCGTCATGCGGATTGATGCCCTGGTCCTGGAGATAATTCAGCAATTCCTCGAGATAAAACGGGTTGCCCTCCGAGCGGGCCAACAGGCGCTCGACCAGCGCCGGGGGCGGCGCGGTTTTCGAGCCGAAACGTTGCGCCAACTTTTGAGTGATGAGAAGCTCCGCCTCCGGTCGCGTCAGATCGCCGAGCGTCACTTCGGTGAAATGGGGGAGCGACCGCAACTGCGGTCCCTCGGCGCGATTCGCGTCCGGCGGTCGGTAGGCGGCCAGCACCAGCACCGGCAGGTTGACCACGGCGCGGGCGATGACATCGAGCAGGTCCTGCGAAAGCGGATCCAGCCAATGGCAATCTTCCAGGACCAGGAGCGTGGGTTTGGTGCCGGCCAGTCGGCGCAGGCAATCCACCAGCAGGGCTTCCAGGGAAGCCTTGCGGAGCTTGGCGTCGAACTGCCGCGTCATCTCGTTGTCGGCCATCGACAGATTCAGGACCGCACCGAGCAACGGCAGGCGCGGCAACAGCATGGGATCGAGTTCTGCGAGTTGTCTTTCGATCGCAGAGGTTTGTTCCTCCAGGGACAACGCCGGGTCGAGATTGAACAGCCCGCGCCAAATGGTCCACCAGGCGAGGTAGCTGGTGTTGGTGCCGTACGATTGGCACTGACCTCCATAGCCGGTAAACCGCAGCCGGTGGGCGAGCCGGATGACCTCCGCCGCCAGACGCGATTTTCCCATGCCGGCTTCGGCCGTAACGCCCAGCACCTGCCCGCGTCCGGAAAGCGCCAACTCCATTTTGTCCCGGATGAGCGCCAGTTCCGCGGCGCGCCCGACCATCGGCAGCGAGTAGCCCGGTTCAATCAACCGAAGCGAGGATGGCAGGCTGGCATCACTCAGGACGAAGACGGGAACCGGATCGATCTTGCCTTTCACCCGGATGGGGGGAAGAGGTTCCCAGAGGAAGGCGTCGCCGGAAGAATTCTGCGCGCGGCCGCTGACCAGGACTTTCCCCGGCGGTGCGTTTTCCATCAGGCGCGCCGCCAGGTTGACGTCGTCGCCCAGCACTCCGTAAGTACGACGGACGGTGCCGCCGTAGGCCCCGGTTCGCATCGTCCCACGACTGATGCCGATTCGAATGTCGGTAATGAAACCCATCCTGGCGGGCGGCGTGCGCACTTGCAGCGCGACCGTCAGCGCGCACCAGACGTCGTTTTCGTGGGCAATGGGCGCCCCGAAAGCGCAGTAGAGATAGCTTCCTTTATCGCCAATCGACACGTCGATCAGGAACCCCTGGTAGCGCGCCAGGACTTTTTGCACCCAACTCACGAAGCTGTTCAACTTCTGGCCGGCTGCTTCGTCGGCGTCATAATCGATCCCTTCGAATTTGATGAACAGGGCCACCGCCGGTCGCAGTTCCGTGAGGAATTCACCCTGACCGGCCAGCAGCCGTTCGTAAACCGCCGGAATCAACCATGGCCGGACAACGCTATCCTCCAGCCTCGTCATCGTCGGCCACGGTTTCGCCTCGACCGGAACCTTCAAGCCGTCCACCACGGCGAAACGTTCGGCCGTCGTTTCAGAACTTCGCCAATCGGCCACCGCGACGGCGTGTTTCAACTGTTCTGCGGTATTCGCGTCCAGAACCACCTCCCCTTTTGCAGCCAGATGTGCGCCCGCAGCCATTCGCGCCAGCGTTCGGCCGGCGATCACATCAATCAATTGCATTCCCGCATCGCCCACTATGAACCGGCGCACGGGGCCGGTCGCAACCGCCGCTTTCACTGCCAGCGCGACAATGTTGCCATTAGGGAGTTCGATCCGGGAAAACGGGATCATCGCTTTTTGCATGGCCAGGGCGCTGGCGGTCGCCCGGGCGCCGTCATCAGCCTCGAACCAACAAGTGATTGCGTCGCCGGCGAAGGCAATCACACTGCCGCCGTAGCGATCCAACTCGTCGATCAACGCGTCATAAACCCGGTTCAGATGGCCGGTCAATTCTTCGACACCTCGACGCGGTCCCAACGCGCGTGACAACGCCTCCGTGAGCGGGGTAAAGCCCGAAATATCGGCGAACAAGGCGGCGCCCTGGGCGCGGTCGGGCAATGAAGCGCCGCCTCCCAGCGCCTGGCGGCGATCCATCGGAAGGTAGGCGCTCAATACTTCCATGACAGACGATGCCGTTCCGCGGCGCGATGTTTCCCCTTTCGATTAAAAGATGATCGTCGAAGTGTCATGGGTAGCCCCATTTCGTTTTTCCGAATGCATTGGGATCATGAACCTGGTTTGCACAAGTCGTTGAATGACGAATGTCCAACGTCGAATGACGAAAGAAATCCGAAGCCCGAATGTCGAAATGCTTTGAGTTGTGCGGTCGCCGGTTTCGTCATTCGGATTTAGTCATTCCTTCGGACTTCGTCATTCGGGTTTGAGAATTACAGTCTGTCCAATTCAAAATGCGGTCAGCGGCCAGGAGAGAGCGGCCCGGAAATGGGGGGTTCATGAAAAAGGCAAACAGCTTCGGACGTGTGCGACCTCCAACTTTTCAGGCCGCCCGTTTAGCGACGCGCTCCGATTCACGCCCGATGCCGCAAACGCTCGGCCATTCCCTGCATGAGGTGGAGCGCAAAGTGAGGCGTTTGTTGGACGAGAAACTTGAACCGATTCTGGTTGATCGGGGCCAGTCTGCAGTCCGTCCTGGCAACCGCCGTCGCGCTGCGTGGGCGCGCGTCGATGAGCGCCATTTCTCCCAGGAAACTATCCATGCGAACCGTTTCGACGACCTTGTCGTGAACAACGACGTCCACTTCTCCTTCGAGCACAACATACATCTGGTCGCCGGGTTCGCCTTCCTTGAAAATGGTGTCACCCGCCTTGAACGGGATGAAGTATTCGGTATTCCGGAAGAGATGACTAAGTTGCATGCTCGCCAGTGTTAGGCATCGCGCGGGAAACATCAAGCTAATCTTTCTTGACAAATCAGCTCCCGATTGATGCGTGACAATCGGGGTTCGTGGCCCTTCCCGCCGCCCATGAACCTCGCCCTCCCCCGCCCTTCCGACTTCGCCAAGGCTAGGGCGGACAGGTTGGGCACCCTCTCCCCCTCCGAGGGGGGAGAGTCGCGATGGGCTGAGGGGCCGTTCGCAGGTTCAGCGGCGTAATGCGCGTTTAAAGTTCGGCGAGTTCTCTCCTCGCAGGATGGGCAGAGCGTGAGCGAACGGAACTAATCGGGGCCGCGCGCGAGAAGCTATGCCGGGATCCCCCGGTATTTCACAAGAACCTCGATTTGCGTTGCCCGGGAATCCAGGCCCAAAACGCCAGTGTCAAGGCGATAACCGACAAGGGAACCAGGCACACTTGCAATATTCTCTCTGCTTGGACCCATTGGATGAGCTTGAACCCGACGAAGGAATAGAGCATCGTAAGCGCGTTCCCGATCAGGAAAATGTTAAAGACCGATCGTCCATCCGGTCTTTCCGCCTTTTCGTCGCCATCGTCCATCCATCTCTTCCATTGGCCGGCCACCTTGAGGACCAGCCACAAGCCGATCATCGAACCGAGTCCGATCTGGAGAAAAGCCACATAGAGCACTCCTTCAATTCGGGCGAGTGCGTCCCCCTGCCACACCGGGGGCCGGACCTGAGGTTTGTCGGCGCTGTTTGGGACAACGCAATCCCACAACGTCTCCACAACGCTCTTGACGAGAATTGCCTCAGCAAAAACCGAGAAACCGTAACCGATTACTGGCGCGTACCACATCATTGTTGGTGCAACTTTCTGACACCCACGACTCCCACGTCGAACTGCGCGCTGCGTCGGATTAGATCACCGGGAACAAGGCGCATCGTGGCAAACAGCGTCGGGGATGTAAATCAAATTACTTTGGCATCTTCCGCGGGCTATTTGGGCACGAACACCGCGACGGTCCCATTCGTGGCATTGCCCGCGGTGTCGGTGCAGGTGACGGTTATGCTATAAATCCTCCCGGTGCCGTTCTGGGCCCGTTCCGCGCGCAGATAAAGCGTGAGATCACCGGCGATGATCCAGTCCGGTTCCTGGTCGCCATCACCCAATCCATTGACCGGCTCGTTGCTGGTGACCGATGTGATCCGGCAGGTGCTCGGACCGGCGTTGTCGGTGGCTTTGACGCCAACCGTCACGAGCACCATTTGATGATTCGGCGGGCGCAAGGTGGTCGGTTTGGCGCTGAGACTGGTGATGACCGGGCTCTCGGTGTCACGGACGGTGACGGTAAACGAACACGTGGCCTGGTTGCCCGACGCG
>DASPXS010000085.1:0-13354 GCA_035637175.1 Haliangiales bacterium | reverse complement strand
CCAGCTTCCCGCTCGTCACCGCGCCTTCGGCAAGTTTGACTGAGGTAATCATGCCATCGGCCACGTTTGCCGCCATCATCGCGTAGCCAACCGCGGCGATGCGTTGATCTGGCGACAATTGCTGAAAACCGTTCGTCCCGTTATTGAACCAGATACGCAGCCGCACGTCGATGTTGGTGAAAACGGCCGCCGAGATCGGCGTCATATTCGTCAATGTCGTGTCACCGAGGAGCACCGCGTAAAGCCCTTGTGATACCGGGATGGCGACCGCATTTGTTGGCTCGCCACCATCCGCGCCGGTGCCGTCGTTGCTCCAAATCGTGGCGCCGCCGTCGCCGTTCACGAGCGCAAACTTGAACAGGCCGGTGCCATTGAAATTCACGCCATCCACAGTGACGCGGCCTTGAAAGTTGATGAGTTGCGGCACTTGAGCGCAGAGGGCGGGCAGGATCGAGAAACTGATTCCGATGAGTAATCTACGGAGCATTGTGATGACTTGACTCCTCGTCATGGCGGGTTCCTTGAGTTGATGATGGGAACGTTGATTCAAACGACGAGCACTGTGATTTTGGCAGCACACCCTGTGCGATCCGCGGTAAATCCTCTGTTCAAACTTGGATTACGCCCAACAGGAGCGGATACTGTGCCAGCGTAGTTTTGGCCTGATCCCGTTTGCGAAATTATCGCCGCGTGCGTGAAGGTCACGCTTTTTGCGTGAAAATCACGAAACGGGAGAAAATTCGCGGCCGATCACTGCGCGTGAGCCGGCCTACTTCCTCTCCTTTTCCATTGAACGCGAGATGAGGCTCGGCCGGGGGACATAGCGAATACTGCGAATGTAAAACCAGGCCAGCGTCAACGCCACCAGCAACAGCGCCGCGGCGGCAGTCAAATATTTCCAGGCATTCGCGGCCGGCTCCGGTTGAAGAAGGAGGGCGGTTTGGGGTGACGCTGAAGAAGGCTCCGCGGTCTCCGGCGCATTATCGGCCGTCGTTCCCGCCGGCGCGACGTCGTCTTCGCTTGCAACTTTTTTCGGCGCTGCCGCGACCATCGTTTCGGCCGGTGCCGAATTGCTCTTGACAGCGGGCGCGCCGAGCCCGGTCCCGATCAACACGGCGGGCTCCGGAGCAGGCGGAGACGGGTTCGAGACCGCCGCGGACCGGTTTTCCGAAGCGGCGGCGTCCGAGGCCAGCGGAGACGGGCTGAGAATCGGCGCGGGAATTTCCGTATTGGTCGGGCCGGCCTCATCCGGTGCGATGCGACCGACATTGGTTCCTCGCATGATCAACGGCGCTCGCGCGACGGCGCCGGCGTTGGTCTGTTTTTTCTGGGATTGACGCAGCGCTGCGGCAATTTCCTCCACGGTCATCGGTTTCGTTGACGCCGCGGGCGCCGATGCTCCGGCGTTGGTCGTGGTTGTTTCCAGCTTCGTGCCGGCATTGGCCTGGTCCGGCGAGGTGGCACTGGCCAGGCGCGGAACGTAAATCGATTCGCCACCGGGATTGACGGCCTGCGCGGCGAATGTTCCCTCCTGAGCGACCAGCACGGTCACGAACGGCTTTTTCGCCTTCCGCATGCCGGGGGCGTGCCTCTTGAAAATTTCGTTGATGGGATTATCGAATGGGGTCCCCTTCACGGGCCTGCTTCCGTCAGTAAAAAGAAACACGGTGAGATCGCCGGAGAGTTTCGCCTCGTCGCTAATCGCGGCCAGCGGTTTTTCGAGGGACCAATTTTTCTTTTTGAAGCGCTGATCGTTAAGAAAGCGATAGGCACCCGCCGCGATCTCGCGTCGGACTCGCGGGTCCCACTTGAGCGCCGGAAAGACGTTGGTGCGGATCTGGTCATCGAACGTCCAGAGGCCCCAGGTATCGCCCGGTTGAATGCGTCCGGCGATGCTGCTCAGGATCAATTTGCTGACGGTCTCCGTCGTCATGGCCTTCTGGCGCGACATTGTGGACGAGGTGTCGATCAGAAAGAGGTAGCGATAAACGGGTCGTGCCGTGGAGACGGCGTTCGTGGACGGAGCTTCCTGCCCCGAGGAATTCAGGCCGATGAAAAGGCAGACCAAGGTCAGCGGACGTTTCATGATTCAGCGTGAGCGTCGAAAGCGTTCGCGCTCCTTCCGGTTGCGATGTTTCAACTCGCGTTGCAGCTCGCTCATTGTGCTTTCGACCGTCTGAATGAAATTCCGGCAGCTCGACGCCATGCCGCCGAGTGAGAGCACCGTGTCCCGCTCGGCGTAATCGTCAGTGACCACCAGCACTTCGCCGAACTCACTCAGGCGATGCGCCGCCCGTTCGATCACATCGTCGGCCGTCTGTCCTGCTTGTGAGTATAACACTTCGAGTTCGGGCGAGGATAGTGTTTTCGGCGTGCCCGGCGGCGCGCCGGCGCCGTCGAAGATAACCGTGATCGGTGTGCCAATGGCATCGCGGTATTGCGTCAGAGCGTGAATCAGCTCCGCGCGCGCAGCGGCGGAATGGCGCGGCTGGCCCGGCGCGAGCTCCGGCCAGTTGTGCAACAGGCTGTAGCCATCGACGAGTATGCGCCCAAGGGCCATGCCTCCGACGCTACTGGCGAAGCGGGCAAATGGGAAAGGGAAATTACGCGGTTGATCCGCAAGGGGCGCGTTGGATCGCGGTTAGCCGATCCGCCCATGAGAATAAAAAGGCGCGCGCGGCTGCACCATCGCGAATGCGAGCCGCGCGCGGGGTGGGCTGGGAGCAAACCGGAAAAAGCTCAACCGATTGGCCCCGCAGATTCAAAAAGAGCACTCAGAGCGGTTTTGCTGTTGCTACCGTTTGCGCTCTGGACACGCGCTGCATCGTGTCAGGCTTCTCCTTAGCAGCCGCCATGCCGGGCCGATTTTCCCCGGAAACCAGGGGCATCGCACAGCCCGTTTGTCCAGTCTGTGGACGATGCGTGTCCCGGGAACGGACCGGCTGCGCGGGAGCGGCCGGCAAACGATGACGGTCGCGGGAAGTGTCGCTCTCAGTTTTGTTTGAGACGGGCCGTTTTGACCATCTCGATCGCGGCCTTCTTCTCATCGCTGTCCGCAGTGTTCGAGAGGATTGTAAAGTTGGCGATGAGATCGCCAAAGGTCACGATGCCCAGGGTCAAGTATTTGTAACTGCCGGACGGCGGCTCGCCCGTGGAGACTGTCGTGTCCGTCAAAGATAAAAAGTAGCCGGTGACTTCCGCGCCATTGAGGTCGCTGAACACCAATTGTTTTTCTTCGGCGGTGGCCAGGGCGGGCCGGGCCGACATCTCCAACACGTGTTTCAGCTCCTCGCGTCCAAGCTTTTTCTCGCTCAAAGGCGGCCCGTTCGGCAGTGCGGTCAGTAACACCTTGAAATCCTTCCCGGCCAGGGGCGAAAACTGGACCGTCAGCCCCGGCGGCAACGACGCGGGTGATTGCCGGGCGGCGTCTGTCCAGGTTTTGGGAAACGTGAGAAAGAGCCTGCCCCTGTCGCGAAGCGGGTAGTCCTTTTGAACCATTTCGGGCCCCGCCACTGCCGCGGCGACGGGGGCAGGTGCCCTGCTTTTCTCCAGCTCCGCAGCTTTGGCGGGATCGTAGCCGAACTTCTTTTGATATTCTCCGTCCAGTTCCTTGAGTTTCAACGTGGCCAGGCCTCCGGCATGTTTGATGGTCAACTCGACAGGCGAACGGTCGAGCACGACCACGTTGGTGAAGGTTTTTGAACCGGCTTTGAGCAGCGCGATTTTTTCTTCGCTGCGGACGAGACCCGCCGCCGTCGCAAACGCCAGGACGATGGGAAGGAATTTTTTCATTTTCACCGGCCGGCAAATTTTCAGATCACCGCACAACGCCTTGTCATTTTGACGGAACAGTGGAATTGCGCAACGACAAACCCTGCGAAGGACGGAGGCCGGTCGGAGCGGGCCGGCCACGCCAAAGAGGGAACGGTGGTCCGGTTCTCCCAACGTCAGCGGCAGGACACCGCCCTCAGGAAAAGCATCGCGATTATTGACCGATCTGCGCCGTGTAAGACTCCGGTGAGAGAAGGTTGTTCAGTTCCGACGGATCGCTCAGTTTGATTTTGTAGAACCAGCCGCCGCCGTAAGGTTCGGTGTTGACCAACGCCGGATTGTCCTCCGCTGCCTTGTTGACCGCCACGATCTCTCCGCTGACCGGGGAGTAGATGTCGCTGGCCGTTTTCACCGATTCCACCACCGCGCAGGCCTCGCCGGCTTTCACTTGCCGTCCCACCGTGGGCAATTCAACGAACACAACGTCGGTCAATTCGTGTTGGGCATGATCGGTAATGCCGACCACGGCGGTGTCACCGCTGAGGCGCACCCATTCGTGAGTTTTGGCGTATTTGAGGTCCGGAGGAACGTGAGTCATAATGCGCTTGGAATTTCAGCCACAAAAAGGCACAAAAGGCGCAGAAAAGGAAACAAAATTTGCGCCTTCCGCGCCTTCTCCGCCTTCATCTCGTCGTCGGTTTGCGGTAAATCGGCTTGGAAACCACGGCGGCCGCGAAACGTTTTCCGCGGATTTCGATTCCGATGGCTGTGCCCGCCTTCGCGAACTGCGGTGGCACGTAAGCCATGCCGATGCCGATGCCCAGCGACGGGCTTTGGGTGCCGCTGACGACTTCGCCGATGGGTTTTGCCCCGGTGCCCGCGCTCCAGACCGGGTAATTCGGCCGGGGTGGGGCGCATTTGTCGGTCATTTTGAACGCGACGCACTTCTTGCTGACCCCTTTTTCCTTTTGTTCGGCCAGGACCGCACGGCCGACAAACTCGCCCTTGTCGAGCGCGACGAAGAATCCGAGGCCGGCCTCGATCGGGGTGGCGGCTTCGTTGAGTTCGTGGCCGTAGAGGGGATAGCCCATCTCGGTTCGCAAGGTGTCGCGCGCGCCGAGGCCGCACGGTTTGAGGCCGAAGGGTTGACCGCTTTCCAGGATTTTGTTCCAGATCGCCTCGATGGTTCCCGCCGGGGCAATGACTTCAAAACCGTCTTCGCCGGTGTAGCCGGTGCGGGCGACGTGGACCATCGAGTGACCGAACTCGAAAAGGTCGAGATCGTTCTTCTGCAGGCTGGAAGCGGGCGCCGCGACGGACTGGGAGCCCGGTGGCCTGGGAAAACAGCGGTCGATGAACTCCTTCACGCGCGGGCCCTGGACGGCGACCGCCCCGAAGGCGTCCGAGACATTCTTGAGTTCGACACCGCCGCGGCGTGCGCATGCGGGGTGTTGGTTCCGGAGCCAGGCGACGTCCTCTTCAATGCGCGAGGCATTGACGATGAGCAGGAAGTCGAAGGACCCGACGCGATAAGCGTAGAGGTCGTCGATGGCCCCTCCGCGTTCGTTGCACATGAGGGTGTATTGACCCCGGCCGACGTCGAGTTTGCGGGCGTCGTTGGTCAATGTCTGGTTGAGGAATGTCTCCGCGTCCGGACCGCTCACCAGCACCTCGCCCATGTGGGAGATGTCGAAGAGGCCGGCGGCGGTGCGCACAGCCTGGTGTTCGTCGAGGATGCTGGTGTATTGAACCGGCATTTCCCAGCCGCCGAAATTGATGAGTTTACCACCCAGTTTCTGGTGCGCGGCGAACAGAGGCGTGCGTTTTAACATACTTCGTCGTGGGTTGCCGGTTGCGCGTTGCGCGTTGCGCGTTGCGGGTCGGCGCCCTCGGCTGGCCCGGTCAACCCGCAACCCACAACCCGCCACCTGCCTAACCCCATTTCTCCGTTTTCATCTGTTCCTTGGGCACCTTGAGTTCGACCAGGACAAGGTGCTCGGCGAATTCGACCAGTTCATTGGGGCCGCAGGCGTAAAAGACGGTGTGCGCCAGATCGTGAATGTGTTCCTTGACCCACTCGGGGGTGATTCGCCCACGGCGGCCGGTCCAGGGGTCCTGCGGATGCAAGCGCGTGCAGGTTACGTAAAAGTCGAACTGCGGATTATCCAACTCCAGCTTGTGGAATTCATCGTTGAAAATGATGTCGTTCGTGGTGCGGACGCTGTAAAGAATCGTGATCTTTGTTTCCAGCTTGCGCCGGGTGGCTTCCCGGACGAAAGCGCGGAACGGCGTCACCCCCGAGCCGCCCGCAATGCAAATCAAATGTTTGTTCGGTTCGTAAACCGGCAGGAACTTTCCGGTGGGCGGAATGACGAACATTTTGTCGCCCACCTTCGCCCAATCGACGATGCGCGTGCCCATCTTGCCGTCGCGCTTGACCGTCGTCTCGAAGGATCCGCGGTCGAGCGCACAGGACGAGAGCGAGTAGGCGCGCTTGTAAGTGGGAGTGTCCGGCCAGTACAGGGTGATGAACTGGCCGGTCTTGAAGTCCGGATCGTAACCCTCAGGCCACTTCAGCCGGATCGTTTTGGTGTCCGGAAGTTCCATCGTGACCTTCTCGATCTCCATTTCCGCAATTGGCCTGGCCATAAAAGAGTGCCGCAGCTTCGGAAAAATCCAGCCGGGTGTAAAGGACGCAGATTTCCCGGGAAAAACCGATTACCAATTACGGATTACGAATGATTGACGAAACGCCAAATCCGAAGGGCCCGCGCTCGCCGAGCGGCCAATCCATTCGTCATTCGGGCTTCCTCCGTCAAAGTTTGTTCTAAAGTTTCAGCCGCGCCAATACTTCCTGAGTCAACACCTGGTAGGCCGCGGCGCCGGTGCTGTATTTGTCGTAGTAAATGATCGGTTTGCCGAAACTGGGCGCCTCGGCCAGGCGTGTCGTGCGGGGGATCACCGTGTCGAAAACCACCGGGCCGAAATGCTGGCGCACTTCGCCGACCACCTGGTGCGAAAGATTCGTGCGCCCGTCGAACATCGTCATGAGCACGCCCAGCAACTCGAGGTTCGGGTTCGCGCCCGATCCGCGCAATTGATTCAGGAGTCGATGGATCATGGCAATGCCTTCGAGCGCGTAATACTCGCACTGGAGCGGCACGATCAGGTAATCCGCCGCCGCGAAGGCGTTGAGCGTGAGAATCCCCAGCGAAGGCGGACAATCGACCACAATCAGCTCATGCCGCTCGCTCGCGCGCAACGGTTCGAGCGTCTGACGCAGGCGGTGCAGATGGTTTTCCAGTCGCGACACTTCAATCTCGGCGCCGCACATATCGACTTCGCTCGGGATGATCTCGAGCCGTTCGTAAGCCGTGCGCTGGATTTTTTCTTCCAACGCGCCTTCGCCGAGCAGGGGGCGATAGGCGCTCGCGCCCTCCGTTTTTTCAATGCCGAATCCGCTGGTGGCGTTGGCCTGCGGGTCGAGATCGACAAGCAGGACGCGTCTGCCAACCGCGGCCAGGCAAGCCGCCAGGCTGACCGCCGTCGTGGTCTTGCCCACGCCGCCTTTCTGATTGGCAATCGCGATGACTTTGGTCGGCACGCGGTGATTAAATGAAACCGCCGGCGCAAGTTCAAGGTTTTCAACGGGCGATATAGTCTGGAAGGAAGTTGAAGAATCGTGGAAAATCTGGAATCGTAAGTCCGTAAGTCGAGATATTCCATGCCCATTTACGAATACGAACTGTGCTCAGGCGAATGCAAGGTGTGCGGCGGCGCCTTCACGCTGCGCCGGCCGTTGAGCGCCGCGCCGTTGACTCAATGCCCGGCCTGCAAAAAGCCCGTGCGCAAGGTCATCTCCGCATTCCATTCGCCAACCAAGCTGAAGCCGCTCTCTGTTTCCGACGCCAAGAGGGCCGGCTTCACGGTCCTGAAGCGGCTTGGCAAAGGTGAATACGAACGGCAATGAGGTGCGGGTCGTTCTTTGCTGGTCGTTGGTTGCTGGCGGTGGCAGGAGCAAGGGCTTCCAGGATTTTCCTGCTCTTAATCTTACTCATAATCTTAATCTCAGATTAGATGCAACAACAACTTTTCGCTCGCCAAACTGTTGTTGCTGTCGCACCTTAAAGCCGGGCCATGAGCGAAATCCAAGTCATCCAGGGCACCCTTGAAAAAACAGCAGGCCGCCGGCGTTGGCAACGCGCCTGGCGCAGCTTCTGGCACGGGCTTTTTGGTGGCGCCGCATTGTGGCTGGTTGTTCTCGCGATTTACAAATTGTTCCCGTTGCCGGAGCAGGCGCTTTGGCCGGTTGCGGCAATTGCCGTCGCCTCGATGCCGATCAGCTTTCTTGTGGGTTTTTGGCAAAGACCCACCTTGATCGAGACCGCCCGCTGGGTGGACGAACGACAGCATTTACAGGAGCGATTGAGCACAGCGCTCGAAGTTGCAGGCTCGCCCAACGCGGGAACCTGGCGGGAGCTGCTCCTGTCCGACGCCGCGGGTCGCGTGCGCGAGTTCGATCCCCGCAAGTCGCTTCCGTTTCATTTGCCGCTGATCACGCGCTGGGCGCTGCTCGTCCTGGTGCTGACGGCGACGCTCGGTTTTGTGCCGGAATATCGCAGCCATGCGTATCTGCAAAAGAAGAAGGAAGCCGGGATTATCAAAGACACCGGCAGGCAACTGGCCGAATTGACCCGACGCACGCTGGAACGACGCCCGGCGCTGGAGCCGACGCAAAAGGCGCTTGATTCGGTCAAGGAGCTGGGCGAGCGGCTGGCCAGGATTTCCCTCACCCGCACCGAGGCGCTGCGCGATCTGGCGAGCGCCACCGAGAAGCTGAAGGACCAGACCCGGGATGCGGCGAAAGACCCGGCGCTGCGGAAACTGGAGCAGGCCGCGCGTTCGCAGACCGCCCGGAGTTCGTCGGCCGCCGCCGATTTGCAGAAGCAAATCGATTCGATGCAAAAGCAGCTCGGCAATCCGAACGCCACACCCGATGCCCTGGACAAGCTGCAGAACGAACTTCAGAAACTTCGGCAGGCCGCGGCCGGTTTGCCGGGCAACGATTCCGCCGGCCAACAGCAGAAGGAGCAGATGTCGCAATCGCTTTCCGACCTGGCCAGAAAAGCCGAGGAGTTGGGACTTTCGCTGCCGAGTCTGGAGGAGGCCATCAAGGCGCTGGAGAACAGTCAAATCGATCAGTTTCTCAAGGACCTGAAGCTGGCCGAAATGGATTTGGAAAAGATGCAGGCAATGGCCAAGGCAATCCAGCAACTGCAGATGCAGCAGGCGCAGTTGGGCAAGGACCTCGCCGAGCAACTGGACAAGGGCCAGGCCGAGGCCGCGATGCAAACGCTGCAAAAAATGATCGACCAGTTGAAAAAGAGCGATCTCACCGGGGACCAGTTGAAGAAAATGCTCGAGGAAGTGGACAAGGCGGTTAAACCGGGGAGCGAATACGGCAAGGTCGGTGACTTTTTGAAGCAAGCCGTCGGCAAAATGCAGAACAGCGACAAACCGGGCGCGGCGCAGTCCCTGGCGGACGCCTCGGACGAGTTGAAGCGGTTGCTCGATCAGTTGGGTGACGCGCAGTCGTTGATGGCGGGCCTGGATGCTTTGCAAAAGGCGCAGATGTGCGTTGGCAATTGCATGAGCTGGGGCCAGTGCCTGGGAAAAATCCCCCGCGCCGGAAAGGGGGGCAAGCCCGGTCGCGGCGTGGGCACCTGGTCGGACGACAACGGCTGGCTCAGCTATGCGGAGATGACCGGGCGATGGGACAACTCCGAGCTGCAACGGCCCGACACGACACCGCGCGGAGAAACCGATCGGGGCGAGGGCGAAGTTTCTGACGCACTGACGCCCACGAAGGTGAAAGGCCAGATCGCTCCCGGCGGCCCGATGCCGAGCGTCGCGTTGAAAGGCGTCAGCATCAGGGGCCAAAGCAAGGTCGATTACACCGAAGCCGTCACCCGGGCGCAAAGCGACGCCCAGAGCGCGCTCAGCCAGGAGCAGGTGCCCCGCGCGTATCAGGGCGCCGTCAAGGATTACTTCGACGACTTGAAGGAATGAAAGGTTGCAAGTTGGCGGTTGAAGGTTGCAGGCGGGTCGGCTCTGTGGCACAGGAGAAATCTTCAGCCGACATTTCTCTGAACAGAAAAACAACGGAGTGATATGGCGACTGTCAAATGCTTCGAAGAATTGCAAGTCTGGCAAGAGGCGCGACAACTGGTTAGAGACATTTACAAAGCAACGCGGCGACCTCCCTTTGCCCGTGATTTCCGCTTGTGCAGTCAGATTCAAAGCGCGGCGACTTCGACGATGTCGAACATTGCGGAAGGTTTTGAACGCGGGAGCAAAAAGGAGTTCATACAATTTTTGAACATCGCCAAAGGTTCCAATGGCGAAACTCGTTCGCCGCTCTACGTTGCCTTGGATCAGGAATACATCGACGAAAAGAATTTTCTCTTGCTCAAAAGTGCTGCCGCTCGGCTTTCGCGTCGTGTTGCCCGCTTCATCAAATATCTTGAAACCTTCGAAGGGAAAACCCGCGTGAGAAAATCGCGCTGACATTGTTTTCCCCGACCTGCAACCTGCAACTTCAAACCTGCAACGCCGGTATGACCACCGAAGAACAAATCCAATCGTTCCGCCAGGCCTACGCCGCGTTGCGCTCCGAAATCGGCAAGGTCATCGTGGGCAACGACGCCATCGTCGAGGGCACACTGATCGCCATCTTCGCGGGCGGGCATTTGCTGCTGGAAGGCGTGCCCGGCCTGGGCAAGACGTTGCTCGTCCGCACGCTGAGCGAAGTGCTCGAGCTGTCGTTCAACCGCATCCAGTTCACGCCCGACCTGATGCCGGCCGACATCCTGGGCACCAATCTCGTGGTGGAGAATCCGGAGGGCCGGCGCGAGTTCCAGTTTCAAAAGGGACCGATCTTCGCCCATCTGATTCTGGCGGACGAAATCAACCGCGCCACGCCCAAGACACAATCCGCGCTGCTCGAAGCGATGCAGGAAAAACAGGTGACCGCGGCCGGCGAAATCCGGCGATTGGCCGAGCCGTTTTTCGTGCTGGCGACACAAAATCCCATCGACCAGGAAGGGACTTATCCGCTGCCCGAGGCGCAACTGGACCGCTTTTTTTTCAAACTGCTGGTGGATTATCCCAGCGCAGCCGAGTTGACGGAGGTGCTCAATCGCACCACCGAAAGCGCGAAGGCGCAGATCGGCAAAGTGCTCGACGGCGCGAGCCTGCTGGACCTGCAAAGGCTCGTTCGCGAAGTGCCGGTGGCGTCGCACGTCAAGGATTACGCGGTGCGCCTGGTGCTGGCCACCCATCCGAAGACGGAAACCGCGGCGCCGATTGCCAATCAATATCTGCGGTTCGGCAGCAGCCCGCGCGGGGGGCAGACGCTCATCCTGGCCGGCAAAGTGCGGGCGCTGACCCACGGCCGTTTCAATGTCAGCTTCGACGACATCCAGGCCGTCACCGCGGCGGCGTTACGGCATCGGTTGATATTGAATTTCGAGGCCGAAGCCGAAGGCGTGACCACCGACCACATCATCGCCCGGATTCTGCAGGATGTGCCCAGGGACGCCGCGGCGGTGGCGGCGTGAAAACGGCCCTTCAGAAGCAAAAAACCGCCATGGACAAACGTGCAATCCTGCTGGCATCGGTTCTTTGCGGCATCTGGCTTTCGGCCGCGTCTTCCGGCCTGGGGGCCACCAACGAGTTGCACCGATTGCACGGACGATGGGCGGAGTTTACCATGGATCTGCCTGCCGACTGGAAGGAGACAAATTCACCGGCCTTCGGGGCGATGGTTGATCCGTACCCCGAGACAGAAGAACCATCACCAGGGCGACAAGTGCGTTACGGCTACTGTCCCGACGCATCGGAAACGCTGACCAACCCGCCCTGCCTGGTGGTCGAGATTTACCATCGGGGCCGGATTCCGGACCGGTTGATGGCGCTTCAATCGAAGGGCGACTTTTTGCGGCTGACGATCTCGGAGAACCTGAAGAGAGCAGGCATCCTGGAACGCAACATTTTGGAAACCGACTACGACACCAACCGGTTCATGGTGCGCTTCGGCTACACCAAGGTCCAGCGGTTCGCCCGAAAGGAGCTTCGAATTGCTCAATCGGTTTTCTTCACAGAAAAGGGGTTCGTCAATTTTATGGCCGTGTGCCCGAAGCAGGATTGGGCCCTTTGGACCAACACGTTCGACCGCGCGATCGCCTCGGTCCAAATCGCGCACGGTCTGCGCTACCGCCTGTACGCGCCGCCCAAGCCGCCGTCAGGCAACATGGTCAAAGAGTTTTTGGCTGTGATCGGAATGGTCCTCGCCGCCGGGATTGTCTATATCATCTATCAGCGCAAGAGGAATTCCGTGATGAGCGACGAGATATGAAGCCTGACCCAGCCTGCCTGTTTCCCCGACCGGCGCACCCGAAATCAAAAGGAAGAATACCTTGAACATCGAACCTCGAACGTTGAACTTCGAACGAACGTCCCACAGACGAAACCTGCCTTCGTTCGAGGTTCAAGCTTCAACATTCAAGGTTCAACGCTCCCGGGCGTCATTGCCTCTTTGAATTTGGTGAAATGCCTTCTCTTCTCACCCCCGAACTCCTCCGCCGCCTCGAACAATTCCAGTTGCTCGCCCAGCGGCGCGCCAAGAGTTCGCTCAAAGGCGAACGACGCAGCAAGGCGCGCGGCCAATCGGTCGAGTTCGCCGATTATCGGAATTACGTCGCCGGCGACGACTTTCGTTATCTCGACTGGAACCTTTACGGCCGGCTCGATCGACTCTTTCTGAAACTCTACGAGGAGGAACGCGAACTTCCGGTCACGGTGTTTCTCGACGCCAGCGAGTCGATGACCTTCGGCGAACCGCGCAAGTTTGATTTCGCGCGGCAAGTCGCCGCCGCGGTCGGTTACGTCGCGCTGTGCGGGTTTGACCGCGTGAGCGTGGTGAGCTTCCCCGACCTGTTGCAGGAGCCGATGGATGAAGCGGAGCTCAAGGTTCGAAGCCAGGAGTTGGCCGCCCGCGGCGCCCTGCGCTCGGTGCGCGGGCGCAAGTCAGCGCTGCAATTCTTTCAAAACATCAATCTCCTCACGGCGCGCGGTGCCACCGGGTTCAACCAGGCGTTGCGCCGCGGCGCGCTGCAGGCGCGGCGGGCGGGCCTGGCGGTTGTGTTGAGCGATTTTCTCGATCCGGCGGGTTACGAGACCGGCCTGACGGCGCTGCTCGGTCGCGGCTTTCAGGTCAACTCGGTGCAGGTTCTGGCGCGGGAGGAATTGAATCCCACGACGTACGGCGATCTGCGTTTGATCGATTCGGAGAGCGGCGGGCAACAGGAAGTGACGTTCGGTAAATATCGTCTCAACGCCTACCGGCAGACCGTGCAGAACTTTTGCCAGCGGCTGCGCGAGTTTTGTTCCGGGCGCGGCATCAACTTTTTCATGGCCGCCTCCGACACGCCGCTGGAAGAACTGCTGCTCAAGCAACTCAGACAGGCGGAAGTGTGGGGCTAGCCAAATGCGGAGTGCGGAGTGCGGAGTGCGGAATCAAAAC
>DASPXS010000084.1:0-39972 GCA_035637175.1 Haliangiales bacterium | reverse complement strand
CGACCAGACCATGACCGGTTTGTTCGCTTCGAAAGTGTTCGGCACCGAAGAGGGGCGATAAAGTCCATTCAACCCTTTGTCCCCGCCCCCCTGAACCTGTGACACCGAATCCAGTTTGTAGAAAGCATCGCGGCACTTGTTATCGCCGTTCAGGTCCAGCGTGATGATGTACGGATTGTTCCAGGGATCGCGATAAACGCCATCCAGCCCCACGCCGGGCGAAATGAAATCGCTGACCTCCTTCACGGTGAGATAGCCCGTTTTGTTCGGATTCATGGCATGATTGAAATTCGGCGTCTTGAAATTCGGAGCGATTTTGTATTTCTCCAGGTCCATCAAAGCCGACATCACCTCCGCGTTGCTGTTCTCGTAGCCGGGATCGGGATAATCGTTTTTAATCTCCGGCAAAGGCGGTGCGCCCGGCTTGGGTAACAGCTTGATGCTACCGCCGGCCGGTTGAAGGTTGAATGTTCCGAAAGTAATATCCAAATCCTTCGCCGCTGTGCGCGCTATTGCCGACGCCGGATAACGGCTGTAATCCGCTTCATATTTGCTAATCGCACCGACGATGTTGTTGATTTCAACTTTGGTCTGCGCAATTTTTGCCTGAATCTTCGCTTTGCCGATCACGGGCAGAAGCAGGCCGGCCAAAATGGCGATGATGGCGATCACCACCAGCAATTCAATCAGGGTGAAGCCGCGCCCGGCGCGCCGATGTTGCAGGAGTGGGTTTTTCATAATGAAGTCGTCGAGGGATTGACCCGCAGCCGCGGGAGATGAAGGAAAGTCGGCTTGAAATTGCGCGTCATTCGGATCAGGGGATGCGTCCGCGTCTCCGATGATTCACGAAAGATCCGGACCTGGCGCGGCGAGCAGAGAAAACGGCGGCTGCCGTCCGGCGCCCCAACGCGAGGCGAAGGCGCCAGCGCGATAATTTGCGCCCGCCATGACGGCGCGCTCCAGCGCACCGGCAGGCGGCGTGCGAATGCGAAATTGTTCTGGCGCCACATCATATTTACTTACTGTCCCCGTTCGAGAACACCTTCGCTCCAGTTGCAAATCACTTTGACGTTTCCCCCCTCCACGTACTCCGCCCAGAGATCAAAGCTGGCCGGATTATTGGTGGGCTGGGTGGAGACATACCGCCACGGGTTGAGGCCGGGCACAGTGGTCGGCTGGTCGGCAGTCCGATTCAACGGCCAGGGCACGGGCACCACCAAAACATCCAGCTCGGCCTCATTCGGCGTGGCAGCCTTGATAGCAGCGTATTGTCCCGATTTCAAACTGATGAAAGGTTTGACCTCCTTCGCCGTGGTTGCGGCGTTCTCGATGCCGTCCACGCCAAAATACTGTGGCAACACGCTTGGGTTAATTCGCTCCGACCGATTTGGCGAACGGAAGGTGCCACCCGTCGGCTTTTCCTCTACGATAACGCCCGTCAGTTCGTAATAGAGCGAGTTTGTCACCGGATTTACCATCTTTGTAATCGGGTCAACATGGTCGGGCGGGTAGTGATTGAATTTGGCATGGTAGGCCTCGATGGCTGTGAGCAGCGCCTTCAATTCAGTGCGAACACGATTCTCCTTCATTTTCGTGCCGGTGTACTTGGTACCGCCGACGACCAAAGCGGCCAGTAGGGCGATGATGCCGATAACCACCAACAATTCGATCAACGTGAAGCCGGTGGCACGACTGGCCCGCATCCCGGCCGGTCGGCTTGTCCGGTTGCTCAAGCAGGTCTGCGCCGCGTTTATCATAATTTCTGCCCGTTCTGATTCATCTTTCGCGCATTTCCTGTTCCATTCTTTCGCTCAGCCACTGTTTGATCATGCTCTGGTAATTCAGGAATCGCGAGCGCGCCAGGCGTTTGATTCGCGCCAGCATCCGCGGATCAATCCGCAAGGTAATCGTTACCGACTCCGCCGACTCCGCCGCTCTCGCGATGGACGATTCCATCAATCGGAGATCCGGACGGTTCTCCGCCCAGAACGCCGCTTCGGCCTCGTCCCGGTCGAAGAGCGGGACTTCTTCCCAGGTTGAAACGGTATGCACGTCCGCTTTTGCGGTTTTTTATCCCCAAACAGGATGCATGGCGGGCATTCACGTTGTCGCCCTTTTGCGATTTCGCCCATTTCGCACCCGCTATTGCGCCAGCGTCTTATTCAGTTTGCGCTGGTAAAAGAACTGTTCTTCGGGGTCGAACGGCCGGGCGTAGATCACCCTTATTTGCTTCCCATTTGTCCGATATACACTGAATACCCCGATCCCGCCGGCCGATCGCCCCAAATTGAAGAACCTCGCCTGCACCGAGAACCGGGCCGAGTCCGGTAAAAGCTTGATGGCGAAGGGATCTTCAAAGGATTCCTCAACATCCCGCGGCGTCAAAGAACTGTCCCATTCAAAAGGCGGATTATTCCAATCAAACTCCATGGAGGATCAATTGTAAATAAAACGCCCATGCAATGTCATTACATTGTCAATACACCAGGCGTCTTTTGTTGTCAACGGAATAATCATTGTTAAGAAAGAAAAATGGCCACCGAACGCAAATGCGGTGGCCATTTGGAAACGTTGGAGGACGGTTAGTCTTCTCCCTTCTTGCCGCCGCCTGTATCACCGAGTTGATCGATAAGGCTGATCAAAGGCAGGAACAAGGCAATGACGATGCTGCCCACGACGACCGCCAGAAAAACGATCATAATCGGCTCCAAAAGGGAGGTCATCGCGGAAACGGCGTTGTCCACCTCGTCGTCATAGTTGTCGGCGATTTTCATCAACATTTCCGGCAACGCGCCGGTCTGTTCACCCACGTCCACCATGCTGACGACCATCGGCGGAAAGACATTGGACGCTTCCAGCGGAGCCGTAATGGTTTCGCCCTCCTTCACGCTTTCATGGACCGCCGAGACCGCTTCGCCGACGATGACATTGCCGGAAGTTTCCCGGACGATCGTCAATGCCTGGAGAATCGGCACGCCGCTGCTGACCAGCGTGCCCAGCGTTCGCGAAAAACGCGAGATGGCGACCTTGCTGACGACCGGTCCCAAGAGCGGAAAATTCAGTTTCAGCCGGTCGAACAAACGACGACCAAATTTCGTCCGCGTGACCAACTTCAACGCAACAACGAAAGCGACCAGCGAAATCAGCGTGACAACAAAATGGCCGGCGACCATGCGGCTCACGTCCAGGATGAACTGGGTGAAGGCCGGCAGGCCCTGGCCTTCCAGCATGTCTTTGAAGACGGCCTCGAATTTGGGGATCACCACCACCATGAGCACGGTCAGAATGACGACGGCCACAAACATAACCGCGCAGGGATAGAACATGGCCGCCTTGACTTTGCCGCGGATTTTCTGGGCTTTTTCCATGAACTCGGCCAAACGGTTCAAGACGACTTCCAGCACGCCGCCCAGTTCGCCGGCCTTGACCATGTTCACATAGAGCCGATTGAACACTTTCGGGTGTTGCGCCAGACCTTCGGAGAAGGTGCTGCCGCCTTCGATGGACAGGGCCAGCTCGCCGATAACTCTTTTGAGTGTGGGGTTTTTTTCCTGCCGCTCCAACACGCGCATTCCGCGCAACAACGGCAAGCCGGCATCCACCAGGGTCGCCAACTGACGGGTGAACGTGGTCAACACCTTGGACTTAACCTTCCCGCCGAATCCCGGGATCCGAATGCTGATGTTGAAACCGCCCCTTTTCCTGCCTTTCGCGTCGGCCGCGGCGACTTTCGTTTTCTTGTCCTGTTTTGCCTTGGATTTTTCGGCTTCCACCACTTTGGTGGGGAAGTAGCCCATTTCTTTGAGCCGGCTGATCGCTTCGTTCTGGTTGGCCACCTCCAGAGTGCCTTTGGTTTCTTTGCCCCGCGAATCCATGGCAACGTAGTTAAACTTTGGCATAGCTGACCTTTGGGTTAGGTGTATTTCAACACTTCTTCAATCGTGGTGTCGCCGTCAAAAATCCCGCGCATCCCATCTTCCCGCAAGGTGACCATTCCCAGTTCCACGGCCTTTTGCCGGACGACAACCGTCGGCGCGCGCTCGTTGATCAACGCGCGAATCGGTTCGCTGATGACCAGCAGCTCAAAAATCCCGCGGCGCCCCCGGTAACCGGTGTCGTTGCAATTCGCGCAGCCGCGGCCGTAGTAAAAAACCTTGTCGCCAATGTCATGCGGCGAAAGGTTCAGCAGCGACAACTGGTTTTCCGTCGGCTCGAAGGGCGTCCGGCATTTCTTGCAGGTGGTGCGCACCAACCGTTGGGCCAGCACTGACAGCAGCGTGGAGGAAATCAGAAACGGCTCAACGCCCATGTCAATGAGCCGCGTGACCGCGCCGGGAGCGTCGTTCGTGTGCAGCGTGCTGAGCACCAGGTGGCCGGTCAGCGAGGCCTGAATGGCGATCTGCGATGTTTCCAGGTCGCGAATTTCCCCCAGCATGATCACGTCCGGATCCTGGCGCAAAAACGCGCGCAACGCCCGGGGAAAGGTCATGCCCGCGGCTTCATTCACCGGCACCTGCATGATTCCGTCGATGTCGTATTCGACCGGGTCTTCCACGGTGAGTAACTTTGAATCGATCGTGTTGATCCGCCGCAGACAGGAATAAAGCGTGGTGGTTTTGCCGCATCCCGTCGGTCCGGTGTTGATAAAAATCCCGTTGGGCTGCAGAACGGTCTGAACGACGTGGTCGTAAACAAATTTCGGAAAGCCGAGCGATTCCAGTTCCATGTTCACCGCCGCCCGGTCGAGCACGCGCAGCACGACCGATTCGCCAAACTGAGTGGGCAGAGTCGAGACCCGGAGGTCGATCTGCCTTCCTGCGAGCGTGAGGCCGATGCGACCGTCCTGCGGCAACCGCCGTTCGGCGATGTCGAGGTTGGCCATGACCTTGATGCGGGAGGTCACGGGCAACGCCAGGTGTTTGGGCGGCGGCGTCATTTCATACAAGGCGCCGTCCACGCGGTAGCGGATTTTGAATTCGTCCTCGAACGGTTCGAAGTGAATGTCGCTGGCGCGGTCCTGCACCGCCTGATAGAGCACCAGGTTCACGAACTTGATGATCGGGGTTTCGTTGGCCAGGTTTTCCAGGTCCGTCACACCGTCGCCCGTCGTCACCTCGGCCACTTCCCTGGCAATATCCGCGTCGGCCCCCAGTTCTTTTAGAATATCGCTGACGCTCTCGCTTTCCTCGCCGTAAAACTTGTTGATGGCCTTTTCGATCTGTGCCGGATCGGCGACGACCACCTGGACCTCCTTGCCCGTCAGGTAGCTGAGTTCATCGACGACCGCCGGATTGAGCGGGTCGGCCACCGCGACCCGCACGCTGGAACCATACACCGCCACCGGGATGCACTGGTGCATGCGCGCCGCGGTGGACGGCACGGTCTGCAGCACATCCCCGGTCAATTCCAGATCGCGCAGTTCCACCACCTCAGTTCCCAGATGGTCCGCCATCAACTGGAGCACCGTCTCCAAATCCAGCAATCCAAAATCCTGCAGGATTTGAATGACCGGCTTGCCGCTGCGGGTGTGTTCCTGGGCGACCTCCTCCAGTTGCAGGTCGTCCACCAACCCGCGCTCCTGGATGAGCGCCAGCAATGGAATTGTGGAAACGTCCGCCATAAAATGCACTTACGCGGCGCGGCCCTGCGGGCCGGTGTCTTCGTCCGCTTGCGCGCTCTGGATTTCCTGAAGTTTGGTCAGGATGGTTGACGGGTCCTGTGCCTTGGTGATGACTTCCTCCTGCGAGATCATTCCCTGCTGATATTTGTCGATGAGGAAACTGTCGAGCGTCACCATGCCGTATTTGGCGCCGGTCTGAATGTCCGAGTTGATCCGGAAGGTCTTGTTGTCGCGAATGAGCGCCGCGATGGACGGCGTATTGATCATGATTTCAAAGACCGCGACCCGCCCCGGTTTGTCACAGCGCGGCAACAACAACTGGGAAATGACCGCCTGCAACACCGTGGAAAGCTGAATGCGAATCTGTTCCTGTTGGTTGACCGGAAACGCGTTGACGATACGGTCGATGGTCTTGGCCGCGCCGGTCGTGTGCAGCGTGCCAAATACCAGGTGGCCCGTTTCCGCTGCGGTGATGGCCGCGTCGATGGTTTCCAGGTCGCGCATTTCGCCGACCAGAACCACGTCCGGGTCCTGGCGCAACGCGCGGCGCAAGGCTTCGGCAAAGTTCGGCACGTCCACGTTGATCTCGCGCTGCGTGACGATTGATTTCTTGTGTTTGTGATAATACTCGATCGGGTCCTCGATGGTGATGATGTGCGCGTCGTCGCGTTCCTCGTTGATGATATTGATCATCGAAGCCAGCGAGGTCGTCTTCCCCGAACCGGTCGGGCCGGTGACCAGCACCAGGCCGCGCGGCTTGTAGAGCAGTTCCCGCACGGAGGGCGGGATGCCGATTTGTTCGAGCGTCAACAGTTTGGTGGGGATCTGGCGGGCCACCACGCCGAACTGGCCTTTTTCTTTGAAAACGCTGACGCGGAAGCGGGCGAGTTCGCCGAAGGCGAAACCGAAGTCGGCGCCACCCCGTTCACGCACCTGTTGGATATGGTCTTCGGAGGTGATGCTGCGCATCAATTCTTCGGTGTCCTCCTGCCTGAGCGGGGGGCCCTCCACCTTGTGCAACACGCCGTGCAGCCGGATCACGGGCGGGATTCCCACACGCAGATGCAGGTCGGAGGAGCCTTCGGCCACGACCAACTGCAACAAATCGGACATGGAATACGACATAAATCAGTAATCACCCGGCGTTAATGGCTCTCCCGAAAGCGGGTGCGGCCGCCGTTTCATCACGTTGTTTCGACAAGGGCAACCCGGTTTCGTTATTCCAAATCGCCCAAGGTGGCGCGAATAACTTCTTCCGGAGACGTCAACCCCGCCAGGACTTTTCTGGCGCCGTCCTCGCGCAGCGTGCGCATGCCCATCTCGCGCGCGCGCGAACGCAACTCGGACGAAGGCACTTTATCGTAAATCAGTTTCCGGATCTCATCGTCCACCACGAAAACCTCGAAAATGCCGAAGCGCCCGCGGTAACCGGTCTTGTTGCAATCGTTGCACCCTTTGCCCTTCATAAAGGTGGCATTGGCGGTATTGTTCGGATCGATGTTCAGGGTGCGCAACTCCGCTTCGGTCGGCACATAAGCGGCGCCGCACCGGCGACACACCCGGCGCACGAGCCGTTGCGCCATCAACCCGCGGGCCGAGGAAGCCACCAGAAACGGCTTGACACCGATGTCGATCAGACGGGTCACCGCGCTCGGCGCGTCGTTGGTGTGCAAGGTGGAGAAGACCAGGTGACCGGTCAGGGAAGCGTTGATTGCAATGGTCGCCGTTTCCATGTCGCGAATTTCACCGAGCATGATCACGTTGGGCGCCTGACGGAGCATCGAGCGCAAGGCCGTCGAGAAGGTGAGTCCGACGGTTTCGTTGACCTGCACCTGGTTGATGCCGGAAAGCTGATATTCCACAGGATCTTCGACGGTGATGATTTTTCGGTCGGGACGATTGATGTAATTCAACACCGCGTAAAGCGTGGTGGTCTTGCCGGAGCCGGTCGGGCCGGTTACCAACAGAATACCATCCGGCAGCCCGATCAGTTTTTCGAACGTCTGCTGGTCGTCGGTGAAGAAGCCCAACTCAGCCAGACCGAGCTTGAGGCCTTCCTTGTCCAGAATACGCATGACGATGCTTTCGCCGTGATTGGTGGGAATGCACGACACGCGCAAGTCGATCGTTTTGCCTCCCACCGGCGTCTGAATGCGGCCGTCCTGCGGAACGCGCCGTTCGGCAATCGACATGTTCGACATGATCTTCAACCGGCTGAGCATCGCCGCCTGCAGACGCTTGGGCGGGGCCTTCATTTCGTGCAACACGCCGTCAATGCGATAACGCAGGCGAAACTTCTTCGCCAGGGGTTCGAGGTGAATGTCCGACGCGCGCGCTTTGAAGGCCTCCACGATGATGGTATTCACCAGTTTGATGATCGGCGCGTCCGCATCCACGACCGAGCCGTCGTCGGCGGCCGAGACGTCCGCGAGCGTCGAAATCTGGATTTCCCCCTCGGTGATATCCTGAATCATTTTGTCCACCGAGTTTTCCCGCGCGCCGCCGTAGTATTTGCCCAGGGCCTCTTCGATATCGTCCGGGCTGGCGACCCGTGGCTCAACATCCATGTTCAGCAGATGTTTCAGGCTGTCGAGGGTGTCGAGGTCCGAGGGATCACTCAACGCCACGGTCACCGTGTTATCGTGCCGGTAAATCGGAACGACGTTGTATTTTTTCGCGATATGGCGCGGGACGGCGGAAATGACATCGTCCGCCAGCCGCATATCTCCGATAGTGATGAACTCGACGCCGAATTGGGCGGCCTTGGCCTGGGCGACCTGGGATGGGGTGATCACCTTTTTGGCGATCAGAGTGTCCACCACTCCTTCGCCGCTGGAATCGGCCTCCTGCCGGACGGGACTCAACTGTTCGTCCGTCACCAGACCCATGTCCACCAGCGTATCAATCAAATAATCGTCTCGCGCAGCCACAATCCGTTGTTCCCATTCGGGAATCGTTGTTTAGGAATTTGGCGAATAGTACCGGTCGCCCTGTTAATGTCAATTGTTCAAGCCGATTTGCAGCAGGAATTTCGCCTGATTTATCAAAAACTGCAATAATTCAGAAAAAATTGTGGGCGCACTGTGTTCCCGAGCGCAATTCGCCCGGTGTTCGTGGTTTTTGATGGGACACCAGGGCCGCCGATCGGCACGCCGACTCATCGCGTACGGCCTCGCCACGCCCTTTAGAAGGGAGAAGACTTCCGCCGTCCGGGTGGTGGTTGTATCAAGATACGCCCGGGGCAACCCGGGCTGGAAGAAACAGCTTTCCTTTCACTTGTCCGGGTTCGGCCGTTCTTTGTCGTTTTCGGTTCCTTTATTCGGCTCGATTTCCTCTTTCCACTTTTTTATGAGGGGAGCCTTCTTGTCCATTTCTTCCATCAGCTCCTTCGCTTCGGCGGGAGTCCGAACGACTTTGGGGCGCAGAAAAACCAGCAACTCGACTTCATGCGTGGTCTTATCCTTCTTCTTGAAAGCCCATCCGACCACCGGAATACTCCCGAGAATCGGGGTTTTGCGCAAGGTATTTGACACTTGCTTTTGGATGATCCCACCCAGCACGAGCGTGTCCCCGCTCTTCGCGGTGAGGTCCGTTCGAAAGTTTCGGGTGTCGAGAATGGCCCCCCCGAACAGCGTCTGTCCGGGCACAATCGCGGAGGATTCGGCGTGGATTTTCAAGGCGACGTCCCCTGAAGTGTTGATATGCGGGGTCACCTCCAGGATGACACCGACGTCTTTGTACTGAAAGCTTTGGTTCAACGCTCCGACATCCGTGCTCTGACTCTTGTCGATGAACGGCACCTGCTGGCCCACAAAGAGCTTGCCCGTTTCATTGTCCTCGATGTTGATTTGCGGCTCGGCCAGGACGGTGGCGTCGGTTGTCTTCCGAAGGAATTGGACCAGGTAGTCCATGTTGATCGTGCTATTGAGAACGCCCGAGCGCAGCGAAGCCATGACCTCGGTCAGGGAACTGGACCCCGTGTTGACGCTGGTGTTCCCGCCAAATCCCTTTCTATACTCGCCGCTGGCATGGGCCAGGATGGAGTTGTCGTAGTCTTCCGCCGTGAAGACCTTGCTTCCGTCGGGCGACCAGCGGACACCCAATTTGTCGAGAAAATCACTCGAGACTTCCACGATCCTGGCCTCAATCAAAACCTGGGCGGTGGGGGCGTCCAGGTCTTCGATCAGCTTCAAGACCTGAGGGAAGAAATGGACATTGGCGGAGATGAGAAGCGAGTTGCTGCGTTGGTCCGGCACCACGCGGACCCTTCCCACCAGATCGCTGACCGGACGAACGACATTGCGGCCATCGGAGGTGCGGGTGTTCTCCGGCTGTCCGCCCAGCCAGGGATAGTAGCCTTCTTCTTTGGCTTCATGTTCCAACTCGAAACTGCTCTGCGAAGAGACCGACTGTTGTTGTTGCTGTTGCTGCGGCGCGGCCACGTAGGGTTGTCCCGGCTGCGCAACGGGCCTCAACGGCGGTGAACCGCCCTTGGCAAACAGAATATTGATGCTATTGGCCACGGTGGCAGCCTTGGCGAATCTGAGCCCCACGCGCAGGGTGCTTTCACCGGCTTGCGATGGAACATCGAGTTGCTTGAGGACTTCTTCCACCGCGAGCAGGTTTTCGCGGGAGTTGGACGCGACAATGATGCTGTTGGAGTAGGGCTCGCTGGTGATGCGGACCTTGCCGTAAAGCCGGCCGACGTCCCGGTCGGCGGTCTCCTGGGGTCCCTCATACCAATCCCAGTAACTGCGCACCTGCTGCTTTTTCAGAAACAGCTCGTTGAGGACGTCCTCGATATCCACCGCACTGACATATTTCAGCGGATAGATCCGCGGCGCAAGGCTGTCGTCGGTGACCGGCTCATCAAGTTCCCGGATCATTTTCCCGATGCCTTCCATCGACGCCGGAGGGGCCTGGACGATCAGTGTGTTGCGCCTGCGATCAGCCACCACGCTCATCTTTTTCGGGTTCCGATTACCCTGGGACGAGGGAAAGATATAGAACGGATACCGTGAGGAGCTGTCCTGGTCCTTGTAGAGGTCCTGCAACTGCCGGGCGACGTCTTCGGCCTCGGCGTTTTTAAGGGCAAAAGTCTTCACGATCCTCTCTTGCGCTTCTTCCGTGTCGAGCGTGCCCATCAGTTTCTTGATGGCCTGGAAGTTGGCTTCGCTCGAAAGGACGATCAAGGAGCTGGATCGATTGTCGGCCGTCACTTCAATGATGTCTTTGAGCGATTTGCCGCTCATTTTCTGGTAAAGGGGCGCCAGCTCCTTGGCCACGTCTTCCGCGTTGACGTTTCGCAATGGAATCACGCGAATGGTCACGTCCCGGGGTTTTTCAGTGTCCAGGATATCGATAAGTTTTTGAATTTCGGGCAATTTCGATTTTGGCGCCGCGACAATAATCCGGTTGGAAGTCTTGTCCGGCCACAGACGCACTTGTTGGCCCGGGGCTTGAGAGCCGCCCCCGGCGGGCGGAGGGGGGCTGGCAGCGCCCGGAGGCGAAGGGCCGCCGCCCGGAAGCGAAGGGCCGGGGCCGGGCGGCGGAGGGCTGCCGCCGGTGGACGGCGGCGATCTTCCTTGCGATCCGGAACCGGCCGACTGCGATGGCGCTTGCGCGCTCAAAACAAGGTTCAGGAGATTGACCAGATCCTCGGCCTCCGCGTACTTCAAGCTAAAGATCTCGATGACGGAGTCCGCCGAGGTGACATCCAGCTCCTTGATGAGTTCCCCCAGCAACATCAGGTTGTCCGTGTAATCGGTAACAATGATCTGATTGGCGCGGTCATCCGTCTCGATGGTTGCTTTGTCCGAAAGCACGGCGCGAACTTTTCCCTTGAGTTCCTCCGCCTGGATATGTTTGAGGGGAAAGATTTTTACCAGGCGCTGTCTTCCCTCCGGGATATCCGTGCGCGAACCGTCCACCAGCTCCGGACTCAATTTGGGCTCCTGCCCCTCGGGCACAATCAGGATGGATTTGCTCGATTCGATGGCGTTGAAGCCTTCCAGGCCCAGGGCATGATAAACCAGCGTGATGGCCTCCCGTCGGCTGATCTTTTTCGAGCTCACAATTGTCAATTGACATTGGACCCTCGGATGTTTGACCACACTCTTTCCGGTCGTTTGAGCCAGCCATTGAACGACCATTTCAATATTGGCCCCCTGGAAGCTCAACTGGATTCCCTCGGAGGGTGAACCCGTCTCCTGTTCCGCCTTTGACTGCGCGTCACCGGCCTGAGGCGAAGGAGTTTTTTCGACTGCGGGTTGCGCCTGGGATTCGGGCGGACCGGTTTGTTTGGCTGCAGCGTCCGGTTTGGCCGCCGGCGAAGGAGTGTTGGTGCCTGCGGGTTTCGGGGTGAGGTCTTTTTTTTGCTGGTCTGGCCGGGTATCCTGGGCCGGCAGGCGTAAGGGCGACGCGCAGAAGAACAACGCCGAAGCGACGCACAAGCCGGTGAGGGTTGCCAAACGGCTGAACTTCAGATTGCGATAAGCCGGTGTATTCACTTGGAGTTCTCGTTTTGTTGGGGCAGGAAGGTTTCGCCGCCAAAGCCTGAAAAGACCGTCAATTCCTTCTTCTGCCCCTCGTGTTCGATCAGCACCCGGTTGGTGCCGATGCGGAGCAGTTTGACTCCCGCCAGCTCGTCGCCTTCTTTCAGCAGGCCGGTCTGGCCGTTGGGCGCCCGCAGAAAGGCGTCCCGACCGCCGATGCCGAGCAGCGCCATCGGCAGGGGCCTGATGACCGGCCCCAGAATCTCGCTCTGTGTAATTCGGTCGATGCGCGCGCTGATCGCGGGAGGAATGTCCGCCGGCTTTTTGCCGGGTTCATTGCGTGGGACCGAATTCGTTCCTTCCCCGCCGCTTTGAGTACCGGAACCGGCGGATAAAGAAGGCAGGACGGGAACTTTCAAATGCGCCAACGGATTGCTTCGCGCCACGAAACGCGAGCACTGATAGAGCGCGAGGATCGCCAGCACCACGCAAGCGGCCTTTAAAACTTTCTCGGAACGTTCAGGCACCGGACGCCTCCTCTTTCTTCCACTGTTCGAAATCCAGTATGACGATGATCAGGTTCAGCTTGAGCATGCCCGGTTTCATCGGTTCGGGGCTCAGTTGAACGGAGTCCAGGATCAGAGGATAGCCCAGTGTATCCAGGCGGTAAAGGAGCGTCATCACCGCCGGAACCGGGCCTGAGCCCTCCAGTTGCATCGAGGCCAGCTCTTTGGTTGACGCGCGCCCCGGGGATTCGCGGACGGGACCAAACCTGACTCCCGCTGTTGCGGCCGCCTTCTGGATGGCGGCGCTGGCCGCCCCCATCACCGACGCCCTGGATGATTTCGAGGGATCCATTCGGAGGCTTTCCATCAGTTTCTTGACGACGAGCACCTTGTCCTCGTAGGGCCGGATCTCCTGCCTGAGGCTCCTGACATCCTTAAGCAGTCGTTGATAATCCGAACGTCTTGCCTCGACATACTTCCAACACCGCAGTCCGCCAAAAAGAGCGAGATAGATCGCAATCCCCACCACCGCGATGCGGATGGTGCGTCTTTCGCGATCCCTGAGAGCGCGCATAAGATTATGGCTTCAACTCCTTGCCCGGAGGAACGGTCACGGGTGCCCCCGGGAGTGTCACGGGCACCGCCGGAGCCGGAGAGGAGGTCTGCTTTTCGTGGGGCGGACCGGGTCCCGCCTGGGTCGCGATTTTTGGTTTTTCGATCTCCGGAAGGGTCGCGGCAATTGGCAGGAACTCCCGGGAAGCGCCTGCCTTCCACTGAGCGCTGATCCGCACGATCACTTTCTGCCGGTCGGGCGTGGGAGTTTGTTCCTCGACAACCACGGTTGAGAAGAAGCCGGAACTGACAAGTGTCGAGCGAAAATCGACGACTTGCTGCGAGTCTCTCATGGCTCCCCGCACCGAGAGATCGCCGCGGCGATTCATGGACAGGGCGTCAAAACGCGTTCCGGGCGGCGCGGCATTGGCAACCGTCGCCAGCGCCTCGAGGTAGGGCGGCTGGTTGTTATTCACGTATTGGAGGAAGCTCAATTCCCGATCGATTGCGGGCAGCCTTTCTCTTTCCACTTTGAGCGCCGTGATCTTTCGCAAAAGGAGCGGCTTCAGCGCAAGGGCTTCCAGGTAGGGACTTGCCAGCAAACCCAGGGCGAGCAGGATCGCAAGGGCCGCCCATTTCCATGGGGCAGACCGCGACAAAGTCTCGCCGCTCTCGTCTTCGTTGAACTGAATGATCAACGGAGTCTGGGCGGTCTCCGTTTCATCCGGTTGGCCGAATCCGCGGACTGCCCCGAAACCGTCCTGGCCCGGGACCGCCTTCAGACGTTCGCAGATCGCGCCGTCGCCGAGGTGTTTCGCCAGCCGGGGCGCGATATCGAGGTCACGCGCAGCCTTTCCCGTCAGGTAAATCTTTTGTCCGGCCCAGTGGCTCCGGAGCGATTCCGACAGTGAACCCAGCGCCGTCTCCAGCGCGCATTGGATTTTGAGGCCGGTTTCCCCGTCGAAGGCAGTCCGTGGATCGAGATTGACGCGGAGCTTTTCCGCTTCGCCACGACTGATCTCCAATTGTTGTTCGATCGACCGCGTGAAGTTGTCGCCTCCCCAGGGAAGAATCCGCAGGGAGCTGGGGCCGCCATTCTCGAAGGAGACCAATTCCGAGTGGGTCTGTCCGATGTCCAATACCAGATAGGATCCGCCCGGCTGAGGGCAGACACGACTGCGGGCCAACGCCGCCAGAGTGAAGAGCGGCTTCACGCCGCACTCGGAAAAGATTTCCGAATACTCTTCGAGCAATTCCCTTTTCAGCGCGACCACAATGAGTTCCTGACTCGAGGTGGCGCCGTTTCGCGGGCCCGGCCCCGGGCTGACCGGCCGGTAGCCCCAAGCCAGTTGGTCCGGCGGGAGGGGAAATTCATTTTCAATCTGGTGAAGGAGGAGCCGGTGGAGTTCATCCTGGTTCGCGGCAGGAAGAGTCAGGCGGCGCAACGATACGCCTCTTGCCCCGATGGCGCACAAGGCACGCAGGCGGGGTTGCCAACGTTTCCTCTTGAGAAAACCTTGCAGTCCGCGCGTCAGCCTCTCCCGACAGAGACCGCTCAACCGCCCATTCTCCTGTCGATCCAGCGAAAAATTGAAGCTGCCCTCTCCATTGAGCACTTTCAGGGAACTCTGATCGATCTCGACGTGAAGCCACGGCGAATTCATGAATTCCAGCCCCTTCACAGGTCCTCCCGGTAGGAAAGAGTGTCGATGCCCTGGAGGCCCAGATGAACGATGACCTGGATCCGCTGACGGGTTCCCGTGGAAGCCACCCTGCCCTCGCTCAAAATGCGGAACGTCTCCGAGCGGGCGGTCACCAGCCCGGCCACGTGCTTGAAGATCGGGCGGTTCATTCCCGGCACCTTCAAAAGCCAGGCAATATTGGGAAAAAATCCGTTGGCTTGGCGGTATGAAATGATCGCCTGCGCCAGGTTCCGGTCGATACCCGGCAGACAGGACAGAACCGAAAGGCTGGCAGTATTGATATTGATCAGGCCCGGCAGATTCCTGCCGGACTCCGTGGTCAGGTCGTCGGCAATATCCATGAAAAGTTCTTCGCTCACCACCTTCGGCCCCGAAGGCGCGTTCGGCTGCGGTCCAATCTGCTGGAGCGCCACGGCCTGTCCGGCCTGGGTCGCGCCCGGACGAGGCTGCGAACCAGGTTGACCCTGGTTCGGGACGGCCACGACGTCCAGAAGGTCAGCCAGATTCTCGAGGCGATTTTGCCCGCGGTACGCGACAATCGCCTTGGCGATGTCGGCGGTGATCCCATGGACGGACGTTAGGGAGGCCTCGTCGGCTGACTGGACATTGACGCGGTCCTGGCCGGCGGCGTTTACATTCTGAACCGAGGAATCCACCGAGAGAATGCTGGCCCAACCGCTCTCAACAACGCCGGCGGAATTATCAGGAGCAGCGGGTTCAACCGCATTTTCGGCGGAGCCAATTCCCTTCTGATTTTGTCCCAGCAACAGTTCGCGGGAGATCCCGCGGACCATCAAAAGTTCTCGAACCGTCTGGAGCGGCCCGTTGCGCGGGAGGTAAGGCGGCTGGAGGGAAGTGTAATAATCCGCCTCGGCGCCACCCGGCGTAACGCTATTATCCGCGTCCCGCCAGTCGAGGATGGCGGCAACGACGTCGGGGCTCATTCCGTAAATACCCGTCAATTGATCGGCCGAGGCGTAGTTCGCGTTGAGACGACTTTCGTCGTCACTGACACCGTAGATCACTCCGCCTCCCTCGTCCTCCCGCCCCGGGCGGAAGACCCGGAATTGACCGCGACCAAGCAGGACATCGCGAAATTGTTCGGGAGCATTATAGAGCTCTCCGTTGTGACTGATCCGGCTTCGGCGGCGGTCCTTTGCACTCCGGTAGAGAAGCGCTTTTGCTTTCTCAATTCCGGCAAGCGCGAGGTAATGCGCCTGAATCCGGTCGCCGTAATTCTTCACCACCAACAGGTCGAGTCGGGCGGTGTGGAGAACGCCGATCACCAACACCGACAGAAGCGCCACGCACCAGAGCAGACCTACCAGGACTGAAGCTTTGGCACGCATCAATTCCCTCCTCCCCTCCCCGGCACCGACGGCAGTTGGCTGGTGGTGTCACTCCCCGTCGAGGAACCACCAGCAGCGCCGCGTTGGGAACTGTGCGCCAGGTTGAGCCTGACGACGGTCTGGAATACCAACGGCGGTTCGGTTGTGCCGTTCTCCTGAGAGGGCGGTTTCGTCGAGGTCCTCGCGCTGGCCGAGGAGAGCTGAGTTGACGCCGCCGGCGGCAAGGACGGCGTTCCCGGTCGGGGGTTGCGGTCGAACAAAAGCGTGATTCGCACCGCATCCGGCATCCCGGACAGGTTTGGGTGATCGCGCCAGGAAGTCTGTTGTTTGCCTTTCCCTTCAGGGTCTCCCCAGGTGTCGTACCAATCGAAGCCATCATAATACTCGAATTTGAGTCCTCTCACGCCCCGCGCGATTTCCTCGCGACGGCCGCCGGAAAGCGCATCCAGCGCGATAGTGGGGTTGCGCCGGCGCCAGAGGCTGAACGTTCCGGAACCGGGGTCCTTGTCGAGGAAGAAACTAATCTCACAGAAATCACCTTCGCGGGGCCCGCGTGGAGTGTAGTTGTGGGTCGCGAAATCCAGGTTGTCTGCCTCGACGTCGTCCACGATTCGCTGCATGCCCAGGAATTCGTAGTTCGTCGAAAGCGGGCCGGCAGCCCGAAGGTCGGCACTCATAATCGCCATCGCCACACGGGCATTCTGAAAAATATCCGCTCGGGGCTCGATCACTTTTTGACTTGAGTAGCCGGCACTGAGGCAGAAATACGCGCTCACGAGAATCAGGGCCATCAACGCGCCGCTGATCACCAGTTCGATGAGGGTAAAACCCGAGGCATTCCGTCGGATTGACTGCGCGCGGATCACTTCTCCCTCCTCCGGGATTGGGAGGGCCCCCGCTGGTCGCTGGCTGCACCCGGGCTGTAGTCGTCAGGGGTCTCGAAAAGCAGAGTCCTCAGCTCGTAAATGGCCTTTCCCGTTTTTGAATTCTCCACAACCACGGCCACCTCATGCAGGCCATCGATGCTGGTGCCGCTGACCGACTGTTTCCACCGGTAAAGAGAGAGTGCTTCCCCACATTCGCCCTCGGTGAGCCCATCGGTGATGTAACCCTCGGCACGAAGCGTCTCGATCTGTCCGGCGGCGATCAGTGAGGCGGTGGTTTGCAGCTCGGATTCCTTGCTCGAACTCAGGGCGGTCGTGATCCCCTGGGTGAGGCCGACCAGTGCAATTCCCAGTATGATGATCGCGCACATGACTTCGACCAAAGAGAACCCCGCGTTCTGCCGCTTGATGCTCACTTTCGCTCCAGTTCGACGATATGAACCCGGGCGGTAACCGGGTTTATACGAAGTGCAAGCCGGAAACCATCCCGGTCCCGCAATACGACCTCCGCGGCATCGGCAGTGCCATCGGCGTAAAATGCGATGCTCTCATCTTTGTCCCGAACGCGCAAATCATCCTCCAAAGGCGAGGACATTCCCGGGTCGGACCCCGATGAAAGCGCCTCGTCTGGTTTGCGTATTTCCATGGAAATTCGCCCGTCCAACTCGCCCTTGCCTCCGGGAATATCACGGGCCCGAACGAAACCACTCCCTTGTTCTCCTTCCTGGCTTGCTCTTTCAATAAAGTAGCGGCCGGCATTTCTGTCGAACCGAACACGATGGGGCTGGTTGAGACTGATGGCACGGCTGGAGGCGAGACTGAAAACATCCACCATTTGCCGGGTCGTGGCCCGCAAGAGCGCCTCTTCGTAGGTGCCCCTCATCTCGGGAACGATCAGGGCGGTCATGATCCCGATCAAAACAAGCACCACCATGAGCTCGATCAGGGAAAAGCCGGGCTTTCCCGCTTTATCAGGAGGAATCGGCCTCATAATTACCAGTTCCCGATGTCCGCGCCTTCCCCCTCACCGCCGTCCGCGCCATCCGCTCCTCGAGACCAAATGTCGAAACTCGAGGGATGGCGGATGCCTGGGCAGCGGTACTGGAAGGGATTTCCCCACGGATCCGTCCGCAGCAGCTTGATGTAAGGACCCCGCCATTTCTTTTCGTCGCCCGCCGGAGGATCCACCAGAACCTTCAATCCTTCCTCTGCTGTAGGATAACGATCGAGATTGACATAAAGTCGTGTCAACGCGTTTTCGAGCTCAGCGATATTGGCCTTGGCAGTGCCGACTTTCGCATCGTGAGTCGTGCCGATGAATTGCGGAAGGATGGTGGCTGCCAGAATGCCGAGAATGATCACCACGACCATGATCTCGATCAGGGTGAACCCGGCCGGACTGTTTTGGCGCGATTGTGTTTTCATCTTTTTCCGGTCTTTCACCTCCCTCAATGGATCGCTCGGCTCATTCTGAAGATGGGAAGCAATATGGCGATCACCATGAATCCGACCAGTGCTCCCACCACCAGGATCAGGGCCGGCGCCACCAATGAGACCAAGGTCTTCGTCCGCGCCCGCATCTGGCGTTCTTCGATGTCCGCCACCTTGAGCAACATGTCGTCCAGTTTGCCGGTCTCTTCACCCACCGCGATCATCTGGACGACCGTGTTTGGAAAAACACCCAGCTTGCGCAGAGGCGCGGCGAGGGAATCGCCCCCGCGGGTCTCCTCTGCCACGCGGGAGATCAGTCTGCCCAGGACGATGTTTCCGATGGTGTGCTCGACAATCTTCAGCGCGGGGAGCAGGGAGACACCGCTCTTCACCAGCGTGCCCAGGGTCCTGGCAAAACGGCCCAGGGCTGCGGCGCGAAAGACAGAACCGATCACCGGCAGACGCAGCTTGGTTCGGTCCCAGACCTCCGCTCCACGAGGCGAGCGGAGATACCAGCGCAGACCGCCAATTGATCCCGCCAGTCCCGCGACAATCCACGGCCAGTGCTGATGAAGGAGCCCGCTGATTTTCAGAAGAATCAAAGTGGGCAGAGGCAGAACCGGGAGCATCTCCTGGAGCATCGAGAAAAGACGCGGCAGCACGACCGTCAGAAGCACCGTCACCGTCAAAACGCCGAATCCCAGCACAAAAACAGGGTAGGAAACCGCCGACAGGACTTCGCCCCGGACCTCGTCTTCATGTTCGAGCAATCCGGCCAGATCGGCCATGACCATTTGCAAGGCCCCCGCTTCTTCCCCAACCCGAACCATGCTGACGTAAAGCCCGCTGAATAACCGCGGATGTTCCCCCAGGGCTGTCGAAAGCGCGGCGCCCTTCCGGACCGAGTCGGCAATCTTCAAAACGACCTCTCTCAGCGCGGGATTTTCCTCCTCCTCGCCCAGGCCGTCCAGCGCCTGCGGAATGGGAATGGCGGCCCCCAGCAACGCGGCCATCTCCCGCGTGAATGCGGTGATTTCCTTTCTTTTGATCCGTTTTCCATAATGCACGGCCGAGCGCCGGGTTTCCGTCGCCGGCAAGGTGGCTGCCGGGACGTCCTCCGCCGATGAGCAGATCTCCAGGCGGGAGGGGAAAAGACCACGTTTCCCAAGGAGATGAAGCGCCGACTTTCGATCCTCCGCCTCGATCACACCCTGGACGGCAGTGCCGCTTAACTCGATTGCCTGATAGCGAAACGCATTCATTCCGACACATCCCCTGAAGAGACCCTGATGATCTCTTCCAGCGTGGTGATCCCGGCGGCGGCCTTCTGCAAGGCGTCCTGGTGCATGGTGATCATGGTTTTCTGAGCGGCGCCCTTCAGCTCGGCGTTCGATCGCTTTTGAAGAATCAGTTCCCTGATCTCGGGGCCAATCGGCAGAAGCTCGAAGATGCCTATTCGACCTCGATAGCCCGTGCCGCGACATTCTTCACAACCGGTCCCGCGATAGAACGTCCCTTCCAGTCGTCGCGCTCCGAGCGTTTCCAGTTTTTCCGCGACGCTGGGCGGCACGGGCGATTCAACCCGGCAGTGCGGGCAGATTCTTCGAACCAACCGTTGCGCCACGACTCCCTCCAAAGACGAGGAAATGAGGAACGCCTCCACCCCCATGTCCAGAAGTCGTGTCACCGCGCCGGTCGCGTCGTTGGTGTGCAGGGTGCTGAAAACCTGGTGCCCGGTCAGCGCCGCCCGGATGGCGATCTCGGCCGTCTCCGAGTCCCGAATCTCGCCCACCATCACGACATCAGGGTCCTGACGAAGAATGGAGCGCAGGCCCGTGGCGAAGGTGAAATTTCGACCGGGACGCACCGGAATCTGCGCCACACCGGGAAGCTCGTACTCGACCGGGTCTTCGATCGTCAGGATTTTCAGTTCCGGCGTGTAAATGCCCTGCAGAATCGAGTAAAGCGTGGTGGTTTTGCCGCTGCCGGTGGGACCGGTGGCCAGGAAAAGTCCGTGCGGTTTTTCCACCAGCCTCGCCAGCAGCGCCGAGCGTTCGGCATCGAGCCCGAGTTCCTGTGAGGTCAGCACCTTCGTATTCTTTTCCAAAAGCCGCAGGACCAGACTTTCGCCATAAATGGTCGGCATGGTGCCCACGCGAATGTCCACCCGCGCGCCCCGGTGATGAATTTGGATATGGCCATCCTGCGGCATGAACCGCTCGGCGATGTTCATGTCCGCCATGATCTTGATCCGGGAGATCAGGGCGGCGTGAAGTTGCTTGGGCGGCGGCGGCTTTTCCTGCAACAAACCGTCAATCCGGTATCGCAACTGAAGATGCTCCTCGAAAGGCACCAGATGAATATCGCTGGCCCGCTCCCGCAGCGCCGTGGAAATGATGAGATTCACCAAATTGACGACCGTCGGCTCGTTGGCCATGACCTCGATATCGTGCAGGTTCTTGCTTTCGCCGTTGGGACCCTGCTCCGGATGAAGGTTCTCGATCATCTTCTCCACGGTCACCTGGTAACACTCGGCGATTTTCTCCAGTATCTCGGCCGCCGGCGCCTCGGTTTCATTCACCTCCAAACCGCTCAGGAGCCGGATATCATCAATCACTCTCGGGTTGCCTGGATCGGAAGTTGCAATGTGAAGGGTGCCGTTGCGTATCTCCAAAGGCAGCACCCGATGTCGTTTCACAAAATCGGAGGGGAGCGCGCGAACGGCTTCGGCAGACACTTTGAACCTGGCCAGACTGTCCATTCGCCTTCTTGTGCCGCCCTGTTCGGGAAGAAATCCCGCCTCCTGTATGGCCTGATCAAGGTTGCCTTCTGAATTTCCTTCCGATGTGTTCATCTGACGACAAGAGCAGGGTTGTGAGCCCTTCTCGTTAACGACGGAATGAGCGATAAACTAAGCACGCACCGACGCTTAATCAATATGTTTCCAGCTCCACACCTTTGGCCGATCCGAATAGACGAATAGACAAGGCAAAAAGGGAAAAGTTTCAAAAAAAGACGGGCTCACCGGCTTTCGGGCCTTTTCTCTTCTGTAAGACCCTTGCAAGGTCCGGCCGGACACAGTGCGCGTTAAAGAATTGGCGGAAGGGGAGAGATTCGAACTCTCGTTAGGGTTGCCCCTAAGCCTGATTTCGAGTCAGGTGCCTTCAACCACTCAGCCACCCTTCCGCCCGATCAACGGCAAAATAGTTCGCTTGAACCGAAGGCGGGGCAAGCTTATTCGCGGCGGCGGATCAAACAGGGGTTCATGGGCACCGCAAGCGTGGCGAGCGGTGCGGCAGGCAAGAACAGGCGAAGTGTGTTCTTTTCAATCCTGAATCCCGTAGCAGCCGACGTAATATGACTCTAACTCTCATCGGCAGAAGTGAGCCTTCTCACGTCGGCTGCCAAGCGAGGAGTCAATTCTTGGACATCGCCGGCGGCTTGGGAAACGCGCCCGCACCCGCGACGTTCAGACGAATTCGATAGATGCCGGTCTGCGCCGCGAGGTAGAGCGCGCGACCATCGGCGTCGCCCCAAGCCATGTTGTGCGGATGCTCGGGGCCGCGCAGCGTGCCGAGGTGTTTGCCGTTCGCGTCGAGAATCCAGAGACCGCCGGGGCCGCTCACATACACGTTGCCGTGCTGGTCCACCTTGATGCCGTCGATGGCGTCCTCCCCGGGCGCGCCGGTCCTGTCGAAGAACAGTTCGCCTTTGCCAAGTGTGCCGCCGGCGTTGACCGGATAACGGCAGACAACTTTCTTTCTCTCATCCCAATTGCCAACGTAGAGGAATTTCTCGTCCGGCGAGAAGGCGAGTCCATTCGGGCCGGTGAAGTCTGTGCTCACGAGCCGCACGGTGCCGTCCTTAACGGAATACACACCAAAGTGCGGCTGCTGGCGGCGTGGGTCGGCGGCGAACTTTGGCAGGCCGAATGGTGGATCGGTGAAAAAGAGCGTGCCGTCGCTGCGATAGACAAGGTCGTTGGGCGAGTTGAGTCGCTTGCCCTCGAAACGGTCGGCCAGGACGGTGGTGATGCCGTTTTTCTCGATGCGCACCACGCGACGATTTCCGTGCTGGCAAATCGTGAGCCGGCCCTGTTCGTCGAGTGTCAAGCCGTTCGAGCCGGGCTGATGATACTCGCCGATGTTTTCGCCGGTGTAGCCGGACTTGGTCATATACACACTCACGTCGCCGTCGGGTGTCAGGCGATAGATGACGTTGTTGTTCGGGTCGCTGAAAAGGAGGTAGCCGGCGTTGACCATTTCCCCCTCACCCGCCCCTCCGCCTTCGCCAAAGCTACGGCGGACAGGTCGGGCACCCTCTCCCCAAATGGGGGTGAGGGGGTCACCGGCCACCCACACGGGGCCTTCGGTAAACGCAAAGCCGTCGGCCAACTTCTCGAGTCTGGCGTTCACAGGCAGGATGTCGTCCAGCGCGGAAACCTTGCGGTCCACTTCAATTTTCACTTCACGCGCTTTGCTCAGTTTGCCGGGCGCATAGAAGTCCAGCGTCGCGCTGCGCACCCAAATGTAGGTGTCGGGATGCGTCGAAAGCGGGCCATTGATGCCGAGCACGGCGATTTGAAACTTCTCGCCGGGCCTGGCGTTGCGTGTGAGCACGACGCGATTGGGCGCGTTCCAACCTGCCGCCACGGTCCCGCCGTTCTGACCGAGCACGAAGGGCGCTTTGCCGTTCACCCACACTTCCGCGTAATCATCGACGACAATCTCAAACACGGCGGTCGCGCCGCGCGGGTCAAAGCCAGCGACCTTTTCCGGGATCGTGACGTTGATGCGATACCAGTTCAGGCAGAGACGACCATTGGCGCGGCGCTTTTCCAATGAATCGGCGGGAATCACTTCCCATCCACTGTCGTCGAAGTCAGTTCCGCGCGCATCAGGTGTGAAATCAAAGGTGCGGTTCTTCGGTCCGCTGGCTTTCAGGTCGGGGCCGACGCTGCGATGATCGATTTCAAGTATCTTCGTGTCGCTGTAACGCCATTGCGCGTTCACTCGCGCGACGCCCTCCATTGTGCGTAAATCCACCACGGCGTCGGGCAATACCGCGCGTGGCGCGTGGTCGGCCAATGCGGGCAGACGCGACGCTGCCATCGCGGCGGCGAGGAGGAGGACGGACGGGAGCAGGGCCGGGTTTTTGTTCATAGGCATCGTTTGTGGCGGAGGTTGGTCGGAAGAGGACGAGATTCCTTACAGGTCGGTCGGGCGCGAAAAGGAGGCCTGGGCCTGGCAGGGTTGAAGGCATTTTGGCCTAGACGACAGTTCCACACTTTGCAAAGTGTGGATCCTCATGCCGGCCTCGCTTCAACCAACGCTCTGGCGGACCTGCCGCGTGCTGGCCAACCGCACGCGCCTGAACATATTCGCCCTCTTGGCCCGCGACTCGCCGCAGACGGTTTCCTCAGTGGCCTTGCGTCTGGGCCTGCCGCTGCCGGTCGCCAGTCAGGCTCTGCGCGCACTGGAAGCACGTGGTCTGCTCTCGGTTCGCCGCGTCGGACGGCGGGTGGAATACCGGGTCAGGGCTGCGGGCTCCGATCCGGGTTATCCACTGGCGAACCCGCTGCGGCTGGCCCTGCGGCGCGAGCCCGCTGCGGTCGAAGCCATTTTCCGCCTCTGCACGGCATTCACGCACCCCCGGCGTATCGAGATTTTCCGCGCGCTCACGGCCGAGAGACGAACCTGGAGCCAATTGCGAGCCGTCACCCGAATACCCGGTCCGAGCTTGCTGCGGCACCTCGGAAAACTCAATGCGCGAGGCTTCGTCATTTCCCGCCTGGGGATTTATTCAGCCATATCCCCCGAGGACACATTCGGCCGCGCCTTGGCCCGTCTGGCCGGGTCGTAGGGGGGAGAGTTTCATACTTTGCAAAGTGTGGAACTTGTCGTGCAGGTCGTTGAACCCGGCATTGCTTGCCGGCATCTCGTCTGCGGTTTCCCCGCCGCCAGGCAGCCGAGACGCGTTGCTGGCCATGCCACCCAATTGCACCGAATGCAGGTGCAATCCCAAAGTTCGTATCCAGCTTGAAGTGATGAATCGCTCAAAGCCCTACGATCCTGCGGGCGATGGTCGCGGACCGGTCCGAACATGAACGCCCTGCGCGGTCCCAGCGGCTGCTTTCCCACCCCGTCCCTCTCCCTTGGGTTGGGGAAAGGGAGCACGGTTCACCGCTTTGGTGCCAAATCGGATCGCTTCGGACGGTCGCAGCGTGGCGGCAGGCAACGGAGCCTGGAAAGTTCAGAGAGTGTCCGAAACTGTTCCCTCCCTGAGGAAGAGGGTCAGGGTGAGGGGAACGAGTCACTACGCAGCCTGGCGCAGCCGGAATCAAATCGCGGAAAAACCTCCAACTTCCAACCTCCAATGGGGCATCACCGTGCAGGTCGTTTGATGCCCAGCTTCTGCATCCGGCTGCGAAGCGTGCTGGGGTTGAGATTCAGGGTTTTCGCCGCGCCGCGGTCGCCTTCAATCATCCAATTCGTTTGCTCCAGCACCGCCTCGATGTGCCGGCGCTCGACGTCTTCCAGCGAAGCACCGCCCTCTGCGCCTGTAACAGCGGAGCTGACGAGGCCTTCAGTCTTTCGCACCTCGGATTTCGAACTTCGGACTGCAGTCGGAACCTCCTCACGACGGCTGCCCAGAGTCGTTGGGGTGGGACCAAAGTCCGGCGCCAGTTGCAGTGCATCGCCGGGGGACAACAGGATGGCGCGTTCGATGACGTTTTGCAGTTCGCGGATGTTGCCGGGCCACGAGTAGCCGGTGAGCCGCAGCATCGCTGCTTGCGAGAGCTGCTTCACCGGCTTGCCGAACTTCTTCGCGAAGCGCTGCAGAAAGAAGCTCACCAGCAACGGCAGATCCACCGCCCGCTCTCGTAACGGCGGGACGTGGATGGGAAAGACATTCAGCCGATAGTAGAGGTCGCGGCGGAACTTGCCTTCGGCCACCGCGGCGCTGAGGTCGCGGTTCGTCGCGGCGATGATACGCACGTCCACCTTTACCGTCCGGCTGCTGCCAATCGGCTCGAATTCCTGCTCCTGCAGCACGCGCAGCAGTTTCACCTGCGTCTCCAGCGGCAGCTCGCCCACTTCGTCGAGGAAGATGGTACCGCCGTCGGCGACCCTGAAGCGGCCGTCGCGATTGGCCAGCGCGCCGGTGAACGCGCCTTTGACGTGGCCGAACAACTCGCTCTCGACCAGGCCCGCGCTGATGGCGCCGCAATTCACCTTCACGAGCGGACGCGCCTTGCGCGCGCTGCGATCGTGGATGGCGCGGGCCACGAGTTCCTTGCCCGTGCCGGTTTCGCCAATGATGAGCGCGGTGGAGTCCGCGGGCGCCACCTGGTCCACCTGCCGGAGCACGTCGAGCAACGCGGGACTGTTCCCGACGATTTCGTCGAAGTTATGTTCGCTGCGGATTTCCTCCTGGAGATAGGTGTTTTGCGCTTCGAGCCGCTTTTTCTCCTGTTCCATCAGCACGCGTTCGGTGATGTCGATGAACATCGTGCGGGTGTAGGTGCCGCTGGGGTCCGGTCTGGACCACCACTGGATCCAAATCGGTCTGCCATTGTCTTTGCGCCGCAGTTCGAGCACGACGCCGCTGGTGTCGGTGCCTCGACCGATGGATTCGAGTGCCTGGCGCAGTCGCCGCTGGGCATCGGGCGAATCGGGGATGAACGACTTCCCGTACGTGCCGGCGACCTCCCCGGGCATGATTCCCAGAATCCTCATCGCGGCGCGATTGGCGCGGATGAACCGGGTGTCGAGGCCCTCATGGACATAGGCAATCGGCGCCTCGTCGAACAAATCACGGAAACGCTCCTCGCTTTCTGCCAGTGCCAGCTTCGACTGTTGCCGCAGTTCCTCGTGCGCCAGGCAATTGTCCAGCGCCGCCGCTACCGCCGCTGCCACTTGCTCGACCAAACCGCGCCGCAAATCCCGGTAGGTCCCGCGCCCCGCCGCCATGAAGAACAGCACGCCGCGCGCGCGGTCGCCGCTCACCAGTGGCAGCGCGGCCAGTGATTCCATGCCTTCCTGCGTCATCACCTCGAACGTGAGCGGGAAACGTTCGCGCACGTCGTCGCGCGTCGCCGCCACAAGCCACTGGCGGTTCTGCAAAACCCAGTTGCACGCGGTGCCGCGTCCGGGCAACACCTTGACACGCGTCGATTGCCCGCCTGCGCCGCCAGGCGTCAGGAGATGGCCTTGCAGGCGGTCGCTGTCGATGGGCAGTTCGATGCCGAAGCGGTCGTGAGGCACCACGCCGCGCAGAGACGCCGCCAGCGCGCCGAAGAGTTCATCCCGCTCCAGGTGCCGGCCGATGGCACGGTTGACGTTGAGCACCGCCTCCATTTCGCCGGTGAGCCGGCGCAATTCTTCCTCCGCCTGCTGGCGTTCCAGTTCGGCGCCCGCGCGGCTGGCGAAGATTTCGAGCACCGACAACGCGAGCGGGTCGCGCGGCATCGGCTTGTCGTCGAAGACCACAATGTGGCCGATGACCTTTTTGTCGGAATTCAACAAAGGCACGCCGAGATAACTGACCGTGCCAAGGTCAATCATGCCTTTGTCCTCGGGGAAAACCTCCGGCAACCGGTCCGGGACGTGGCAGGTGCGGCCCTTGGCCACCTCCATGCACGGAGTGCCCCGCAGATCGTATTCGAAGTCGTCGCCGAATTTGCCGTCGATCCAGAACGCCAGCGAGCGGGCGCGAAGGTTCGGCAGACACTCCGCCACGAACGCGAACCGCGCCCGCAATCCCTCTGCGACGTGTTGCGTGAGCGAGTGGAAAAACGCCCGGCCCGTCACTCCCGCAGTCCCTTCAGTGAGCGCGCGCAGCAATGCCTCGGAGCGTTTCCACCCCGTCATTTCACGAGACTCGTTCGGCAACCGTTCCGCGTCGCTCTCCGCCACTGGAGGTTTCATCAATTGGTTCAGGCAAATCGGGACGCTCCTGAATACCATCCCCGGCTGGGCAAATCAAACTCCAAATGCTGCTGCAACAGCATCGTCACGGAGGTTTGTGGAAGAGTGCGGGGTGCTTGGTTCGTAAGATGGACTGCGCTTTGTTCCCTCACCCCGAACCTCTGCCCAGGGGAGAGGGTGAACCGTCCTCCGGCTTTTGGAAGATCCGAACGTTGCGCTCGCCGCACAGGCGTGAGACAATACGATCCCTGGAAGCTGATCCCTTTCTCTTAGCTAGAGAGAGGGAACAGCAGCCGACGAAGGTGCATTTAACCCAATCTGGTTGGGCAAAATCAGTCTCAGCATAGTCGAGGGATCGAAATCATTTCTGCGCCGTCTTGGTGTCTTCGATGGCATGCGCTCCGGCGTAGGCCACCTCTTCGTCCTGCGCCGCACTCTTCGCCCCGCTCACACCGATGGCGCCGACGATGTGATCGCCCTGTTTGATGGGCACGCCACCCTGCAACGGCGTGAAGTCCGGGGGCAACGCCGTCATGGCGAACCGACCTTTATTGATGATGTCCTCGAAATCCTTGGTCGGCTTCTTAAACAGCACCGCCGTCTTCGCCTTGCCGATGGAGATGTTGGGGCTGGCGGTGAAGGTGCCGTCCAGCCGGACGAAATACAGCAAGTGCCCGCCGTCATCGACAACCGCGATGGCGCTGCCGGGGGCGCCGTTTGCCCTGGCGTAAGCCACGGCGGCATCGGCGGCCTTCTTTGCGCCGTCGAGGGTGAGCGTGTGTTTGGTCGCCACGTTGTCGCCGGCGAAAACAGCGGCGGCAGTGAGCAGGAGAGCGAAACTGATTTTGTTGAGATGCGTGTTCATGGGATCAGGTCTTTTTGCAGGGGTGTCTCGTGAGAGCGCCGCCGTATTAACTTTCGCAGTGCGGCGCTCTTACGAGGCACCACGACACGGTTGGCTCACCGCAAGTCCGCCAGCACGGACTTGCCGAGCAAGCTGTCCACCGGGTTCTTCCGGCCGGCTTTGACCTCGACGAGACGCGGCCAGAAATTGTCGGCCTTCGCCTTGTTGCCCGCTACGTCTTTTTCCCAAAGCCCGACCGCGCCCCTGGTATGCTGCACGATCAGTTGGCCGTCCACGATAGACCACAGGAGCGGATTGGCCGGACGCACCTTGCCGATGCTCGCCGCGTAACCGCAGTAACCGCCATAGGCTGGCGCATACTTCACCGGGTTCTTCTCGAAAATCTCGCGGTGCTCCTGCGAAACGAAGTGGTAGAGCGCGCCATTAAAGGTCGCCTCGATCTTCGGGTCCCCTTTCATTGACCTGGCGTCGGTGAAGTAGCCCACCGGGTCGTAGCCTTCGAGCGCGACGCCCTTCCTGTCGGTGAACACGAGCGTCTTCCCGCCGGTGCCATTGCGCACGACGAGACCGGGCCAGTATTGATCTGCTTTCACGATGTTTCCTTTCAGGTCGGCGTTAAATTTGTCATACGCCTTCTTGTTGTGTTGCAGGATGAGCCGGCCGTCGATGAACTGGTACCACTCCGGACTGATGGGCGAGAGCCGGTCGATGCTCGCCGCGTAGCCGCAGTAGCCGCCGTAGGCCGGCGCATACTTCGCCGGATTAGCGTCGAACAGCGCCTTGTGTTCGGCGGAGCCAAAGGAGTATTTGGCGCCTTCGTATTCGGATTGGAACTTCGGGTTGCCCTTCACCGCTTTGTTGTCGGTGAAGTAAGCGACCGCGTCGTAGCCGAGGATGGCGGCGCCGTCCTTGTTTTTCAGGACGAGAACTTTGTGGTCCGGCATTTGGTCTGCCAGAGCAGCGCCCGCCAGCGTAAGCACTGTGACCAGATGGAGCAGAGTGTGTTTCATGTTCGTTGTTCCGTTTTTCAATTGTTGCACCGTTGTGCTTTGTTGAGTCGGGAATTGGGATAAAACCTTTCAATTTTAGTCCGCTCCCCCCTCGGCAAGGTCACCGTAATGTGGGCTGAAGTCCGCGTTCCGAAAGGCAGGCAGGGCTCGAACGGCATCTCCCCGATGGGAAGGGGATGGCGGGGTTTCCGGCGGGCGGGGATTCAGGCGCCGTCGAGCCCTGGCAAATCGTCTTACAACCACATTCAAGAAGGCACTTGGTTTTTGCATTCATGAGTGGGTCGCCGTGCCCGATGATCCCTTACAGAAAGTTGCATGGATGGGAACAAAAGTTTGTGCGACGCGGAGCGGGCAGAAGGCTGCCCTCCCGGCGGGAGTCGCCTCTTTTATCGGGATCCTGGCAGTCGCTTGCTGCCTCTACTCCTTGCGCAAGCTAAGGTGGTGCCCGAGTCGGGGTCGCTTTTCCTGCGCCCGTTCGGTGGGCGATACTCTGCCCCGATGCGATCTTGTCGAGCGCGGTCCGCTAACAACCGGAAGCAGGTCCGAACCGCTCACTTCCTGCAACTCGCAGGTCAATCGAAACGTTTGACGCATCTGATGCCAGATCCAAACAACCGCGAAGCGGGCGGCGCACATAAGGCAGGCGGTCAATGGGCCGACCAGAAAATCCGAGACGGCGAGCACGACACCGGCTGCCAGCAGCGCGCAACCGAGGGCCAGCTCGACGATGGCCGCACGGATGAAGCCGGGCACACGTCGGGAGAGAAACTTGTTCGTCCGCAGAAAAGGCGATCGATGGTTCCAGAGGCACTTCAGCCAACTGGCGCTGAAAACCCATCCCAGACCCAGGTGCGTGAAGTAGGCCAGCCAGATTTCCCGCAGGGAATGCCCGTCGCGCCGGAGTCCGTAGAAGACCGTGCCGAACCGAAGGACCATGAACGTCGCCAGCGTAAACCCGGACAGGACGACGAGGTAATACTGTAAGGGACTGAGCAGATCAAACAACGCCAGCGGCGCCAGCAGGATCAAGGACAGGCTCGGGAGGAGGTTGAAGTCGCACCAGGCGGTCAGGTGGGCCAGGAAGCCCAGCTTTTGGCGCCAGCGCAGTTCACCGCTGGAGAGGATTCGCCACCAGTTCAATTTGAGAATCTGGGCGTTGCCAAACGCCCAGCGCCAACGCTGTTTTTTCAGGCTCTCCAGGTCGTGGGGCAGAACTCCGCAGCCGATGACCTCATGGATGTAAATGCATTTGTAACCCCGCAGCGCCAGCCGGACACCGAGGTCGGCATCCTCGGTGATCATCTGTTCGGAGAACCCGTCCACGGCCCGCAGCGCCGTCACGTTGATCAAGCTCAACGTTCCCGTGGACGGCACGCACTCCAGCCGATTGGCCATGTTCATGTAGGCCGCGAAAAAGTGTTTGAAATCCAGCGCCACTCCGCAATTGCCCGGGCCGATATTGCGATACTCCTGCGGGAACTGGATGAGGCCAATGTTTGGATCGGTGCAGTACGCCAGAGCGCGGCGCAGACAGTCCCGTTCGACGACGTAATCGGCATCGACGACGAAAATGAAATCGGCGGCAGGATCCATGAATCGCCGGACATAGTTCAGGGCGCCGGCTTTGAAGCCTTCAAGATTTTCGACGTGAAAAAAGCGAAAGCGCTGTCCCAATTCGCGGCACATCTCGGCCACCGGGCGCCACAACTGCGGGTCGCTGGTGTTGTTGTCGATGACCAAGACCTCGTAGTGGGACCATTTGATCCGGCTGAGGCTCCGCAATGTTTGGATCAACAATTCCGGCGGTTCGTTGTGGGCGGGCACGTGGATTGAGACAAACGGTTCACGCCGGATTCGGCGCCGCTCGGGAAGGCTGATGCGCGGGAGTCGAGTGGTGACCAGTTGAAGCCCGAGCACGAAGAGATGCCCGACGAAATTCGCGATCAGCACGCACGCATGCAGGGCCGGAAACGCCAGGAGCAAAACCGCGGCTCCAAAGCAATTCACGCCAGGAACAAGCTTATTGGTCACCCGATTATTCCGCATGGAACTCATTTGAATTCACCCGCACCGGCAAACGCCGCGAATCGTGCATCCCAAGTCGCCGGTCTCCCGCGCCGGCGCGAGTTGGTCCAATATAACCGGAGAGCTGCGTTTTACGCCACGTTTTCTTTAAGTTTTTTGGTGCAGCGGTCCTGTGTCGGGGCCCCGGAATTGGTCCTTCGACACAAAGTAATTAACAAGTCGGGCGCCTTGCGTTACAACTGCGCGCGCCAACGACTGCCGTGACGATCATCCAGATCACCGCAATTCTCGTGACGCTCACAGCGCTGTTCAGTTATTTGAACTACCGCTATATCAGGTTGCCCACCACCATTGGCGTGATGCTCATCGCGCTGGTGGCGTCGCTGGCCCTCATCGGATTGAACCATCTGGGCGTGAGCATCGCGCCGGCGGCGCAGCGGCTGCTCAAACAGGTGGACTTCGACAACACGCTCATGCAGGGCATGCTCTGCTTCCTGCTGTTTGCGGGCTCGCTGCACATCAACCTGAACGACCTGGCCGAGCAAAAGTGGGTCATCACCACTTTGGCCGTCGCCGGCGTGGTCATCTCGATGTTTGTCTTCGGCACCGCGATTTACTGCGTATTCGACTGGGTGGGACTCGACCTTCCCTACGCCTGGTGCCTGCTGTTCGGCGCGCTCATTTCGCCCACCGATCCGATCGCCGTTCTGGGCATTCTCAAGAGCGCCAACGTGCCGCCCACGCTGGAAATCAAAATCGCGGGCGAATCGCTTTTCAACGATGGCATCGGCGTCGTGGCCTTCATCGTGGTGTATGAAATCGCCGTGGGCGGACAGCAGCCGTCGTTCGGACACATCACCGCGATTTTTCTTGAAGAAGCCGTGGGCGGCGCGGCGCTGGGCCTGGCGCTGGGTTGGGTGACCTATCGTCTGCTCAAGAGCGTCGATAACTACCAGGTCGAGGTGTTGTTGACACTGGCGCTGGTGGTGGGCGGTTACACCCTGGCCGCGGCAATTCATACCAGCGGCCCCATCGCCATCGTCGTGGCCGGGTTGCTGATCGGCAACCATGGCCGGCGCTTTGCCATGAGCCAAACGACGCGCGAACATCTGGACACGTTCTGGGAACTCAACGATGAAATCCTCAACGCCCTCTTGTTCGTGCTCATCGGGCTGGAAGTGCTGGTGCTCACCTTCACGCGCGACGTGCTGTTCGCCGGGTTCCTGGCCGTCCCGGCGTTGTTGCTGGCGCGATGGCTGAGCGTGGGCCTGCCCGTCGTCGTGATGCGACGCTGGCGGAAGTTCACCCCCGGCGCGGTGACGATCATGACCTGGGGCGGGCTTCGCGGCGGCATTTCCGTGGCGCTCGCCCTGTCATTGCCTGCGGCCAGGGAACGCGACCTCGTCCTCGCCGTGACCTACGTGCTCGTCATTTTCTCGATCCTGTTCCAGGGCCTCACCCTCCGCCGGGTCGTAAGCCGGGTCATGCGCCCGACCGCCAGGACCTGAAGCGCCGACCATGCCGCTGCAATTGCTCCTTCTGATCCTCGGGCTCGCCCTCATCATCCTAGGCGGCGACCTGTTCGTGAGCGCGGCCGTGCGCATTGCGGAGTTGCTCCGCATGCCGCGCGTGGTCATTGGCTCGACCCTCGTAAGCCTGGCGACGACATCGCCGGAACTGGTCGTGTCCATCACGGCGGGCGCGAAGGGCGAGTCGGGGCTGGCGGTGGGCAATGCGCTCGGCTCGTGCGTGTGCAACATCGGGCTGATTCTCGGCCTGACGGCGGCCCTCAAGCACATTGATGTGCATCCGCCGGCCTTGCGCGTGCCGCTGGTGGCGATGTTACTGTTCGGACTGTTGCTCATGGTGATGACGACCGACCTCGTGCTCTCGCGCTGGCAGGGCGTGTCGCTCGTGGTCTTGGGAGCAGGCTATTTCATTTACGATTTTGTGCGGCACAGCCGCGACACCCGGCCTGCGGACATCGCCGAAGCCACGGCCATCGAACGCGAGGTCAAGGGCAGGTTTGCCTGGTTGAAAACGAAATGGGGCACGGCGATTCAGTTCCTGTTCGGCGCGGGTATCGTGGTGTTTGGCAGCCGGCTGCTCGTGGACGCCGCGGTGAACATCGCCGGAACGCTGGGTATTCCGTCCATGGTCATCGGCCTGACGGTTGTAGCGGTGGGAACGAGCCTGCCGGAGCTCATCACAGCCGTCACCTCGTCGCGCCGGAATGTATCCGACATTGCGGTGGGGAACATTGTCGGGGCGAACATTGCCAACCTCTCGCTCGTCGTCGGCACAGCGGCGGCGTTGCACGAAGTGGACATGGACCGGGCCACGCAACTGCTCAATTTCCCGGCGCTGCTGGTGAGCATGGTGTTGCTGCTCTATGTTCTTCTGACCGAAAACCGCGTCACGCGGCGGCAGGGTGTGCTCCTGCTGGTCTTTTACGCAGTTTACCTCGCAGCGGTGGTGGGACTGGCTGTCTTCCGGCGCGGATAGAGCTGGGCGAGACGGGAGGTGAAACCTTACCTGGAGGGACGAGCTACTCCGGGTCCACCGTCCCAAGAATAATTTGTTTGGCGGCCAAGGTGGGCTCTTCCATCGCGCTGGAAACATGGCCGGAAGGTTCCCCAAAGTAAACTTCAGAATGGCCCCTTGGGCAGGCGCCAATCGCGGTTGAAAGGGGGCTTTTCCTTCGGCGGCAACGGGGTCTTGAGACACTCCTTTGCGCGTTTGGCGCGGTCTTCATCGCCGGCGTAGTAACGCAGCCAGAGTTGCATTTCGTCCTCGCCCCAACTGCCGAGGAAGTCGTGGAACCAGCCGCCGCGGGGATTGCGGCCGGGCAGGTGCGCTGGCTCGCGCAGGCCCCGTGTCCACAGCTCGGCGTAGAGCTCCGGGTCGCTCAGATGGTCGGTGTGCAGGACGTAGAAGCCGCGCAGGGCGAGGTTGTGCAGCAGTTCCCAAAGGATGGGCGTGAGCGTCTCGTCCGTGATTTCCTCGGGCGGCAGGAGCGGGATGTTTTCGTCAGCAAGCTGTTTCGCGGGTGGCGTCCAGTTTTCGGGTTCAGCGGCGCGAAGCTGCTCCTCAAGCGCGGCATCCGGCGGGTCGGTCAGTGAATCGTTGTCGGCGGGCTCCGCCGTGGCCTCGGCGATTTCGCGGTCCACGTCGGCCAGACCCAAAGGGTCCTCTTCGTCGCCCGACCCTTCCTCCGGTGGATCGTCTTCGGGCAGCCAGCCGGCGTGGGCTTCGAGCGGAATCGGCGGTTCGGGGAGAAATCCGTCGCGGTCGTAAGGCGGGTCCTCGTGCGGCGGGAAGACGATATACGGATCGTCCGATCGCAAAAGCCTTTGGGTGTCTTCATCGGCGTAGTATCGCAGCCAGATTTCTTCATGGGTCATGCCGCGGGCGTTGTACTCGGAGACGATCGTGGTGGTGTTGATCTCGGCCTCGGGCGGGATGTCGGCGGTGGGTTCGTCGAGCCATTGTTCCCAAATCAGCGTGTAAAGCTCGCGGTCGCTCAGGTGGTCGGTGCCGCAGAAGAAAAATCGGCGCGCCGCGGCGGCGTAAAGCAATTCCCACAGTCGGCCGGGCAATTGCCGGTCGTCCAATTCGGACGGCGGCAAGGGCGCGTAACCGCAGCGCGCAAGGATCTCGCGCGGCGAACGCTCCGGACAATCCTCGACCGGATCGCAGAACTCGGGTGCGTCGTCGGGCATGAAGGCTTCCTAGCAAAGTGCGGCAGCCGTTTCCACAGAAATATTGCACTGCAAAAGAAGCCTGGAATAATCGGACGCATGGCCTTTCGAATTCATGACAGCGTGGTGCGCGGTGAGATCGACAACCGCGTGAAGGGAATCGTGCGCGGCAAAATCTGGGTCGAGGACCGCGCCGAACCGGTGGTGCTCGAACTCCAGGGCAACGCCTGGCCCGATCTCGCCGGTTGCCTGCTCACGTTCACCAATCCGCAACAGCGGATTCCGCATCCCCACCTTGATTCCCTCAATCCCGTCCAGCGCGGCAGCATCGGTGATTTGACGGCGTCGCGGAAGGTGCGCGTGTTTGACGTGCCCCTGGAGAAGGCGCTGGAAATGATCCGCCGGAAGGCCAAGCCACCGGAGCACATGGCGAACAGCCTCTATCTCGAATGGTTCAGCGAGGCGAACGGCCGCGTGGTGATTGAGAGCGCGGATTATGAAGTGACGATTTCCGCGCCGGAATGACGGATGTCGCCGGAGGAAGACGCGGAGCGCGCGAAGCAAGCTGCCGCGGGCATGGATGATTTCATGCGGAAACTCGCCGGGGCCATCGAGCAGCAACAGCGCGGACAGAAAGACCCCGGAGGCGCGGAAGGAGATGTTTGAGATCCGCGAAGGCATCCTCCGTTTGATGGACGAACTTCGCGGACGCGCCTGAGCCAATCCGAAACGCCGGGCTGGAAATTCGAAGGGCGGCGGTATCTGGTTTCACACTTTGCAAAGTGTGGAACTGCGTATCGCCGTCGCCCCGCCCCGCCGGCCAGTCGGTCATTTCCTCACCTTTACCACGTAGTAGAGCAACGGAGCGTCCACCTGCTTGAACCAGTGCGGCACGCCGTTCGGGATGATGATCACGTCGCCCCCGCCGATGCGACGGCTCTCGCCTCCCTGGATTTCCTTCCCGCGAATTTCGTCTGTTGCGATGGTCTTCGGCTCCACGGCCGTGCCACCGGTCACGAGCGTCGCGGAGCCTTCGAGCACGTGAATGATGTCCGTGTCGCGCGTGTGAATCTCGGCGACGCCCGGAGCGTCGCGGCGGCTGGCGTGAACTTTGAATTTGTCGCTCTCCAGCAGCGGCGTTCCCTTGGCAAAGGCGGCAGCGACTTTGTCGCTGTCGATGAATGTTACGTCGTTGGTTGGCGATCCGGCTTCGCTGCTCATCGTGATTATCGCCACGAATGACAAGGCCGACGTTAGCCAAATGCATCTCTTCATGATTTGTCCTTTCGGAGTGGATCTTTCATCTTGGTGCGACACCCGGCGCCGATGACGCGACGCCGGGATTATCAGGGCGGCGATGTTCACCCGATTTAACGGTTCAACGGTTTAACGACCCGAACCTTATTTGCCGGCCAACTGCACCGGCTTGTCGAACGACGCTTCGCCGAGGTTCGCCTCGGCCCAGGCGCACCAGATCTGCACCCTGGCGATGTCGTGGACGTAAGCGGGCACCGTAATGCTCTTGTTGTACTTGTCGCCTTTGATTTTCAAACGCTGGAGCAGGTAGGCGTTACCGCGCGAGTCCACGACCTGCCAATGCGGCGCCGGGGTGTCGGGCGTCACGAAATCGTCCGAGAGCGTCAGGATGTTCTTCCCGTTTTGGACGGTGTGCGTGACGGTGCCTTTGTTGGCTTTTCCGCCTTCGAACTTGCCGCTGGTGTGACTGTCGCCCGCCCACACGCTGGTGGCGGCCAGCAGCGCGAACGCGGCGAACGATGTGAGGAGTGTCTGTTTCATTTGGTCTTGTTGTGATGGTTGATTGTTGTCGTTTCTTGCCGCGCGAACGGGCCGCAACGGCATGCGCTCAATGAGTCGCGGCCGTGGGCGAAGCCTTACAAGGCGGGACAAATGTCGGAGGTGCAACGTGGGGCGCGCTATCCGCAGCGCGGCGGAGTCGGAACCGAATCGGAGCGCGGGTCTGTGACGTCCGTGACCCGTGGCAGGCTCGCCCGCAAGCAGGGTATGGGGCGACCCGAGACCTGTTGTGCCTGCGGAGTTGCTGCGGCTCAGAGAGCCGCGTTCCGAAAAATTTGCGCAGGCTGCGAAGACTTTTATGGATAGTAGTTCAGCGCGCCGGGGAATCGTTGCCGGAGATCCTCGCGGCGGGCTGGGGACAGCCTGCTTTACAGACAGTGGCTTCCGTGACCCCTTTCACCTGTCCTGGCCGGCCGCAGAAGATACAGCGTTGCTTCGTACCGTGGTGAAGTTTCGGGCAGGCGAGAGGGGACGAACCGCTGCAACCGCGATAGACCTGCGCCGCGAGCAACATGCCGAGGACCGGCGCGCTGAAGTAGATCCAGCCGCTCGTCCAGATGCCACTGGGCAGTGCGGATGCGGCGGTGCGCGCCGGGTTGATGCTCATGCCGGAGAGAGGCGACTCGAAGGTGATGTAGAGAAAGACGAGTGCGCCGGCGAACAGTCCTGTGAAACGCGCGACGCGCGGCGTGTTCGTGACGCACAGCACCATCAGCATCATGCCGCAGGCGATGACCGTCTCGGCAACGAAGGCGACGCCGGCGCCCGCCGGGCCGGGCACAGTCGTTACGTAACTCACCGAGGGATGCGCCAGGATGCCGCCCAGCAGGAGCTTCGAGACGAGCACGCCGCAGACTCCACCGACAAACTGTGCCGCGATGTAGAATGTGGCGTCCCACGGCCGAATCTTGCCGAGGCGCAAGAAGGTCAGGGTCGTCGCCGGGTTCGTGTGGGCTCCGGATTGCTGGCCCCACGGCGAGTAGATGAGGCCGATGGCCGTCAGGCCCATCGCCAGGCCAATGAGCGCACGGCGCGCGGCCCCGTTCGGAATGAGCTGATGGACCGGCGAGCCGGGATATTCGAGCAACGTGGTGAACAACGCGGCGGAGACCATGAACGTCCCCAACGCCCACGCCTCGATGAGGTATTCGGGCCAGTGCCGTTGGAGGGCGGAGAACATTACTGAGGAGACCGTGGGATACGCGACAAAGCGCGGTGAATTCCCTCTCCCCACGACGGAGGAGTGGGGAGAGGGTCAGGGAGAGGGGAAATCGAATAAGCACGGCCCTCCTCTCCCCCGGCCTCTCCTCCCTGGTGCGAGGAGAGGGAGACACCCGTCGCCGAACTTACGAGTAGTCTGGCCCGCAGATTCATCAGTATTGGGGGAGCGCGGGTCTATGACCCGCAGCTTGTTCGACAGCGACAGACGTTGTTGAAGTTCCAAAAACCATTCCGTTGTTCAAATTGCTGCGGCTCACAGAGCCGCGCTCCGTTCACGTCATCGCAGGCGCATGCTCATGCTCCCGGACAATGCGAGCGGGACGCTTCTTTGCTTTGGGCTTTATCGTCTCGCTTCGCGGCTGAAGCAGTTTCGCCACAAGCCCCGTCCAGCCGGTCTGATGGCTCGCGCCAACGCCGCGGCCGTTGTCGCCGTGGAAATATTCGTGGAAGAGCACGTAGTCTTTGAAATGCGGGTCGGTCGCGAGCTTGGGATGATACTTGAGCACGGGGCGCTGACCGTCGTCGCCTTTCAAGAACAGGCGTGAGAGGCGGCGCGATAGTTCGTCAGCCACCCCGCTGATGGCGAGGAACTGGCCGGAGCCGGTCGGGCACTCGACTTTGAAATCGTCGCCGTAGTAGTGGTGGAACTTCTGCAGCGACTCGATGAGCAGGTAGTTCACCGGCATCCAGATCGGGCCGCGCCAGTTCGAGTTGCCCCCGAACAACCCGGAGTTCGACTCGGCAGGCTGGTAATCCACGCTCATCGTGTTGCCGTTGGTGTGGAATTCGTAGGGATGTTCGAGGTGATTCCGTGAGATGGCGCGCACGCCGAAGTCGGAGAGAAACTCCGTCTCGTCGAGCATCCGGCGGAGCAGGCATTTCATGCGATGGCCGCGCAGGAGCGAGAGCAGATGGCGCTGTTTCATCCCGGGTTCGTTCCAGCGCGAGACGAGCCTGGCGAGGTCGGGACGGTAGTTGAGGAACCAGTTCAAGCGTTCGGTGAACGCAGGCACTTCATCGAGGAGCGAGGACTCGAGCACTTCGACGGCGAAGAGCGGGATAAGGCCGACCAGCGAGCGGACCTTGAGCGGTACCATGCGGCCATCGGGCAGGTTGAGCACGTCGTAGTAGAACTGGTCCTGATCAACCCACAGCCCGATGTCTTCGCCGCCGACATTGTTCATCGCTTCGACGATGTGCAGGAAGTGTTCGAAGAACTTGGTTGCGATGTCTTCATAGACTTTGTTGTGGCGCGCGAGTTCGAGGGCGATGCGCATGAGGTTGAGCGAATACATCGCCATCCACGCCGTGCCGTCGGCCTGATTAATGAACCCGCCGGTCGGCAGCGGGGCGCTGCGGTCGAACACGCCAATGTTGTCCAAGCCCAGGAAGCCGCCCTGAAAAATGTTCCGGCCTTGCGCATCCTTGCGGTTCACCCACCAGGTGAAGTTGAGCATGAGCTTGTGAAAGACGCGTTCGAGGAAGGCGAGGTCGCCGGGATCATCGGGATTGGTGACACGGCGCTGCTTGCGGTCCATCTGGAAGACCCGCCAGGTGGACCAGGCATGGACGGGCGGGTTCACGTCGCCGAAGGCCCACTCGTAGGCGGGGAGCTGGCCGTTCGGGTGCATGTACCACTCGCGGGTGAGCAGGACGAGTTGGCTCTTGGCAAACTCGGCATCCACCAGCGCCAGCGGGATGCAGTGAAACGCCAGGTCCCACGCGGCATACCACGGGTATTCCCATTTGTCCGGCATGGAGATGATGTCCGCGTTGTTGAGGTGCGGCCACTCCCGGTTACGGCCCCACTTGCGTTCGCCGGGCGGCGGCGGTTGGTTGGCGTCGCCGCGAATCCACTCCGGCACG
>DASPXS010000083.1:0-13778 GCA_035637175.1 Haliangiales bacterium | reverse complement strand
TTGTTTTCCGCGAGCACCTTGAACTCGCGGCCGGCGTCGATCACCGTCGTCTGGCCTTCTTCGCTGAAAAAATAGAGGCGTCCTTCGGCGGACACCGGTGACGCCGAGTGGTTGCCCCCCACACGCTCGCGCCAGACTTCGGCGCCGGTTTTTGCTTCGAGACAACCGGCCACGCCCCCATCGTCGATGCCAAAGAGGAAATCGTTCACCAGCAGGAGCGACGGTTTTTTGGGCACGTTGCGTTTCGTTTTCCAGGCGATTTGCAACTGCGGGTTGAGGCCGGCGGTCGAGTCCGCATTGGCGTCGATCACCTCCCCGGATTTTCCCGGTTTGATGGCGAGAACCTGGCCCTGGGACCAACCGGTCGGCACGAAGATCATTCCGAAACCGGTCAGCGGCCGGGTGCCGCCCGAGTGGCTGGTGCGCTCCTCCACGCGCCAGATTTCTTTGCCGGTCAGCGGCTGGTAAGCGTAGGTGGCCTTTGCCCCCTGGCTGATGAGGATGAACTGATGGTCGAACCTGGCGACGTGCGGCGTGGCAAAGGCCTTGCGCAGGTCCCCTTCCGTCTGCGGTTTGCCGTCCGGCCCAAGGTCTTTGAAGTCCATGGAGCGATCGGTCTTCCAAACCGTTTTGCCGGTGTGTTTGTCCAGCGCGACGACGAACTGGTAATCGCTGCCGTCGAAATTCATGATGAGCAGGCCGTCCTGGAGGATCGGCGAAGAGCCCGCCCCGCGATAGTGATTGCACACCAGATCGCGCCGCTCCCAGAGCCCCTTTCCGGTCTTCGTGTCGAGGCAGGCCGTGCCCGGCGAACCGAAGGTCAGGTACACGCGGCCTTCCTCGATCACCGGCGTCGGCGAGCCATAGCTGTTGAACGGGTGACAGAATTGCGGCTTCTCGACCTCGAACAATTTCTGGTCCCGCAGAATTCTTCCGCTGTCGCGATCGACGCAGACGGCGAACAATTCGTGCCCGTCCTCCGTCGCCGTCGTGAGCCACACCTGGTCACCGAGGACGACGGGCGACGACCAGGCCTTGCCATGGACCGGCGTCTTCCATTTCACATGTTCCGTTTCGCTCCAGGTCAGCGGGAGGCCGGCCGAGTCCGAGCGCCCATCGCCGTTCGGCCCGCGGAACTGCGGCCAGTTCTCGTTCGCCCGGAGAAATGGCGCCGTTACCAGGCCGAGGAAAATCAATGAGAGATTCTGCATGGTCATGATCGCTGGCATCACCCGATTCAACGTTTCACGTTTTCACGTTTTAACGCTTCAACGCTTTAACCCTTCGCCGGTTTTCCCAGCTTCAGAAAGTTTTTCAGAATCGTCCGCCCGTTTTCGGTCAGGATGCTTTCCGGGTGAAATTGCACGCCCCAGATGGGCAGGTCGCGGTGCCTGATGCCCATGATCTCGCCTTCGTCGGTCTCGGCGGTGACTTCGAGAAAATCCGGCAGCGTGTCGCGCTGGATGACGAGCGAGTGGTAGCGAGTTGCGGCAAACGGATTTGGCATGCCTTCAAACAGGTCCTTGCCGGTGTGCTTGATCAGCGACGTTTTGCCGTGCATCATCCGGTAGTTCACGACGACCTTTGCGCCGAAAGTGTGGCCGATGCATTGGTGTCCCAAGCAGACGCCGAAGGTGGGTGTCGTTCGGCCAAACTCGCGAATGATGTCGTTCGACAAGCCGGATTCGCGCGGCGAACACGGCCCCGGCGAAATGAGGATCCGGTCCGGGTTCAACTCGCGGATCTGGTCGAGGCTGATCTGGTCGTTGCGATGGACCTGCATCTCGACGTTCATCTCGCCCAGATACTGGACCAGATTGTAAGTAAACGAATCGTAGTTGTCGATGACCAGGACCATAGACGCGCGGGAGCCTAGCGCAAACGTGTGGATTTGGAAACCGGAAAGCCGGCCGGTTATTTCTTCTTTCTCCGTTTCGACTTGAACAACTCCAACTGCGGTTCCTTGAAAAAGTCGTAATTTTTCAGGATCCGGATCACCTGCAACAGGTCGGATTTCTGATAGTTCCGGTTGACTTCGATTTGATCGATCAGGTCGGCCAGCATGGTGTGAAATGGAATGATCGCGTCCACGCCTTTGCTCTTCAACAGTTCGATGCTCTCGTCGCGGGCCTCCCGGTTCTGCGGCAGCGCGGGCACCACCAGGATTTTCGTCGGCGCGCTGTCTCCGCCAAACGCCTTGGCGGCGCGCTGAAACACGGGCGGCTCGACAAACCGGAATATCTCCGGCGCGTTGGCCAGCACCGCCGAGCTGAAACTTTCGGTGTGCCAGCCTTTGACCACCACCACGGCGCGGGCAACCGCCGGCAAATCATCCGAAGTCAGCACGAACGGCAATGGCCCTGACGCCGGTGTGTGACGCGGATTCAAGACAAAAAAATCCACCTCCTCTTCCTCCCGGCGCGTCGGCGCGATGTATTTGCGTTGTTGGCGGACAAAGAACCCCTGCAGCTCGAAATACTCGCGCACGATCGTTTCGCTGACGGCAGCCATGTTAAAACGCAGGGTGCGGGGCGCGGAGCGCGGAATGAGCGGCATTGGCACCGGCCGACTGTTCCGGGCCCGCAGTCTGGATCGGCGGTTCAGCCAGGGTTTTTTCGACCATGTCGAGCGGCACGGCCTGCCCGAATGAGACCTGGCCGATTTTGTTCACCAGCACGAACTTGATGATGCCGGCGCTCACTTTTTTGTCGAGCTGCATCGCCTCAAACAGTTTCTCGCGCTGGACGGGATTCAACTTCACGTGGGTCGGCAACCCGGCCTTGTCGAACAGGCCGGCAACCCGTTCCACGTCGCGCTGCGGGAACCCGAGCAATTCAGCGGAAAGCCGGGCGGCAAACACCTGGCCGATGGCGATGGCTTCGCCGTGCAGGAATTTGCCGTAACCGGAGATCGCTTCGAGCGCGTGGCCGATGGTATGGCCGAAATTCAGGATCGCGCGCAGACCGCTTTCCGTCTCGTCCTGTCCCACCACGCCGGCCTTGATCTGGCAACAACGCGCCACCACCGAGGAGAGCGTGTCCGGCTCGCGCTGGAGCATCTTGGGCATGACTTGTTCGAGACGCTTGAACAATTCCACGTCGTGTATGATGCCGTATTTGACAATCTCAGCCAGACCGGCGCGATACTCGCGCACCGGCAGTGTCTCCAGCGTGTCCAGATCGCACAACACGAACCGCGGCTGATAAAACGCCCCGACCAGATTCTTTCCCGCCTTCAGATTCACACCGACCTTGCCGCCGACCGAACTGTCCACCTGCGCCAACAGCGTCGTGGGGACCTGCACCAAATCAATGCCGCGCAGGTAGGTCGCGGCGACAAACCCGGCAAGGTCCCCGGCCACACCGCCGCCCAGCGCCACAACGAACGATTTGCGTTCGAGTCGATGCTCCGCGAGTTGATCGTAACACGAGGCCACGACCTTCAGGCTCTTGGCCGTTTCGCCCGCTGGAACGGTAATCAGGATCGGCTCGAAGCCGGACATTTTGAGCGACTCCACCGCGGCCTCGCCGTAGTGGAGCGCCACATTGCGGTCGGTGATCACTGCGCAACGCTGGCCGAGATAAAGCCGTTTGCATTCGTGCCCGAGCCGTGGGAGCAGGTGGTTGCCGATCGAAATCGTGTAGCTCCGCACGCCCAGCGGCACTTTGATCACATACATGCTGGCAGGATAAAGTTTGGACGCCGCATGTCAAAGGTTTGACGCGCAAACGCGGGGGATTGGGGAGTTGGTGTGTCGGGGAAATAAGGAAATAAGGAATTGGAATGCGGGAATGACTTCCGCTGCCCGCCCGCCCAATCCGCGCGGGACAGGGTACAAAATATGTTATAGCTATAACAATAATTGTACCCATTCGTGCAGCCTTGCCAATCCGCTGTCCAAGTATTCAAATGGACCGTGTGGCTATGCGAAAACCTTTCACCTGGCTGATTATCGCGCTGTTCGCCGTCGCCGTCGCGTCCTGCGCCAGAAACACCGCCGACGAGAAGACCGGCGCGTCACCCGAACCGGCTTCCCAAACCAGCACGCAGATTTTCAACGTCAAAGGCGTGGTCAAGGAATTGAAACCGGACGGCAAAACCGTCCTCATCCGGCACGAGGAAATCCCGAATTACATGGCGGCGATGACGATGCCGTTCGAAGTGAAAAACACGAATGAATTGGCCGGCCTGCGGCCGGGCGACGAAGTCGGGTTTCGGATGCTCGTCACCGACAAGGAAGGCTGGATCGAACAACTCACCAGGCTGGGCACAACCAACGCGACCGAACCGCCGCCACAGCGCGAGACGTTTCGCCGCGTGCGCATCGTGGACCCGTTGGACGTCGGCGAGGCGATGCCCGATTATCCGTTCACCAACGAACTCGGCCAGGCCATTCATGTCGCCGATTTTAAAGGCCAGGCGCTGGCGTTCACATTCATATACACGCGCTGTCCGTTCCCGAATTTTTGCCCGCGCATGTCGAGCAATTTCGCCGATGCCTACAAGAAACTTGCCTCGCTGCCGGACGCGCCGAACAACTGGCGCCTGCTCTCGATTTCGTTCGACCCCGAACACGACACGCCCGAGGTCTTGAAACACTACGCGAAACGGTACGACTACGACACGAATCACTGGAGCTTTGCCACCGGTGCGCTCATTGAGATCGACGCCATTACCGAACAGTTCGGTCTGATATTCCCGCGCGAAGGGGTCGGCTTCAATCACAACCTTCGCACGGTCGTGGTGGACGCCCAGGGTCGCATTCAGAAAGTTTTCACCGGCAACGAATGGAAGGTGGACGATTTCGTCGCGGAAATGGTAAAGGCGGCCAGGGTGAAATAGCCGGGAATGTGCGCAACCGCTTCGCGATTGCCTGCGTCCCCGGCATCGGCTAGAATAGGTTCATGCTGCGAAAGCTTTTTGTTCCGTCAGCCGCCGCATTTGCCTTGCTCGTCGGCGTGAGCGCCCGCAGCGATTCCACGCCGGGACCGGCACCCTCGAGCGTGGCGCAGGCGCCGGAAGGTTGGGAAAGGTTCGCGCCGCGTGACGAGGTCCGTCCACGATTCACCTTCGATCCGCACGGCGGCCGCAGTGGACAGGGCAGTTTTATCATCGAAGCGGACGACCGCGAGGGTCTGCACGGTTGCTGGACCAGGGCATTTCCGGTCGAAGGAGAGCGGGTTTATCGGTTCCAGGCTTTTCGCCGGACCACGAACGTCCCTTCCCCCCGGCGCAGCGCGCTGGTCAAAGTGAACTGGCTGGATGCGGCGGGCAAAAAGGTTGCAGAAAACCGCACGCTGGTCACCAATTATCTGGCCGGTTTTCGCGCCGTGGCCGAGGCGGAACATCCGGTGGACAAGGAAACGGATGCCCGCGGCTGGACGGAAGTGTCGGGTGTTTATCGCGCCCCGCGTGACGCGAAACAGGCGCGCGTCGAATTATACCTTCTTTGGGCGCCGCGTGCGCGGATTGAATGGAGCGACGCGTCCCTCCGTGAGACCGACGCGCTGCCGCAGCGGAAAGTTCGCCTGGCGACCATCCACCTCCAACCGAAAGGGAAGACGCCCGACGCAAATCGCCGCCTGTTCGCGCCGTTGATCGAGGAAGCCGCGCGACAGAAGGCTGACCTGGTTGTGCTGCCGGAGACACTGACCTATTACGGCACCGGTTTGAAGCCGGAGGAAGCGGCTGAGCCGATTCCGGGTCCGTCCACGGAGTTTTTCGGCGCGCTGGCGAGGCGGCTCAACCTTTACATCGTGGCGGGATTGTATGAGAAGGCCGGGCACCTGGTTTACAACGTGGCTGTGCTCCTCGGGCCGGACGGCTCGCTCGTCGGAAAATTTCGCAAGGTTACTCTGCCCAGCAACGAGGTGGACGCCGGCGTCGCGCCGGGATCGGAATATCCGGTTTTTCCGACCCGCTTCGGCAAGGTGGGTATGATGGTGTGTTACGACGGTTTCTTCCCCGAGGTGGCGCGCGAGCTGAGCAACCGCGGCGCGGAAGTGATCGCCTGGCCTGTGTGGGGCTGCAATCCGGAGCTGGCCCGTGCCCGCGCGGCGGAGAACCACGTCTATGTCGTCAGCAGCACCTACGAGGACCTGTCGCACAACTGGATGGTCTCGGCCGTCTTCGATCATACCGGCCAAACCATCGCTCTGGCCAAAGAATGGGGAACGGTCGCAGTGGCCGAGGTGGACCTCGATCAACCCACCGAATGGCCGAGCCTGGGCGATTTCAAGGCGAAGATTCCGCGACACCGTCCGCTCACGCAAGTTGAGCCGTAAAACGGCCCGCGAAGGCAGGGAGGTTGAACCACGGACCGCCACCCTATCGGCACACCCGCGATGTTTGTCTCCTCTTGGCTGCCCTGCGCCGATCACACGAGCAATGCCATCTGAATCACGTCGTCGTAAAGTCCATCGACCTTCCGGCCTTTCTTTTTCACTCCCTCGAGCGCGAACCCGAGGCTTTCGTAGAGAGCAATGGCGGGTTTGTTCGAGGCATAGACGTCCAGTTCGATTCGCTCCAGGCCAATCTCCTTTGAACGCTCGATCGCCTTCATCGCGAGCTGTCTTCCGATTCCTTGTCCGCGATATTCGCGCAGCACACCCATGCCCAGACGCCCCGTGTGAGTGAACCCTTCCTTTTCGTTGGGAAACACATCGCACCAGCCGACCACGCTTTGGCCGTCAAGGGCCACGAACTGCGGGACCCCGCGCGCGATGGCCGACCGGATGAATTCCCGAACTGACTCTGGCGCCGGCGCGCTGGTGAGCGCGAGATAACGACGTTCTTGCGCGACCGCATCGAGACATTCCCGGAAGGCGGGAATGTGCTCTTCGGCCATCGGCTCGATGCGAATGGTGTTGTGAAACATTGCCATTGTTCTTTCCGATCCCGAAAATTCCGCGCTGCCTTCCTTGCCGGTCTCGCCGGGAAATTTGCGCGGCTTGCGGGCATTTCGCGGGGCGTGCCGGAATCAATTCAGTTGCAGCACGCGATAGAACCGCTGGCTTCCACCGTTCAGATTATACGAGACAGCAACCGCATTCGAAACCGCCATAATGTCCGGGCCCAATGCCGGCCAATTGGTCTCGCCCAGACTGTTTTTGAATTGAACCTGATACGAAATGCCGGCGGTCGCGCTGAAAGTGAAGCTGACCGTGTTGTTCGTCGTGACGCTGACGGGCCCGATCTTCGGCGGCCCCGACGATATCGACAGGCTCGCGCTCATCGCGTTGTTGCCCTCGTTGCTCTCGGCAAAACGATTGATGTCGTCCGCAGTCGCCGTCAGTGTGTGCACGCCCGGTGTCGCTATCCACGTGCTCGACCCCGTGGGGCCGCCATTCGCCGTCAACGTGACGGATGCGCCCGGCGCCACCGACGCGGTGTAGCCGCCCGACCAGGTTACGTTCGGTCCGCCGTCGATGCTGAACCCGATGCCGAGAATCGTGCCCGATGGCGTCGGCGCGGTGCCCTGGTTTTTCACGGTCGCGCTGAAAGTCACATTGTTGTTCGCATACGCCGGGTTCGGCGTCCAGGTCACCGCGGTCACGATGACATCGGGCAGACTCACGTCCGGCAGGGTAATCGAGACCTCGCTTGAGTTCGGACTTTCACCCGCCGCATTCACGGCCGACACCACGTAGTAGTACGTGCCGCCGCTCGCGACCGTCGCGTCCGTGTAAGTCGTCGCGGTTATGCCCTCGGTGACATTGGTGGCGACGGTTGCGTAAGGCCCGCCGCTCGCCGGCGACCGTTTCACGGCGTAAGTCGTCGGGGTCAATGGCGCCGAAGTCCAGGTGAGGAGCGCAGTCGCATTCGCGGCAACGACGGAAAGACCCGTCGGCGCAAGCGGCGGAGTCGTCGGCGCGGTTAAATAATTTCCGAACCAGCCCGCGATCGGCTCCAGGTCAAACGACGACCAACCCGTCGGATTGCCGATTTCAAACAGCGTGCAGCCGAGCAGGTAGCTGTCCCGCGCGAGTTGATGGTCGAACCAGTTCAGCCAGCGTTCGTAATCGGCCGCGGTTCCGCGCGCCTGCCAGCCCGAGGTCGCAGGCGTGCCGCTCTGATCCACTCCGCCTTCGCTGAGGATGAGGGGCAGGTCGGCAAGATCGGGATATTGCGAGGCGAACTGGCTGTAAAACTGCCGGTATCGCAGCGAATAATAATACTCGACGCTGGCGTCGGTCGTGTAATTGAGTGTGTAAGCGTGATAACTCCACGCGCCGCCGAAACTTTTCGCCTGGCGCAACGCCGGCACAAACGTCGAGATGTAATTTTGAATCTCGGTCGGTGTGCCCGGCGGATTGCCCACGGCGATGCTGCCGATGCACGGCTTGAAGTTCGCCGCCGCGATCAACGGCGCCAGGTTGGTCCAGAACCCGGTGAACCATTGCGCCGCCTGCAACGATTGCCAAGTGGGCGTGCTGTCGCCTTCATTCGGGCCTTCGACATAATCAATCAACGCGCGGTCCGAAGCGGAAAGCGCATTCAACGGCGGTTGCAGGACGGTGGTCCAGAAATCCATTGCGCTGGCGCCGGGATCGTCGGTGATAGGATAGCTCCTGGGCGTGTAGAGGCGCAGGACGAGTTTGCCGTCGGGCGTGCCGGCCTTGTAAGCCCGCGCGGCCTGCACCATGCCCGAGCCGAGATCGAGGATCTTCAGCACGCGCGGGTGCCCGGCGATGATGTTCGACGCGCCGGCGGTGTAGTCATTAATCAGGTGCGCGCTGATCCTGCTGGGGCTGGGGGTTTGGGCACGCGTTGCGCATACTGGGGCGAGCAGGACAATGATCGAGAAAAGATTCACCACCGTGCGATTGAAACTCATGCTCCTAAAACAGTGTGCTGAACCACTGCCCATTTTCCGCTGCAAACTTGAATTAAAAAAAGATCGTCGAATTGCCGCGCGTTTGCCATTTTGAGAACGTCTTCTTGGTCCTCTGTTATCTGTCATCTTGCTTCGCACCACTTACGTCCGAACCCTGACGACTTGCCCGGGTTGAAGCGTCGGCAGCAGCGCAACCACCTTCGTCATCAATGGCAGCGTATGTTGAAGTTGAATTCCGCCGGCCTCCAACACCATCACCGCGATGCGAAATTGTGTCGTGTTTTGCTGAAAAGCCAGGTTGCGGTCGCCGGTCAGGAAAACGTCGAACTGGTTTTGTTCGGCCAGGGCCAACAGTTGTCCATTCTTAATTCCGCTCCATCCCATCCGCTGCACAGAAGTCGCGTAGTGGCCAGTCAAGGCGCGTCCCAACCGCCAGTTCAGGCATTCGTCAATGAGGATGCGCATCGCCCACGGTCTCGAGCATCTTCAGCTTCGCGGCTTCAATCACGGCGATGACCTGCTCGCGTTTCACCGAAGGGAAACCGTCGAGGAAGTCCTCAATGGATTCACCGCCCTCCAGATAATCAATGAGGTTTTGCAGTGGCACACGCGTTCCGACGAACACTGGCGTGCCGCCCATGATTTCCCGGTCGGAATGAACGACGCCTTTCAACTGCTCAATTGTCATGGTCGCCATCATAGCATATCTGAAGCGGCTTGCTAGAATTGGTTTCGCACCCGACGTCGCTCGTCGGTCAGTTTGAACTGTTGAACAACAACGGCGCAAAGTCCGCCAGATACCGCCGCCACACCGGCCAGCTATGGTTGCCTTCGGTTTCGTGGAATTCATGGCGGATGCCGTTTTTCTTCAACACCTCGCCAAACTGCCGGCTGTTCTCGACCAGGCGATCGTCTTTGCCGCAGGCGATCCAGAGCAGGTGAAGTTTCCGGTTCGTCGCTTCCGGATTGGCCAGCGCCTTGGCGAGGACGGTTTGCGGGTCGCGAACAAAGGAGCTGAATCCGCCCACCCAACCGAACAGCTCGGGATGGTTCAACCCGATGGTCAGCGACTGGCCGCCGCCCATCGAAAGGCCGGCAATCGCCCGGCTTGCGGCCTCCCTGCGCGCGCGATAATTCGCTTCGACGAACGGGAGCACGTCGCCCAGCAGGTCGCGCTCGAAGTCCGATACGTTGCGTGAAATCATGTTCGTGCCGGATACGCCCGTGAATTGCGGCGCCGTCGCGTGGCCATCGGTCATTACCACCATCAACGGCTTCGCTTTGCCGGCGGCGATGAGGTTGTCGAGAATCCAGTGCGCGTGGCCGAACGCGGTCCAGGTGGCGTCGTTGTCGCCGGCGCCGTGAAAGAGGTAGAGCACCGGGTAACGCCGGCCGCCGCGGTCGTAGCCGGGCGGCGTATAGACACGCAGATGACGCAGGCGCCCGAGCGACTTCGACTGATAATCGTGCAAACGCACCGCGCCATGCGGCACGTCCTGAAATTCCCAGATGCGCGGGGGTTTGCCCGGCACTTCAAGAACGCTGGTGGTCGGCGAGCGCATCGGTTTCACGCCTGGGTTGACCGGGTCGAGCGTGCGAAAGCCATCGATGGAGAAGGTATAACCATAAACGTCCGGTTCGAGCGGACCGAGCGTGACGCTCCAAACGTCGTTGTCGCCTTTCGTCAGCGCTTTCGCGCCGCCGGGCCATTCGCCGGAGACGGAGACTTCGGTCGCTTTCGGAGCGCGCACGCGGAATGTGACGGTGCGATCAGCGTGGACCTCGGGCGAATTGGGCGGCGGCGTGAATGCGGGGCGGTTGGTGGAGGGCGCCTGGGCGAGTGCGGTGAATCTGACGAGGCAAACAGACAAGCTGAAGCAGAGAAGTAATGGCGTGTTCATAGTTGTCTTTCGGATTGGTGAGCGGTTTATGCCCCAATGTGTAGCAAAAGCCAACCTTGATGTTGCGCCGCGTGAGACGTCTGGGAACCACTTTTCTTTGTGCGGTTTTTCCCGTCAGCGCACACTATACTAATGAAGGCCAATGCAAAGTGACACTGAACTGCTGCGAAGTTACGCTCAAGACCGCTCGGAAAGCGCGTTCACGGAACTGGTGCAACGGCATATCGACCTGGTGTACTCCGCGGCGCTGCGCGAGGCGCACGGCGATGCTTCTTCGGCAGAAGACATAACGCAGGCAGTATTTGCCGAACTGGCCCGAAAAGCTTCCAGCCTCATCCGGCATCCGGCGCTTGCCGGCTGGCTCTACACCTGCGTCCGCCACATGTCCGCGAATGCGCGTCGCGCGGAAGACCGGTGGCAGCGACGCGAACAGGAGGCCCAGACCATGAACGAACTGCTTTCCTCCGATTCGTCCGATCCGGTTTGGAATCAAGTCCAGCCGGTGCTCGACAACGCCATGCACGAGCTGGGTGAAGTTGACCGCGCGGCGGTTGTGCTTCGCTTTTTCGAGGACCGGAGCCTCAAAGAAGTTGGACTCGCCCTCGGACTCAACGAAAACGCAGCGAGGATGCGCGTGGACCGGGCGCTCGACAAGCTGCAATCCCTGCTAGCGAAACGCGGCATCACGAGCACGGCATCCGGGCTGGCCGCCGCGATCGTCGCCGGCGCGGTCGTGTCCGCCCCGACCGGGCTGGCCGCCAGCGTCGCCGCCGGCGCTGCAGCGGTAACCGTCTCGGCCGCTCCAACCGCATTCACCGTTCTCAAGCTTATGACTATGGCCAAATTGAAAATCGCCGCCGCAAGCGCCTTGATCGTCGCCGCCGTTGCGGTGCCGGTGTGGCAGCAAACACGATTCAACCGCCTGGCCAGAGAAAACAATCAATTGCAATCCCAGGCGGGAGAGATTCCCCAATTGCGCCAGGAGGTTCAGCAGTTGCGAAGAATCGAAGTGGACCGCGCGGAACTTGAGCGACTGCGCGGCGCGGAGGCCCGGTTGCAGTCGGAGGTTGCCAAACTCCGGAATCGCGTGGGCAGCGGTCAACGCGCCGAAACGGAGGCCGCTCAATTGAGAGACGAGGTGAACCGCGAGAAGAATAACCCGAAGAACGCGATTCTTACCAACGCCATGGCCAGTGGATTGGCGGTGGCAAAAGGATGGCACGAACAACACCTGCTCGGCCAGATCGCGCGCATGAAGGAGAAACTCAATCTCACGGCCGACCAGGAACAGGCGGTTCATGATGTCCTGATGAGAAAAATCGAGTCCGGCGTGCAAACCACTCAAAAGGCCCTCACGGGCAAGCTGACCGCCGAAGAAATGGTTGAGATGCGAAAACCGGCCGATAACCCGGAAGAAGAGATCAAAGCACTCCTCTCGCCCGAACAGCAGGCGGCTTACCCGGACTACAAGCGGGAAGAAACGGCGGCCAATGCACGCGACGACGCCAGCTCTGATTTGGCACTGATGCGAAACGCACTCGGCCTTTCCCAGGAGCAGCAGGACCAGTTGTATCCGGTACTCTACAATTTGAGCCTGAACCAAGCCACGGGACCGGCCGATTCGTCGGCCAATCCACCTGCAACCGATGCCAACTATATTGCCTCGTTCGAGCGGCAAATCGAACGCCAGAAAGAACAACTTGAACAGAAACTGAAATCTCTCGAACCCATTCTCTCTCCCAAACAACTGGAGACGTACCGCCAATCGCAGGAAGCCCGCATCAACCGTATGAAAGACATGATTCCTCTGATGAAGGCGATGATTCCCAGGGAAAATGGCGGATCGCCAAAGTAGTTGGGGTCAATTCAAAGCGGAAGGTGAGCCGGAGCGAACTCAACCGACTGTTCCGATGAGACACTTCCAAGACTGCGGTTTGGCAAAAGTTTTTGGCGGTTTTTGCCTGTCAGCGGGTCTTTAATGATGAATTGAAGATGACGGACAGCCAAAGATTGCTTGCCGATTACGTGGAGAACGGCTCGGAGTCGGCCTTTCGCGATCTGGTCTCGCGCTACGTCGACCTGGTGTACTCGGCGGCAGTGCGCTTGGTCGATGGCGACACACATCTGGCGGAGGATGTCGCCCAAACCGTCTTCCTGGACCTCGCCCGCCAGGCCCGCACGTTTTCCCAAGGCGTCATGCTGGGTGGCTGGCTGCATCGTCACACGTGCTTCGTGGCTTCCAAGGCGATGCGGCGTGAGCGCCGCCGTCAAGCCCGCGAAAGACAATCGGTCGAAATGAATGCTCAGCAAGACCACTCTGCCGCCGACCTGGCACAGGTTGCGCCCATTCTGGACGAAGCGATCAACCAACTGGGCGCGCACGATCGCACGGCCATCCTCCTCAGGTTCTTTGAACAACGCGACCTGCGCTCGGTGGGCGAAGCGCTCGGAAGCACCGAAAATGCGGCGCAGAAGCGCGTGACGCGCGCCCTGGAACAACTGCGAACTCTGTTGATGCGCCGAGGCGTCACTCTCTCAGCCGCAGGACTGGCAACGGCACTGGCCGGGGAAGCGGTCACCGCGGCGCCGGTTGGACTGGCGATCAGTATTTCCAGCGCTGCGCTCGCCAGCGCGGCGGCCAGCGGCGGAACGACTTTAACCCTCGTTAAGCTTATGACTGTGACCAAATTGAAGGCAGGCATCATCGGCGCCGTGGTGGTCGCTGGCGCGGCCACTTCTTTCGTGATTCAACATCAGGCGCAAGTCCGGTTGCGCGAAGGAAACCAGACTTTGCGTCATCGAGTCGATAGACTGGCGGCAGAGAATAACCGCCTTGCAAATCTGCTCGCTCAGGCGGGAAGGTCCCAGGCGCTCTCGCAGGATCAACTGAGTGAACTAATGAGACTTCGTGGCGAAGCGGGCGAGCTTCGCAAGCAGCAAAAGGAACTCGAAAAGTTGCGAGTCGCTGTGGGCGTCCAGCGTTCTGCGGCCGCCGCACCGCCGTCCGAGGCGACCAAAGCGGATACGATTCCAAAGGAGCT
>DASPXS010000082.1:0-3909 GCA_035637175.1 Haliangiales bacterium | reverse complement strand
TATGGGTTAAAGACCCCATATTCACGGTTGAAAGCAAGCAATAGAATGGTTATGGTTCGGTTGTTTTCCGGAAAGAGGATGTGGTAGCGGTAGTGGAAGGAAATAGGGCTGCGAATGATCAAATCCACAAAGTTGCGCCGTCTGAAACGACCGTGGCTTCTGGTCGTGCTCGCTTGCGGCGTCGGCTTGGGCTGGTACCTGAACCAGTCTCCTGAGAGCGCACTTCGATACGAAACGGCTGTCGCATCGCGCGGCGAACTGACGCAGCTCGTGACTGCCAGCGGCCAATTGAACCCGGTGGTAAAAGTGGAGGTGGGCAGCCAGATTTCGGGCATCATTCAAAAGCTGCTGGTGGATTTCAACTCGTCCGTGAAGGAAGGCCAGGTCGTCGCCCAACTCGATCCCGCCACTTACGAGGCCAATCTCATCCAGGCCCAGGGGAACCTTTCCAATGTCGTAGCCGCGTTGGAACTGGCCCAACTGTATGCGAATCGGGCCAAGTCCCTCCAGGCCGAAAAGCTCACCGCGAAAGCCGATTATGAAAAGGCGGTGGCCGATTTGCATCAGGCCGAAGCCGCCGTGAAGATCAGCGAAGGCGCCCTGAAAAAGGCCCAGGTTGACCTCGCCCGGTGCACCATCTACGCGCCGATCGATGGGATCGTCATATCCCGGAATGTTGACGTCGGTCAGACGGTCGCCGCCAGCCTCAGCGCTCCCACTTTGTTCCTCATCGCGAACGACCTGGCAAAGATGCAAATCGAAGCGGACGTTGGGGAGGCGGACATCGGCATGGTCGCCCCGGGCCAGGACGTGGAATTCACCGTGGATGCTTTTCCGGGTCAAACGTTCCATGGCAAAGTGACCCAGGTCCGCAACTTCCCGAAAACCGAGCAGAGTGTCGTGACTTACGTCACCATCATCGATGTCAGCAATCCCGATCTCAAACTCAAGCCCGGGATGACCGCCAATGTTTCAGTTGTCATTGCCCGCCGCGACAACGCGCTGAAAATTCCCACTTCCGCCTTGCGCTTTCGTCCACCGAAAACTTCAGAGGCCAAAAAAACGGATTCCTCGTCGGCGGTCACGGAGGCCAAGAGCGAGAAGAAGTCCGCCGAGACAACCCGCAAGAAGGACAAACGCAAGTCCGAGCGAACTATCTATGTTGCCTCCGCCAGTGGAACGGCGTCTGCCGGCGATCAAACCGAGGGCAGGCCACAGCCGGTGCAGGTCAAAACCGGGATCAGTGACGGCAGCAATATTGAGGTGATCGAAGGCTTGAAGGAAGGCGACCGGGTGGTCATCGGCCTGGCCAAAGAGGAGGCCGGCAGCCGCCGGACCGTCAATCCGTTCGTTTTCAGGCGCTGAGACAGAAGCGGAACTCGCATTCACATTATGAGCACGCTGACCACCATGAAGGTTGCCCTGTTCGCGCTCAGCAAGAACAAAATGCGCTCCGGACTGACCGCGCTGGGCATTATAATCGGCGTGGGTGCGGTCATCGCCATGGTTGGCATTGGCAACGGCGCCAGGGCGCAGGTCGAGGCCCAGGTGGCCAGTATGGGCCAGAATGTGATTCAAGTCTCGGCCGGCAGCAGCAGCAGTCGCGGCGTGCGCCAGGGTGCCGAGAGTGCCGTCACCCTGACGGTCGAAGACGCCGAAGCCATCGCGGAGGAGGTCCCGGATGCGGTTGCCGTCAGTCCCGAAGTGAAAATCAAGACCCGCATCATCGTCGGCAACCGCAACTGGTCCGCCTCGGTTTATGGGGAATCGCCCGAATATTTCGAACTCCGCCAATGGCCCCTGACCGACGGCGCTGTTTTCACCGACCAGGACGTGCGCGCAGCCGCCAAGGTCGCCGTCATCGGCTCGGCAGCCGCCGAGGAGCTCTTCGGCGACGAGGATCCGCTCGGCGAAATCATCCGAATCCAGAACGTGCCCTTTACGGTGACCGGGGTGTTGAAGCCCAAAGGGACTTCCGTCAGCGGGTCGGACAACGATGACAACGTCTTTGTGCCCTACACCACCGCGATGAAACGCCTGATCGGGCAGCAGCAGATCGGCCTGCGGCGGATCAACGTCCAGGCCGCCAACGCCGACGTCCTCTCGGATGTGCAAAAGCAGATCATCGCACTGCTCCATCAACGACACCGCAAAGGCACGAGCGAGGAGGAAGATTTCAAGGTGCAAAGCCAATTGGAAATCGGCGAAGTCGCCACCGAGACGACCCGCACCATGACGCTGTTGCTCGCCGCCATCGCCAGCGTTTCGCTCGTCGTCGGCGGCATCGGCATCATGAATATCATGCTCGTCAGCGTCAGCGAACGGACGCGCGAGATCGGCGTCCGCATGGCCGTCGGGGCCCGGGCACGCGACATCCTGCGGCAGTTCCTGGTGGAAGCCCTCACCCTGAGTTCCCTCGGTGGCGTCATCGGAATCGGAGTCGGAACAGGCACTTCCAGACTTCTTTCGGCGGCCCACAACTGGCCGACCCTGATTTCACTTGATTCGGTCCTGGTCGCCTTCCTCTTCAGTGCCGCGGTGGGAGTTTTCTTCGGATTTTATCCCGCCCGGAAGGCGTCCCTTCTCGACCCCATTGACGCGCTCCGCTACGAGTGAGGTCAAAGCAAGCCTCGGTACACGGGCCCCGCAATGGGATGTTCGAAATCACCCGGATTGGGCGCCCCGAGATCCTGTTTCCGGCAGAACCGGTTCCCAGTTTTCAAACCACTGGGCCACGTCCGCCAGTTCGTCGAATCCCCACCCCAGGTGATCGTGGACCAAAGCGACTACCGGCCAGGTGAGACAATTGGCAAAGCGCGCAAACTCGGCCGTTTCGAACAACAGATTCAAGTCCCGGATCGAAGGCAGGCTCCAGCCCGCCGGTCGGACCGCATCGCGATACAGGTCCAGGATCCACAAACGGTAGCGGATCGGAAACCGCAACAGAAAAGTGGACAGATCGTAGCTGATGGGTCCCACACCCGCATGGTCCCAGCCGACGAGCCGCGTTTGCACTCCGTGTAGGGCGGGCAGCACAAATATGTGAGTGCTCCAGAGGTCGCCATGGAGCAGCGTCTCGGGCCCGCCCAATTCGGCCAGCGCTTGCGCCCGCGTTGGCTGTTCCTCCTGAAGTTTGCCAAGCCGGGCCATCAGGCAATCGCGTAACGCAGCGTGCTTCGCCGAAAGTTCGACCGCCGGCGGCTGCAGCAATTCCAGGCAACGAATGGCATCCCGCACGCTGGCTGCGTAGAAATTGATTCCAAAATCACTGCCGAGCAGGCGGCATTCCGTGAGCAAGGCATGCCCGGCAAAACGCAGGTGCACCTGAGCGATCAAGTCCACCGCCGCTCGCACGTGTTGAGGATCCAGATGGCTGGTCTCCAATGCCCGGTCGCCGAAGTCGTCATAGACATGCCACAGCGACTGGCCGTTCCGCTCGGCCGCGACACCCAGCAGGATGGGACCATGATCGCCCAGGCCGACGGCGGGCAGCCACCGTTTGATGACCAGTTGATTGCGTTGAGCGATGTCCAACTCCATGCGTTTGACCACCACCGAGCGAACCCACCCGTCAAAGACAAAACGCAGGCGGTAAACGCGAGGGCGGCGGGCGGGGAGCCTCTGTTGATCGAGGACCTGGCCCGTGGCGGCGGGTCCGCCCAGAATGGCTTGCAATGACTCACGGAGTTCGACCAACCCCGGTTGGCCGCTCTCTTCAAGCAGGTTGTCGAGACCTTCGATCATGTGACACTGCCCACGATCCCCTGCCCTCGCCGGCACAGGAGTGACGGTCCGTGATCGTCAGGGAGCCGAGGACACAGGCACGGGGAGATTCGCTTCACGGGTCAAAGCGGAGCCGCTGACGATTCTGACATCGCCCCGGCGATTGCGCTCGAAGATGTGCGGCGT
>DASPXS010000081.1:0-6110 GCA_035637175.1 Haliangiales bacterium | reverse complement strand
GATCCGCAGTGTCGAAGGCGATTTTCACGTGAACCCGAAGTGCGCCCGCGCGCCGGAGGAAATCGGCCCTTGCGATCTCGCCTTGATCGGACTCAAGACCACCGCCAACGACCAGTTCCCCCTTTTGGTTTCCCCGCTGGTGGGCCCGAACACGGCGGTCATGACGTTGCAAAACGGCCTCGGCAACGAGGCCCGGCTGGCCGCTTTGTTCGGCCGCGAGAAGGTCCTGGGCGGGCTCTGTTTCGTCTGCCTCAACCGCGTCGAGCCGGGAGTGATTCATCACCTGGCGCACGGCACGATCGTCATGGGTGAATACCAGCGCTGGCCAAAACCGCGCACTCACGACATCGCCACTGTGTTCCGCCACGCCGGTGTGCCCTGCAACGTCACCGAGAATCTCGAACGTGCCCACTGGGAAAAACTGGTCTGGAACATTCCGTTCAACGGCCTTGGCGTCGCCAGCGCCGCAGGTTTCGACGCCGTGATCCACGGACGGGTACGTTCGGACGCGCCGCTGGGACCTTGTTGGCCGACCAACGAACTGCTGGCGGACCCGCGTTGGGAAAACCTCGTGCGCGAATTGATGCTCGAGGTCATTGCCGCTGCGAATGCGCTGGGATTGAAAATCGAGGAGTCCGTCGCCGAAGAGCAAATTTCCCGGACACGGACCATGGGGGCCTACAAAGCATCGACGCTGCTTGATTTCGAGCGGCGCCACCCCTTGGAACTGGAGAGCATGTTCCTTGAACCGCTGCGCCGGGCGCAAAAGGCGGGCGTCGCCGTCCCCAGGCTGGCGGCGCTCGGCAAAGTGTTGAAGCGATTGGATCCGGGCTGACGGACTCCCCTCCCCTCATACTCCACTCGCAGCTTGCGCGGCATAGGGCCAAGAGAGGGGGCCACAACAACCCCTCCAGTGTCAACAGTGAGGATTGATAAAGGACGGACGTTTTCGTTTTGGCGGTTGGGCACCGCTTCGGGGATCGCTCGCGGAGCGGCCATGCACCCAATGCACAGCGTGGCAGAGGAGGTCAGCGGCGTTGCGCAAGCCCAGCTTGTGCTTGATGTTTTCGCGATGGGTCTCAATGGTTTTGGGGCTCAGATGTAATTCGGCGGCAATGTCCGCTGTCCCCTTGCCGGCGCCGATCATCTGGAAGACCTGCAGCTCGCGGTCGGTCAGGCTTTCGAGGTAATTGCCTCGCGCTTGAAGCGTGTTGTCCAGTAATTTGTGCAACACGAGCACCGACATTTTCCGACTCACGTAGAGTTCACCCCGCAAGGTCGTCCGGATGGCGTTGAGCACTTCGTCGGTGGCTTCCTCTTTCATCAGGTAACCTTTGGCTCCGGCCCGCAAGGCGCGCTCGGCATAAAGCGTCTCGTCATGTTCCGAGAGCACCAACACCAACAAAGAGGGAACCTGGGCTTTCAAAGATTTAATCAGTTCCAGCCCGTCGCCATCTCTCAAGCGCAGGTCCAACACCAGCAGGTCCGGCTTCAGCGTCGCCACGGCCGTTTTGGTGGCCGCGATCGTGTCGGTTTCGCCACAACAGGACAGGTCGCGTTCGCGGTTGATCAGTTGGACGAGTCCCTCGCGAAGCAGCGGGTGATCCTCCGCAATCAGAATGCGCCGTCTGCTCGCCGGTTTCGATGGGCGCTTTTTCATTTCAGTGGGTTCCTTCGCCGAGAGAAGCCGGCAAGCCGCCGCGTGTTATCGGAGCAAAACACTGTATCTCCGTGCCGCGATCGGGGCGGCACTCGATCTTCAAGACACCCCCGATGAGGTGGGCGCGATACTGCATGATGCGAAGGCCCATTCCCGCCCGACGCGCGGCACCGATCCGAAATCCGCGCCCATCATCCTTGATGCGAAGTCTGAGGTGAGTGGGCTCTGTCGCCAGTCCGATTTCGATTCGTCGGGGTTTTCCGTGCTTGACGGCGTTGTTGATCCCTTCCTGGGCGATCCGATAGAGTTGCAAGCCGATGGTCTTGCTCAAGGGCAAAACGGGCTGGTCGCAGTGCAAAGTGCAAGCGACACGAAAGAGGTCTTCCGTTTCGCGCGCCAGTTTCTGGAGGGCTGGCACCAGTCCGTTGGCTTCCACCTCGATCGGATCCAGTCCTCGAGCCAGGGTGCGTGCTTGTTGGATGGCGTTGTTGATCAGCCGGACGAGTTTTTTTGCCGCCGGCCTGTGCGGGGAGGACTGGGCGGCCAGGTCATCTTCCAGGATCCTGGCTTTGACCGCGATTCCGGCCAGATACTGGCCCAATCCATCGTGCAGGTTATCTCCGATGCGGCGTCGTTCGCGCGCGCTGATCTCCAGCACTTCTTCCTCCAGCCGTTTGCGCTCGGTGACATCCCGGACGATGGCCAGGACTTCATTTTCGCCGCACACCGTGACGCGCGCCTCGAAATCCCTCACCTGCTCGCGCAATGGAAACTGAAACTCGAAAGAGTGCACCTCGCCCGTTTGCAACGTCCGCTCCAGGTAATACCGTGTCGGTTCCGCCAGTGTCTGAGGCGCCAACTCCAGCACCACCTTGCCCAGCAGTTCACTGACGCTTATCGACAAATCCGCGTCCTTGGGCGCCTTAAAGTCCAGAATGGTGCCGTCGCCCCGGAGGCGAAGAATAAAATCGGGGATGGCGTCCACCAGCGCGCGGGTCTTTTCCTCGCTTTCACGCAGCGCCCTTTCGATTCGCAACCGCTCGGTGATATCAAGAGCCGAACCCAGGACCGCCGGTTGGCCGTCGAACTCGACGTGCGTTTCGGTGCAATCGAGCCAGCGGGTTTCGCCGCGGCGGGTCACGATGGGGAATTCATACCTGCCTGGAACGGCTCCTCCTTCCTGCTGGCTTAGCCCGCGTGCGCGGACGAGCTCGCGATAGTCCGGGCTGATCACATCCCAAAAATTCTTCCCCAACAGTTCGGCGGGCGAGTAGCCGAGAATTCGCTCCGCCGCCGGATTCAAATAGCGGAATTTGCCGTCCTGATGGACGAAGACAATGGCGGGAAGAGTTTCAGTCAGGGCGAAGAACTTCCGTTCGCTCTCGAGTGCCGCGCGGTCGGCGCGCCGGCGTTCCGCCAGTTCCAGGGCGCGCCCCACGGCGGGTGCCAGGCGGTACATCCGGTCCTTGAGAACATAATCGGCGGCTCCTCCGGTCAGGGCTTCAATCGCCAATTCTTCTCCGCACACGCCGGACATCAGGATGAAGGGAACGTCGGGGCATTGCCGCCGCACCATGGCCAGCGCTTCCAGTCCGTTGAACCCGCTCAACTGGTAATCGGCCAGAATCAGGTCAGGCGCGGAGTCTTTAATTGCCTGGGCGAAAGCCTCTCCAGTGTCCAGGCGCTTTGAGACAAAGCTAATGCCGCCCTTGCGAAGCTCCCGCTCGACGAGTTCAGCATCTTGCGGAGAATCCTCAAGCAACAAGATAAACGCCTCCTTCGGCATAATAGTCCTCTACTCCCTTTGCGTTGCAATCGAAGCAGCATTCAGGGCCCTTCCGACCGCGCTCCCGCTCGCGACCACGTCGTCGAATCTCCATCGGTCACCGAACGGATTGATCCCGGTCTTCGGTCATCGCGCCACGTTCAATCGGGCGCAAATCCGCTTTTACTTCTGTCCCGCCGTTCGTGCCTTCGTCTGTGTCTCACCTGCCAAAAAACAAATATTCCCTAAATCACCCGGCGCATTTTTGATAGTGGGGTCAATTTCGGTAAATCGCATGGGGCGAAAACCCCAAGCCGGCGGGTTGAAGCATCAGAGTTTGGGAGTAATGGAGTATTGGAGTGATGGTTCGGAAGCTGGCAGCAGAGAAGATCAAGATCGCGCGCCGCTTGCGGAGCGAGACGACGATGACGTGGAGTGGGTTATGCGGCGCGATGTCTGCGCCAACGATGAAAAGAGCAACATGCGAATCTTCGCGACTGAACCCTTCCGACGCCGACGCAGCTTGCGCGGCATGCGCCTGCATTACCTACAACTCTGTGTCAATGTTTAGGACCGACCCCTTTCAAGAACTGACCCCTTTAAGGTGTTCGGGCATCTGTTCTCGGGGCGCTACAAGTCCTTGATCGTGGATGGTTCGGGCACGGGCTATCTCAAGAGTGTCTGCGCCTACGTTCACCTGAATCCGGCGGGGGCGAAGCTGGTGGCGCCGGAGCAGCCGCTGAAGAGTTTTGTCTGGAGCAGTTGGCCGGCGTATCTGGGGGCGCCATCGCGGCGACCGGCCTGGCTGCGCGTCGAGCGGTTGCTGGGCGAGCATGGCATCCCGAAGGACAGTGCGCCGGGGAGGCAACTGTTGGAACGGGCGTTGGAGGCGCGGCGCGGGCCGGAGGAGGGCGGGGAGTTCAAGGCGATCCGGCGCGGGTGGTGTCTGGGCGAGGAGAGGTTTCGGAAGGAATTGCTGGCGCAGATGAGCGAGCGGCTGGGGCCGGAGCATTACGGTGAGGAACGGGCGGAGACGGAGGAAGCCAAGGCCGAACGAATCATCGCGGAGGAGTTGAAGCGGCGAAAATGGAAGGCGAGTGAGTTGCAAGCGCGGCCCAAGGGTGCGGCGGCGAAGGTGGCCTTGGCAGCGCGCTTGCGGACGGAGACGACGATGACGGCGGGGTGGATAGCGGAGCGCTTGGGCATCGGCAGCCGGGGTTACTTGAACCACCTGCTGTATCGGCGAAGAAAATCGCGCCGAGAGTAGCCAGTATCAAGAACTGACCCCTTTACCTTTACAGTATCAAGAACTGACCCCTTTACTAGAGTAGCCAGTATCAAGAACTGACCCCTTTACTTTATGACCCCTTTACTTTACCTTTAAAGAACTCTTTACTTTACCTTTAAGAAACCCACAGTGCGTAAGAGGCTGGAAATGAAGGTGCAACGGGTTGAGTGAGAAAGTTATTATAAAGAGCATCCAGAAATGTGGGTCAAGTTAACACCAGTTGAAATTTCAGAGGCAAAGAAAAGACACCGTAGGACGAAGATAAGGAAATTTCTCATAGTCTGGACATGTATTTCAGCCATTTCTTCTCCCATTCCAAGTTGGACAGAGTTTGCCTATCGCTCATCTATTTCATTTTATGAATCGATCGGGCGTTTTCTGGTTCGTTTAACGTTCGGAATTCCGGGCGTGCTCCTTTTCAATTGTTGGTTAGCGTATCGTGAGCGGAAAGGGTATGAAAGGACAATGAGGTTTATCTGCTTAAAGTGCGGGGAGATCAAACCCGCAGACGGTGGGCTTAAATGTCATTGCGGAGGAGATCTTGAAGATGTTGATAGCGTAAAGTGGGTAGCCGAAAAGGACGAACGGCTCTCCAAGGATCGGTGACTATCGACATGTTTGACAATTGATTGTGAAAGACCTTGTGAACATAGTTTGCTGGTCATTTCTATTCGCCAGCGCAGCCGCAATTTCGGAATTCGTTTCAGGAAAGCCCGGTAAGTTTCCCTTGACCATCTACTGGAAGAAAACCTCGACGCTGCGCGTTGTTCGTGCTGTTCCGATTCTGCTCGCGATCCTTACGGGTGCGCTTGTGATATGGGGATGGTGCAATCTTAGCTGGTATGCCGCTCTTCTTGAGTTTTTTACAGGCGCGGTGTTTTCCGCGTTTGTGCTACAACAGCTTAACCCGCTTCCAAGGATATACTTTGGTTGGATCGTTGTTTTGGCCACTGTCCTGTGGCTCTGGATTAACACGTGACTGAGCCCTGCCTGACTTTGCGATGCTTATGGCATCCATATTCTGCCTTTTCCATTCCCGCTTTAATCCATCAACTTGTCCCCGACGTGCTATGAACCGTTCAATCTTCGCTCTGATTTTTTGCCTCATCCTGGTCTCTGGCTGCCGTTCAACGCGCCCGCCTGAAGCCGCGGTTGGTGCGAGTTTTCACGTTCTTACCTATAATGTGAACTGAGGTGCGCCAAGACCCGAACTCGCCGCCGAGGTCATCCGCGCGTCCGGCGCTGACGTCGGAAACGGGTCAGAAACGGGTCGGTCCTCACTTTTGAAACTGATTGGCCGACGGCAGCACCTTGCCTGTGACGGCCTCTGATGGCTGGACGTGGTTTGTGGACAAACCACCCTTGCCAGTCAGCCTTGCGGCAAAGTATCGTTCCCG
>DASPXS010000080.1:0-11948 GCA_035637175.1 Haliangiales bacterium | reverse complement strand
AGGGCGGATTCGTGGGTGTGGCTGGCACCGTCGCCGGAGTAGCCGGCGCAGTCGTCGGCTTGAAGATGGCCTTACGCGCACTCCAGCGAGGAGTCAGTGAAAAGTGAGACGACAGCTTCCGCGGAACGGCCTGGCGCGACGCCGCAAGAGGCGTCCGTTTCGTTGAGTTTGTGGAAGCAGCCGTTGCGTCGGAAGAATCGGGCGGTTGGCTCTCCCTCTCTGGCGCAGCAGATGCCTGGCGTGCATCACATCGAATTGAATCTGCGTGACATCAATCAGCTCTTCAACACGATGGACCCGTCGCCGTTTCACGAAAAGGACCTCGATCACGACGCCGAGGAGTTCATCTTGAGTTGGGCGCAGGAATTTCACCGGCACGAGCCCGTGGACCTGATCGTGCACCTGGAGAAATTGCCGGAGGGACAAGATGCCAGACGGCTCGTCGAGGAGGCCGTGCACAACTATTTCGACTACCGGGCGCGGTTGAATCAACTGGAGTTCAAACGGCTCATGAAACAAGGACGGATGAGTTTGCTCGTCGGTTTGTCCTTCCTTGGCCTCTGCCTCCTGATCATCGAGCTGCTCCTGATGAACCGTCCGGGAGCGTTGCCGAACTTCTTCACTCAAAGTCTCACGATTGCGGGCTGGGTCGCCATGTGGCGACCGATGGAAATCTACCTTTACGAGTGGTGGCCGCTGCGGCGGCGCGGGCAGATATTCGATAAACTCAGCCGGATGCCGGTCGAAGTCCGCAAGCGCGTCTGATTCGCGGTGACCGGAAAGCAAGCGTTCAAGGTACTGCCGGAGGCAAAGCCTTGATGCAACCGTTGGCATCTGCCGGCGGCGAGTGGAACGGTGAGGCTGTGCTTGCACCCGGGGCAATCGACGACCGTACCCCGCAGGGCTTCCGCGCAAAGGATGTGTTGGCCGCAATAGATGCAGGCAAATTTGAAATCGTTCATAACGTTAACCTTTCGCCCAAAACGTGTCATTTCATCAACCCATCACGGATTTGGCGGTGTCGCTCCGCCTTGCGGCCGGTCCGGCGCCAAAAATTTCCGCGCCATTCTCATACCCACGCGGATCATCTCCATTTGGTTGGTCTGGTAGCGGCTGAAAGATTCCCACTGATCGGCTGACAGAACGGCGCGGGCACGCTCGGTCACCCGCTGATTCACGGTTCCTTGCGACTCCAAAAGCTTCTCCATTTGTTCGTCGGAGAGAAAAGCTTGCGCGCCCGTCGGATCCTGCCCAGGTCCGGGAAGCGGTTGCCCGCTGGCGGCAGCGACGCCCTGCTTTTCTTCTCTCATAATTGCCAGCAATTGTTCCGCCTGCATGTCCGTCAATGGATTCGGATCGCTCGCCGTCTGCACCTTGAACTGGTTGAGTTGCATCCGCTCGCCGAGGGTCTGTTGGTAATCCTTGTATTGCGCGTAGCGCGCCTCACCCAGGAACGCCTTGATCTGTCCGTCGGATTCCTTCTGTCCTGCGGTCAACCTGGTCAGCACCTCCGTTCGGTTCGTGGAACCACCACCGAACATCGAACTCGCCATTTCCGCGCCTTTCATTTGGTTGTCAGCGATGAAGTCCTTGAGCATTTCGGCATCCTCAGGCGCAAGCCCCATCTGTTTGATGAGCGGGCCATAAAGCGAATCCATCATCTGCCGCTGTTGATCGCGAATGAACTTCCGCGTGTCCGGATCCTGCATCATTTTCGCGAGAAACTTTCCCATGGCCCCAGGGTCCTGATCCGGCTTCTGGGACTCGGCGGGCGATGATTCTTCACCCGGCGCGATTGCCGGAGACGTGGAGGTGGCAGGTGGGTGGTTTTGCTCGGTCCGGTCAACCTGTTCGAGCCATTCGCTCCGCTGTTTCTTGAGACGCCGATTGGTTGCCCGCAATTCCTCCGCCTGGCGGGCCTGTTGTTGCAGCTCGCCATTCAGTGCAGCGAGCTGCTCCTTGCGAACGGTAAGCCTGCGCGATTGGGTGATACAAAGGACGCCCAACACGACGACAGCCACGGTGAAGAACAGGATGAGGATCTTTTTCATAATTCGTTGCTCCATTCAAAGTTCGTAGTGTGTCAGCGTGGCACTGGCCACGTGCCGGCCAGGCGGTCCGGCAAGCCGCGACAGGGCAGGGCCAGCGACACGATTGCCAGTCCACACACGACCGCGTACGCCAGCCACTCACCCAACACGGGATGCGCGCGTGTGAAAATTGCATAGAGAAAAATCGACAGCGCCACCGGACTCCACGCGATCAAAGCCCGGCAGAACACGCGCAGCCGCGAAGCCCGTGCGCCGTCCCGCCGAACGAATGCCACGTTGGCAATCCGCAAGACGAGGCCGCCGCGGAAGAGCAGCGCCGCGAGCAGCGCAGGGATGCCGACGTAAATCACCAGCACGCACGCCGCCATGAAAAACAGAAATCCTGGCTGCTTGACGAAATCTGGAAACGCCGCCTGGTTCGCGTATGGCTTCAGCGCGGCGTCCGCTTCGGCGATTTCCTGTTCCGTCGCTGCGGCATGTTCCGCGACGCTCTGCTCCGCAAACCGGCGGGCGTCGCCTTTGATCATGGCCAGCGCGAGCGGGCCGGACCAAGCGGCGTCGTTCGTGATCACCGAGCGATAATGAGCGGCGATGAACACGGCGAATTGCGGATCGGTCGCCGCGCGCGCCGGCTGGCCAAAGCGATGGCTTGCCGAGCGTTGCTGCAGCAGGGTGCTGAGTTCCATCAGGCCGGGGTTTTGCCGGTTCCATTTCTGGATCAGCGTCATGCCGAACATCATCGAGACGCCGGCGAACAGCGGAAACGCAATGCAGCCCGCCACCACCGCGGCGCGGCGCAACCGGGAAACAACGGCGACGCGGTGCAAGAGCGGCTGAAGCGCGGCCGTCGCCGCGCCCGCCTCGGGCAATTGCGCAAGCTTCTTCAAGAAATCCCGCGCGTGCAGCGGCATCCGAACGGTCACTTCGGCCGCAGACTCCAACGGCTCACGCGGGGCGCCAGCGAGCGCAGCGGCGGCAAGTTCGCCGAGGAATTGCCGGGCTCGCCGCCGGTCGGGCGTCAATGGCGGAAGACTGTCGGGAGAGTTACCTCGTTGAATCGTTGATGCGTCGGATCGGACATCGGAGGCGAGGCCCGGCGCCGGGAAGTCCAGCAGCTTCGCCCGGCCATCGCCCGTGATCCACACACGATCCAACGACAGCACCGCCGGCAGAGAGCCGTCTTTTTCTGCGGCGCCGATTTCGCTGGCGAGATCGTGCAGCCAGAAACGCACCCGGCTCCACGGCTGTGGCTGTGCGAGCGGTTGTGCCATCAGGTATAACAGTGGCTTGCCGGCCACGCCTTCGAAGGCGTCCCAGTTTTCTTCCGGCGAGCGGCGACCGGTGAGCCAGCGTAGCCGGCCCACACGGCCAATGGTGCGCCACGAAGCCGGCCCCGGCGGCGTGCCCGGCGGCACGACGCGAATCCACACTTTCCGCAACAGCCGCAGATCGTAGCCCAGCAGCCATTCCGCGCCGTCGCCTTTCCCCAGCGTGTCGAGCACGTGATAGGGACCGACACGAGGTGTCGCTTCGACAGCGGACGGCGGACTCTCCGGGAGCGAAAGCACGGGGCGCGTCTGCAGCGCCGTTCGGGAAATCACCCGTGTGTGCGTGATGAGGTCATGGACCGCGGCAAAACCGTTCCGCTGGCGCACCGTGGAGAAGAGCGCCGCCAGCACGAAGTAAAACGAGAACTGCAGGAGGTATTGCACCGCCACGGAGCCGCGCAGGTATGCATACGGATCGCCCCGGCTGGCAATCCAGAACGGCAACGCCGGCAGCACGACGTAGAACAAAGCGCGCACCAGTCCGCGCAGCAATCCCGGCGGGCTGTTGTTGGGACCGACGACGCGAAGACGGCAGATGGCCTTGCCCAGCGTGGCGCCCCGCAAACCTTCCGCGATCGCATAGTACAGCGTGCCGCCCAAAAGGCCCGCCAGCATCCACACCAGCCCTTCCCAGGAACGCCGGGCGGCGAGATTCATGACTTCCATCGGATCGCCAAACCGCGCCAGGGCAATGACCGTACCGGTCAACCCGAGAAGGATCAGGTCCAGAGCGCCGGCGAGGAAACGCAGCCCCAGCGTCGCTGGAGTCGGTGCTGCTGAAGTGTAGGGGGCGAGTGCCTGCCGCAGTTCATCGTAACTCTTGAAGCGTTCACCCGGTTGTTTCTCCAGGCAGCGCAGAATGGCGTTGGCCACGCCCGATGGAATCTCTTTTCGGAACTCGCGCGGCGACGGCGCTCGTTTCTCCAGCACGTTCGCGATGAGTTGCGCCATGTTGTGGCCCTCGAACGGCGCGCGGCCGGTGAGCAGGTAAAACAGTGTCACGCCCACCGAATACATGTCCGACCGCGCATTCAACTCCTCGCCGCGGAGTTGTTCCGGCGAGCAATACGCCGGCGTTCCGATCATCGTGCCCGCCGCCGTCACGTTGGTCTCGGCTCGCGCCGCAGTGGAAATCGAAAGGCCGAAGTCACCGATCTTGATCGTGCCGTCGGCGTCCTCGAAACAATTTCCGGGCTTGATGTCGCGATGCAGAATTCCGATCGCCTGCGCCGCTTCAAGGCCGGCGATGATTTGCAGAATCGCGTCCACGGCGGCGGGCACGGACATCGGGCCGCCCTGATGCACACGTTCCTGCAACGTGCCGCCCGCCACCAGTTCCATGGCGATCGTCGGCGTGCCGTCAATTTCGTCCGTGCCATAGACGTAAACGCTGTTCGGATGATTGATCGAGGCGGCGAGCCGTCCCTCGCGCAGGAAGCGGGCGCGGTGTTCCGGCGAATCAAGCTGCCGGCCGAGCACTTTGAGCGCGACGCGCCGGCCAGTGTCCTGTTCCTCGGCTTCATAAACCACGCCCATGCCGCCGTGGCCCAGGGCTCGCACGATTTGGTAGCGCCCAAAGGGCTTGCCCGGCTCCGGCAACGGACGGCGAGCTGCAATGGCCTCTTCGACGACCACGGTGGCTCCCGGCTCGGGTTGTGTACCGAGGCCGCTTTTCAGCAGGCAACGGGGGCACAGACCGCGCGCGTCATCCGAGGCGAGTTCTGTGCCGCATTCCGGGCAAAGGCGTTTGGTGTTCATGCCGGGTTCCGCGTTTGTTCATTCACTTCACCCCTGAATGAAGAGGTTCGCCGCAAAGGTTACATACATTCTCACCAGCCAGCGGGTCATCGTGCGGTCTTTGCCGTCACTTTCGCGTGCAGAGTCCCCATTTCGGGCGGCAAGATGCCGCCCTCTACGGCAGCCAAGATGGCTGCCGCTACAGCCGCAAACCGACGCTAAACGCCCCAGGTGCAGGTGCGAGGAGAAGCATCGCCGAGCGCCAACGGCGCGATTCAGCGGTTCACCGCCACGAGCCACCTGCGTGCCCCGACCGCGTTGGTCAGTCCCGCTGGCTCAATGGCAAGTGTGGCCTGCCGCTAGGGCGCAAGCACGTCGAACAAATGCCGGATTTCGTCCTCAACTTCCTCCGGGCTGGAGACGGTGTTGGCGATTTCCGCCCGCAACAACTCGCGATAACGCCTGCGCAGCCGATGCACCGCCACTTTGACGGCGGCTTCGCTCATGCCCAGGCGGGCTGCCAGTTCGGCGTAGGGCAGTTTCGAACGTTCGCCGGTGAGGCAAAAACGGAGCTCATCGAACAGTTCCCTTTTCCCGGTCAACTCGTGTTCGCGCTCCAGTGTCCGTAGCACCTGGTCAAGCAAGGTCAGCGCCCAGCGTCGTTCATAAATCCGCTCCGCGGTCAATGTGTCCGCAGGTTCCAGCGTGTAGCGGGATTCAGCGGCCTCGGCGTTGAGAGAGATGGCCGCCTTGCCGCCGCCGCGTTTTTTTGCCCGCGCGCGGTCCCATTCGTTGGCGAGAAAGTGTTTCAACGCCGACAACAAAAACCAGCGGAACCGGCCCTTCTCACGCTGGGCGTTGCCAAGATAATTGGCCCGCAGCAGCCGCGCGAAGAATTCCTGGGTCAAATCCTCGGCGTCGTGGGGCGAGGAGCCGCGCCGCCGCACGTAGGCGTAAAGAGGATACCAATAGGTCTGGCAGAGCCTGGCCAGCGCATCCTGCGCCCGCGTGCTGTCGCTGCGGCCGGCCGTCAGAACCACGGACCAATGCGTCGTAACAAAGGCGGGCCAACGCCGCGATTCATTCCCGCTGAAAGCCGTACCCGGCGAGTCGGCTTGGGTCGGAATGTTCACCGGGTCGCAGCCTAGCCCGATCGTGCGAAACCGCAAGAGCCGTTAGAACACTTCCGCCTTTAAGCCCGTGGCCTCTCGCACGCGGCGGGCGATGAGGGAGAGGCTGCCCAGCGACAGATGACCACATTCAGAATTAGGTGTCGGCCGGGTGGCCGAGTAAACCTGGATCAGCGGTATTTGAGCGCCGCCGGCCTTCAGCTCCTTCAGCCGCTCGACGTAGGCTTCGATTTGCGAGTCATGCGGCTCGGCGCCGTTGAGCGAAGGGAAGAGACTTTGAATGATCACCGGACGCTGACGCGCCAGACGAAGGATGTTGGCGACGACCTGTTCAATGGTGCATTCAGCCTTGTTGACGCAATCCATGTATTCCTGTGTGCCGGCGTCGAGCTTGGCCCAAATCTCGTCGCGTGGAGTGAACGAACGCAAACCTTCTTCCACTGCCGAAAGATTCAAGCCGCTGGCGTTGGTGATCAGGACCATCTTGAAAAACGGAAACTTCCCCAGCGCGCGAACATGAATGACCGCGTGGATGGCCTCGACAAAATTCGGGCAAAGCGTCGGTTCGCCGTCGCCGCTGAGCGCGACGTGGCGCGGCTTGAGCAATTCGTCCGGCAAGTTGCGATAGCAGGGCAGGCTGCGGAGCTGGCCGGAATGCGCCAGCGTCAGCACCTCCTGCAGTTCGGCCGCCATGCGATCCGCATCTAATGACCGCTCGCGCGACGGCGAACTGCGGTCCACTTCGCAGTAGGGGCAGTCGAAGTTGCAGCGCTTGTCGGGATTCATGTTCACGCCGATGGACAACCCGCGCGCTCGCGACGAGATGACAACGTAAACGAAGCGGTTGTTAAGAAATTCCCGCGGGCAGCCGAAGGCCGTCGTGAAGCTTGAGTCCGTGATGCACTTCGGTGCCGGCGGGGAGTGGACGCTGCCGGAAAACGGCTCTGCTTTGCTCGATGCCGGTGCAAACAGTTTTTGCATTCGTCAAAAACTAGGCTCATCCGCCTGACAAGGCTCCACCGCTCTTGGCAACTGCTTTGCAGTTTTTGCTGTCGGCGAACTCGTGCGCGGGACGCTGGAAGGGAAAGGGCAACGCCTTTTCTCCCCCCTCCAAGGCGGCCATTGTCATGCGGCCCGCAAAGCGGCAAAGTGAGAATCCGGAACCGGCCTGGACTCATGCCGCAGCAAGCCAAAATGCGCTTACCAAAAGCCAATAAATGTGGTGGGATTCTTTGCTTCGCGACGCGCAAAGGAACGCATATAGTGCCGACCGCTCTTTCGAGAGCTCGAATAATGCCTGACAAAACACTCAATCAGAAATTCGCGCGGCGAAGTTTTTTGGACTTTCTCCTGGGCGCGAGCAGCGTGGCGTGGCTGGGAAGCATTTTGTATCCCGTGATTCGTTATCTCAAACCCCTCCCTCGCGCCGGCCCAAGCGGTCCCACTCACCTGACCCGAGAGGAACTGGCCAAGCTCGAGAAGGAACATTTTGTGATTGTCCCGGTGAGTGGCAAGCGGGTTCTGGTTCTCCAGAATGCCGCTCAGCAGATCCTGGCCCTTGACGCGAAATGCACCCATGAAGGTTGCACGGTTCAGTATTTGCCCGGTGAATCCGCGATCTGGTGCGCCTGTCACAATGCCCGCTTTGACCTCGACGGCCGGGTGGTGTCCGGACCACCGCCACGACCCCTCCCGAAGTACGTCGCGGAGCGCCAGGAAGACGGGGGGATTTTGATTGTCGCGGAGAGGAGGCCGAGTGAGTGAACCCGCCCACGGGCGCGGATGGCGTGGCTGGCTTGATAGCCGCTACCAGATTGCGTCTCTCATCGAATTCCTGCGTCACAAGGAAGTGCCCGGGGGGCCGCACTCGATGGTTTGGTATTACCTTGGCGGGACGAGCATGTTCTTTTTCGTGGTCCAGGTTGTCACCGGGGCGCTCCTCTTGATGTACTACCAACCGGGCGAGGCCACGGCCTATGAAAGCATTCGTTACCTCACGACCAAGGTGCCTTTTGGTTGGTTGATGCGTTCCGTCCACTGCTGGAGCGCGCATCTCATGATCATCTCACTGGTGACGCACATGTTCAGCACGATGATGCTGAAAGCTTACCGACCGCCCCGGGAATTGACTTGGGTTACCGGCTACATCCTTTTTGCGCTCACTCTGGGCTTCGGTTTTTCCGGCTATTTGCTGCCCTGGAACAAACTGGCTTTCTTCGCCACGTCGGTCGGGACTGACCTGGTGAAATCGGTGCCGCTGATCGGGAACTGGATGCTGCAGGTGTTGCGGGGTGGCCCGGATGTAACCATCAACACGTTGTATCGCTTCTTCGCTTTGCACGTTGTGATCCTCCCGCTGGCGTTCGTGGCGCTCATTGGCGTTCACCTCCTGTTTGTTCAACGCCAGGGGATGGCCCCGCCACTGGGCGCCAAGGTCGCGCCTCGGGGAATGAAATTCTTCCCCAGCTTCGCCCTGCGTGACCTGCTGTTGTGGCTGGTCTGTTTCATGGTTTTGCTGGTCCTGGCGGTGTTCGTCCCTTACGGTCCGGGAATTCCAGGCATGGACTGGGAATTGGGCGAAAAAGCGGATCCGCTGGCGCCGGCCTATCCCGGCATCAAACCGGAGTGGTATTTCTTGTGGGAGTACCAATTGCTGAAGGAATTTCCCCCGCACCTCTTTGGCATGGAAGGGCCGCAGTTGTGTTTGCTGATCGTCAGTTTTCTGTTGGGCGTCTGGGCCCTCATCCCGTGGCTGGATCGCCGGGCGCAACGCGAGCAGCCATCGCCCGGCTTCAGTGACTTCGGTTGGGGCGCAATTCTGTTTTTGACGTTCCTGACGCTAAAGGCCTGGGACATTGGCTCCACCGAGCGCGCCGCTTCCCCGGCTTCGTTGAAAGCCATTTCCTGGACCTGCGCCTGGTGGACCGTGGGGGCGGGCGCTGCCATCGTTGGCGTCCGTTTCCTGGTTCATCGCCATCGTTGGTTCTTCTTCACGGGCGCAGCGTTGCTCCACGTCGTCTTGCATGGCTTGCTGGGCCTCTCTTACCTCGCCGCAGGCGTCCTCGCGGCGGTCCTCGCGGCAGTCAGTGTCACGACGATCGTTTTCCGGAGCGGCGGAGCCGGAGTCGCTCCGGGAGGTTCACAGTGAGAACCTTTTTACCAATAGTGTGCTCGCTCGTGTGGGTCGTCGCGGCGGTCCTCGCGGCGGACGAAAAGCCCGCTGTCAATCCCCCCAAACTGGCGGGCTTGCTCGCCGAGCAGGGCAAGGATGGCAAACCTGTCATCACTGCGGAACAACGAGCCTACTTTGACAGCCTGAACGACCACATCAAAGCACTCCTCATCAAGGCGGTCGAGGCGGAGATCATCACGCGGGCCGAGCACCTGGGGGTTATCCTGGCGCTGGGATTGCGTCCGCAAAAGATGGAGATTCTCTTGCAAGACAATTGCGTCCTCTGCCACACCGACTCCGAAGTCCAGAAGCCCGAGATGCTGTTTTCCCTTTCTCCGGGATCAGACAAATCTCCCGTTCACAGGAACCTGCGCGATTTGGTTGAGGACGTTCATTTTCGTCGCGGGCTGTCATGCGCCGGCTGCCACGGTGGCGATCCCACCAACGACCAGCCTGACCATATCTTTGTCAAGGAATGGCCCGGCACCGGCCGCAGCAAGGATCGCAGTTGGATTCTCTCTTTCTGCGCGCGCTGCCATTCCGACCCGACGTTCATGAACCGGTTCAATCCCTCTTTGCCGACCGATCAATTGGCCAAGTACAAGGACAGCCCGCACGGCAAGCTGCTGCTTGTGACCAAAGACGCGCGTGCCCCTGATTGCGTGAGTTGTCATGGCCTCCACGGCATTCGTGGCGCCAAAAACCCGCTCTCGAAGGTTTACCGCAAGCGTGTCCCCGAAACCTGCGGCGCCTGCCACGCCGACCCCACAAGGATGGCCGGCCTGACCCTCCCCGACGGTTCGCGCATGCCCACCAATCAACTGGCGGAATATCGCACCAGCGTTCATGGCCGCGCGCTGCTGGAGCGTGGCGATTTGGGCGCGCCGGCGTGCAACAACTGTCACGGCAATCACGCCGCCATGCCGATCGGCCTGTCGAGCGTGAGCCAGAGCTGCGGTCTTTGTCACGCGGGCAATGCCAGCCTGTTTGACGGCAGCAAACACAAGCAGGCTTTCGAGGAGCACCAATGGCCCCAGTGCGGGCAGTGCCACGGAAACCATGGCATCGTCAAAACGCGGGATTCGATGTTGGGCGCCGGCCCGGAAGCGTTGTGCACCCAGTGTCATCAGCAATACGCAAAGGACCATCCCGAGTGCAGCGCAACCGCCGCTTACTTTTACGCCTCGATAACGCAGATGGAGCAGGCCTGGAATGTCTTTGGCGTCACCGCCGAGCAATTGGCCGCCCGAGGCCTGGACGTGGACCCGATCCACGACAAGCTGAACGAGTTGGCCGACAGCTTGAAACAGGCTCGTTCTCACATTCATTCATTCAGCAAAAACGGCTTCCAGCGAGTCGCCGCTCCGGGAGAGAAAGCGGTTCAGAGCATTTCCCTGTTGGTTGACGAAGCGAAGTCGGAGTATCGGCTCCGCCAACTCGGTTTGGTCGCGAGCATCGCGCTTATTGGATTGGTGATGCTGGCTCTCTATCTTAAGCTTCGCCGTCTGGAACGTTAAGATGACACCCCGTCAATTGACGCCTTCGGAGAAGCGAACATTGCTTGCCCTCTTTGCCCAACACTGGGAAAACGCGCGCCACATCAAGAACGAGCGGCTTTCGTTCACCAACATCTACGCCATCGTCTCCGCCGGCATTCTCTCCTTGCTTCATGCCGTCCGCGGCGAAGTCACCCTCGAAACCTCGTTGTTGGTCTTTCTCCTGGCCTTCTCGCTCATCGGCCTCTTGACCAGTCTGCGCTTGAAGGTCGAGCTCGAAGAGTGCCTGCACAGCATCGAGCGAATCGTCGCTCAAACGGGCCTGGAGGAATTCATGCCCGTCGTTGACTCACGCGGTTCTTTGACCCGGTATCCAAAGTTCCGCTGGCTCTTTCCCGTGTTTTATTCGATTTGCACCGTTGGCTTTCTCATCCTGCTCTTGTTCCGTTTGACCGAAGGCCGGGGACCTTGAACGCGCCCTTGCTTTCGTCTCAACCTGCTGTACGAACTGCCGAGCGACAGCTTGCGCGCCGTCGGAAAGCGGAATTCCATTCACTCGGGGGACGACTTCTCCCGGTTGCCACCCATTAGCCAGGCTTTTTTTCTTCATCGCTCACCCTTGTAGCTTTCGAGAAATGCGCTTCCTTCGAGGGATTGCGGACACCACGGCGTAACCAAGGATGGAACAAACGGCGGCACCAAGTCGCCGGCAACCAAGAAAGAAAGAAAGATCATGAAAACCACACTCTTACTGGCAATCGCAGCCGCGGCCGGGTTGAGCTTTGTCACCGGTGTTAATGCGGGTGACTTGTTTACCTCGTCCAAAGGCGCCCAACTCCAATACGATTTGCGCAAGGTCCCGGGGACAACGCCCGACATATTGGACCGCTCCGTCAAAGCCGGTTCGCCGAAGGCCCTTGACTTCGCTTACAGCCTGCGCAAGGTGCCCGGCAGCACGCCAGACGTGCTCGTGCGGAACCTGCCGGCCGCCCCACCAAGGCTCCTGGCCAATGAACCCTGGCGGCTTCAGCAGT
>DASPXS010000079.1:0-4842 GCA_035637175.1 Haliangiales bacterium | reverse complement strand
GCCCACGACCCCCAGACCGTTGTCCAGCGCCGCCGCAATGCCGGCGACGTGTGTGCCGTGCCCGTTTCCATCGGTGGTCTGGCCGTAAATGAAGCTGACATTGGCGTAAATATTCAGATCGGAGTGCGGCGCGATGCCCGTGTCCAGGATCGCGATGTCCGCGTTCACCCGTTCGTCGAAGCCGTCGATCTTCGCCATCGGCGACAGATTGGCGCCGATTCGTTTAACGCCATTGGGGATCGTCTGCGCGGACGCAAACAATTGCAATTCGGGCTCGATCAAATCGACGCGCGGATCCTTGCGGAGCGCGTCGAGTCGTTCCGCGGAAATCTCGCCGGCGAATCCGTTGAGCGCATGAGAATAAACGTGGTGCGGTTTGAGGCTGTGTGTGTTCGCGACGTCCGCGGGCCCGTGACCATGCTTGAGCACAACGATGTACCTCCCGGGAATGGCGTACGGTTGGACTTCTTCTTCTCCCGAAACGTTGATTGCCGTTGCGGAAATAAACGTCCAGGCCGACCAGAATAAACACGTCTTTAATTTCATCACATCAAACTTTGTTACACGGGCCGAAGCTTCGTGCTCCGGCCTCGGAGTAACGCTGAGCAGCAACGATGCCAAGCGGGTTTCCCCACGGTTCCATCGCATTTTCTCAGCGTTTTCGTTATTGAGAATTGGGAGACTGTCTTAAAACAAACATGACCTGTCCTCGCTCAGACAAAAATCTTCCCGGCGAACAAAAAGATTTTTGCCGCCCCGACCCGGTGAGGGACGGAGTCATTCCGGTTGGCATCGCGTCCTGGTAACGTTTCGCTCCTTCGCCGCCTGCCCTTCCGCTACGACTCAGCAGTTGATTCGCAGTTTTGCGGCGGCAGCCGGAACAGTTTTGAGAAATTTTCCGCCCCGATCCTGCAACAGAATGGGACAACCGATGGACTTTTTTTCGCTCGCGCCAAACCCGGAATGACTGTGTTGGAAATATAGAAGCAGTGAAAGGCCCGAAAATATTAGCGCGACAAACGCCGGCCGACCTGCTTAATATGACTGCCGGTTCCCGTGACGCAATTCAGGACATCGCCACAGACCAAGACACGATGCCGCCCTCGAGTATGTCTGGTCGCCGTGGCATCACGGTTGCTAAATTCAGGATTACGCCTGTCGAATCAGGCATGCGTATTCGGGATTTGTATCAGAAGGAATTCTATGAACAGGAGATTGATATCCACAGTGAAATGCCTGGGACTTGTCTTGGCGTTGGGCGCCCTTCTCGGTTCCAACGCCGGCACACCCGCCTCGGAAACCGAGCTGACACCGGGCGATCTCTCCTCCTTTCGTCATTTCGGATCGGCCGTCGCAATGGACGGCGATACTATCGTGGTTGGCGCTCCTCTGGACTCCGAAGCCGGTTTCGATGCCGGCGCGGCTTATGTTTTCGTCCGCGCCGGTTCCTCCTGGAGTCAGCAGGCACGATTGCTGGCCGCCGACGCCGCCAGTTCAACCCGGTTTGGATCTTCGGTTGCCCTCAGTGGCGATACCCTTGTCGTGGGCGCGCCGTTCGCCGGAACCACGGACACCGGCGCCGCTTATGTGTTCGTTCGCAACGGCTCGAGTTGGACGCAACAAGCAAAACTGGCCTCCACCGACGCCATTGGCGGCGACCAGTTCGGCACGTCGCTCGCCGTCGAAGGCGACACGCTTGCCGTGGGCGCGGTCGGCGCCGGGCTGGATTTTCTGGACGAAGGGGCCGTCTATGTCTTTACGCGCAGCAGTGGAACCTGGACCCAGCAAGCCCGGCTGCGATCCGATCACCCCGGCCCAGGCAATGAGTTGGGCCTCTCGGTCGCCCTCAACAACGGCACTTTGGCAGTCGGCTCGCCCTACGACGACGACTTGTCGATCGGGGATGCCGGCGCCGTTTATGTGTTTGTCCGCAGCGGATCGGCCTGGAATCTGCAAACCGAGTTGACCGCAAGCGACGCCGCTCTCGGTGATCACCTCGGCTGGTCCGTGGCTTTGAACGGCGATACACTCGTGGCCGGCGCGCCGAAATCCGCCGGCGCAGCCTACGTCTTCGTGCGCAATGGCGCAACCTGGAGCCCCCAGGCCAAGCTGCTCGCCGACGACCCGGGCGCATTCGATAATTTCGGGACCTCTGTCGCCGTCATCAACAACCTGGCCGTCATTGGATCGGCGTATGACAGTTCTTTCGCTCAGCAGGGTGGTTCGGCTTATCTGTTCACACGAAATGGAAGCGCGTGGAGCCAGGATTCCGAATTCAGCGCGGGCGACATCGAGTCGTTTTTCCAATTCGGTTATGCGATCGCCGCCAGCGGCACCAATGTAGTGGTCGGTGCGCCCGGGGGAGGCTCTCTTGAGGATGGCGCCGCCTATGTCTTCGAAATCTCATTATCCAACACGGCGCCTGCGGCCAACGCGCAATCGCTCACCACTGCGGAAGACACCCCGGTTTCCCTCACCCTGGCCGGTAGCGATGCCGAAAGTGATCCCCTGCAGTTCACGGTGCTGTCCGGTCCGACCAACGGGACTTTGACCGGCGCTCCGCCAAACCTCACCTACACTCCCGACGCAAACGTGAATGGTTCCGACAGCTTCACTTTCAAGGTGAATGACGGTTCGCTGGACTCACTGCCGGCAACGGTTTCCATTACCGTCACGCCGGTCAACGACGCGCCAGTGGCTGATAGTCAATCCGTCACCACGCCTGAAGACACGGCCGTGACCTTCACCCTGACCGGCAGCGACATCGAAAGCAGTCCGCTGACTTTCACCATCGTCAACAGTCCCGCCAATGGAACTCTGAGCGGCACACCGCCGGACCTGATTTACACGCCAAACGCCAACGCGAACGGCCCGGACAGCTTCACTTTCAAGGTCAACGACGGCCAATTAGACTCGGCTCCGGCGACGGTCTCGATCACTGTCACGCCGGTAAACCACAGTCCGGTGGCCGATGCCAGCGCCACACTGCCTGAGGTCATCTCGCCAAACCTCACCGACGCATTGGTGACCCTGGATGGCTCGCGCTCGTATGATCCGGACAATGATCCGCTGACCTACACCTGGCTTGAAGGTGGCAACACAGTCGGCACCGGCGCAGTCGTGCAGGTGACGCTGGCCGTCGGCACGCACACCCTCACTCTGGCGGTCAGCGATGGCAAAGCTAGCGACAGCGCCACCGTCACCGTGCGGGTCATTACCCTGGCTGAGTCAATTTTCGAAATCCTCGCCGCCGTTGAAGCCACCGACATCCCCTCAACCCAAAAAACGGGGTTGCTCGCCAGCCTGCAGGCGGCGGCCAACTCGTGCGCGCGCGGCAATCTGATCTCGGGTGTGAACCAGTTGCAGGCGTTCGAAAACAAGGTCAGTGCCCAGGCCGGCAAGAAAATCGATGATGCCACCGCCAACGACCTCATTGCCGACGCGCAAAACGTCATCCAGATCATTACCGACGCTGCCACGGCGAAGCGGCCTCTACACCACTAAAGGGTCGGTTCTTGGTATTAGCTACTCTCCAAGAATCCCCTTTCGCCACCGATACAGCCGGTTGTTTACATATCCCGCCGTCCCCATCCGCAACCGTTGCGCAATCCACTTGACCGTCACCAGCGTCTCCTCCCGCAACCGTACCGCCACGCGCACCTTGACCAGATCGCCCTTGGCGCGCTTCGCCAAATCGGCCTCCTTCCACTTGCGCCGCTTCAGCTCCTGGCCGATGATCCGTTCCGCCTTTTCCAGTTCCGTTTCCAACCGCTCCTCCCCGTAATGCTCCGCGCCCAACCGTCCCGCCATCTCTTCCAGCAATTCCTTGCGGAATAATTCATCACCAAAATACCAGCCCCGCCGAATGGCTTTGTAATCGGCTCGCAATTCCGATTGCCGCCGGGCCTCCAGTTCCTCTTCCAAGTGTCGCCGCCCCGCGGCGCTGTCCTGCCGAATGCGATACTCGCCCAACAAACGATCCACTCGCAGCCACGGCCAACGCCTGCCGGGTTGCTTCAAGTATTCGGGCCAACTGCTCCACCGATAGGTGCGGAGCGGCTCCAGTGACTGCAACAATTTCGAACGCACGGGATTGAGATGAACGTAATCACAGACCCTCTTCAGATACCCGTTGCCGCTGCCGTCCACCACCAACGCCTTGTAACGCCCGCTGAAAAGATGCCCCACGAATTGGTGACGGCGATTGAACCGGTTGGTGTAGGTGCCTAGAAACCATTTCATGCCCCCCACCAGATTCGCCTGCGGCGTCTCCACGACCAGATGGAAATGATTGCCCATCAAACACAGGGCATGCACCTGCCAGCCCGTCTTGGCGCACGTTTCACCCAAGGTGGAAATGAACCGCTCCCGATCCTTGTCGTCACGGAAAATCGGTTCCCGGCGATCGCCGCGATTCATCACGTGATAGATCGCGCCGGGATATTCGACCCGAAGCTTACGCGCCATGCCGAAAAGCGTGATGTTGCCGCCGCGAGTTGTCAATACCAAGAACCGACCCCTTTGTCAGGTTCCAAGAACCGACCCCTTTGTCAGGTTTTCTTCTGCTAGACTCTTTTGCTTATTTCAGCCACAAAAGAAACCGTATTCTAACCTTTGCAAAAATGCAGATGACCCTGCAACGGCCATTGAACCGGGCCCGGCACCTTCTCGCGACCGCTCGGGAAGCGATCCGCCCGGTTTGCCGATCTCGAACGCGGTCTTGCCTGATTCTGCTGACCGTCGCGATCGCGTCCGTTACCAATCCCCTGTCGAGCCAAGGCGCCGACTGGCAAACGCTCTTCGACGGCAAAACGCTCAGAGGCTGGAAGATCACCGATTTTG
>DASPXS010000078.1:0-16457 GCA_035637175.1 Haliangiales bacterium | reverse complement strand
TGCCGGCGGGCTCTTCGATCCTGATGCCGACGGATTGTTTGCGCGTTTCGGGCGGGCGAGTGTCGCGGATAATGTTGTTTCGGAAAACCAGATCTCTTGTTTCACCGCGCACGCGGATGCCGGCGGCTTCGGCTTTGACCCCGTTGTTTTCAATCAGGTTATTTTCCAGGCGATTGCGGTGGCCGGCCATGCCCTCGCTTTCGTTGCGGAAGAAAACCCCGTCCTGATCGTTGGCGCGAACCTGGTTTTCCTGCAGCAGGTTGTCGGTGTCTTTGTGGCCGATGGAGATGCCGAACCGCCCGTTGTTCTCCAAAATGTTTTTCTCAAACAACCCGTGCCGGACCCGCCAACACAGATACAGTCCATCCTCCCCATTGCGCCGGGCGATACATTCGCGGACCACAGGCCGCTGCGAACCGCTGCCCGGATGGAGACCCAAACCGGCGTTGTCTTCGCTCACGCAGCCCTGAACCAGGACATCGTTGGATTGCTGGAAGCTGATGCCGTCGCCGTGGTAGTTCCGCACGACGCAATTCTCAATGACGGTGCCGAAGCCGCGATAGAGAAAAATGCCGCCGCCACGACAGCCATTGAGATAGACATTCTCCTCCTTGTTCCCGTCGAGGGTGAGGTTTTCCACGCGCGCGCCTTCGATGCCGCAGCCGCTGACGATGGGAAAGACCGTCGCGGCCTGGGCCTTGTTCGCCACCATGCAATCGGCGTTCAGCGGGGTGTCGAGAGAGACCGTGTTGCCAATCCGTCCGGTTATGCGGGCGACCGTGGTGTGGAACCCGCCGGATTGGCTGTCCCAGATGGCCACGCCGAAACCGACCTTGAATCCGTCGGGATTGATCACGGTAATCTGCTCTTCGCCGTAATCGCCATCAAGCGCCAGCGGCGACGAGGCCGCTTTGGCGTTGCGGAGAATGGTCTTGCCTTTGATTCCCCGCACGGTGACGAAGGAACGGAGATGCAGCGAATCGTGCATAACAAATTCACCTGCGCCGCAGCAAAGCGTCGTCTCGCCAACGGGTTTGCCTTCGTGGCTCGCCGCAAAGTGCCAGACCTGGCGAGGCTTCACAAGGGCCATCGCGCCGCGGCCTTGGTGACGAAGCCGGCTGCGTTCGGTGGTAAGGGAGTAAATTGCCTGAAATTCTTTGCCGGAAGACAGGCAAGGTCCGACGCGGCCATCCGGTTTGCGGTTGCGCGCTGCGTTCCACTGGTGGAAGTCGAACCGCGTTGAATCCGGATAGAAAATTGCGTCTGCGCGCTTGACCGGTGACTTTCAGGTTGGCAAGGTGCCTATGCACGGATGCTCCCGAATCTGGCCAAAACGAATTGCACCACAACCGCATGACCCCAATCGCGCATCGGCGCATCAATTCCCTCCTGAATGGAAGGAGCCGACGGCCTTTGGCGGCAAATCCGAGTGTTAACAAGAAAAGCCGCGAAAACCTCCTCCTCCCAACCAGTCGGGCAGTCTTACCCTGTTCAACCCGAACTCGAATCCACTTCCACAAGCCAAAAAGCATGCAAGCTAACCGTCCCCTTCGCAGCCTCTTCGCCAGTCCGCTTATCACGGCAGTGGTCACACTGCTGGCGGTCTCCCTGGCGCGAGCGGCCGATTATCAATCCGCAGTCCTCAGCGACGGACCGCAGGCGTATTATCGTTTCAACGAAGACACCAGCAGGTCACCCATCAACAAAAACAGTGGCAGCTTGGGAGCAGCCGGAAATGCCACAAACGATTTGCCTGCCGGTGTGGTGCATCCGTTTCCCGGCGCGATTGCCGGCGACGGGAATCGTTCTGAATTCTTCGATTTCTCCACCCGAACCGAGATTCCTTGGAATGCGGCGCTGAATCCGCCGAACAACCAGCCCTTCACCGTCGAAGCGTGGTTCTATCCGGCGAGTGACCAGACCGCCAACGGGCAGTGTCCGATCAATAACCGTTATGCCCCTTCCGGCGCTGACCGGCAGGGATGGGTATTCTTTCAACGCAAGCCGGATGCCAGCTATACGGGCGGCGAACAGGTCGGATGGAACTGTAGAATGTATAATGGAATCGGGAGCAGCGGGCGGCTTGATGTCACGAGTTTGGTTCCGTACCAGGTTGGCAAGTGGCAGCATGTGGTCGTCGTTTATGATCCGGTGGAGGTCACGAATGCGACTTTGACGATCTACATCGACGGCGTAGCTGCGAACACGAACATCTGGACCGGCGGAGCAAGCGGAACGGATCCGGGCTACGCAGCCAACACCAATGACCATGCAGACACTGCGGCAGCACTCTCGATTGGAAATTACAACAACACGGCGGGGACGAGTTTGAACCCGTATTTTGGGGCGGTCGATGAGTTCGCATTGTACACCAATAAGCTGACGGGCGCGCAGATCCTTGCCCACTACCAGAACGGAACAAACGCAAATCGGGGTCAGCCTTATGAGGCGCTCATCAAATCTCACAATCCAGTTGTTTACTTGCGGCTCGATGAAATCGCCCCTGGTCCCGATAGTGCAATCAACCTGGGCGATTTGCGGTCCGGCGGCCTTGCGACCCACACCGCTGAGGCCAGGCATCCTGCTCCCAGCGCGCTGGCCGGGAGAACGGACGACGGCGCTGCCGCTTATCACAATCGAAACGGAAACTCGACCACGACTATGCCGTGGACGGCGGAGAACAACCCAGACGCAGGCACTCCTTTCACGTTTGAAACCTGGCTCAGGCCGATGAGGGACCGACAAGGCGGCCAGTGTCCCGTGAACAACCGCTGGGTCGGCACGGGTCGGACCGGCTGGGTTATTTTCCAACGCAATCCGAACCTTACTTATGCTGTGAGTGAAGGTCATGGATGGAATTTCCGTATGTATAGTGGCGTAGGGACGAGCGGCCAGGATGTCCTCACTGACACCGACTATCAGATCGGCGAGTGGAGTCATTTGGTCGTTACTTGGGAACCTCAAACCGATAATGGCGATCCAGCCAGCAACGGGAACCATCAGTTTGAGGGCATATTAACCGCTTATTTTAATGGTGTGGCAGTCGCCTCGAACACAGCCGCCCTCTACGCAGCAAATGTAAACCCGCCCGAGGACGCCGGTACTCCGGCGGATTTTGCGGTCGGCTCTTATAACGCCAAGTCGGGACTGGGCAATAACGCGTTTGAAGGAGACGTTGACGATGTGGCTATTTACAACGGCTTTGTCCTGACGCCCGATCAGATCCTGGCGCACTATCAAGCTGGTACGAACGCCAACTACGGCACGAATTACGAGACGCTGGTCCTCACAGCCGGTCTAAATTCTCAGTTGACTCCTGGGAGTGAAAGAACCGGGCTTCCGAAAACGTACCTCCGCTTCAACGATCCGGCACACTACCCGGTGGCCAATGGTGGCTCAGCCAGCTATCTGGCCGATGGAAACCTGATCCTGACCACGAATAGCGCAGCCGGACCACAATCCCCGGCGTATGCCGGATTCGAATCATCAAACGCGGCTTTGCCGCTTGATGGCTCAAAGAGCTGGGCCAGTTTGAACAATCCACCGGGCCTGAATATCTCCGGCCAGTTAACTTTGGAGGCTTGGGTCAAACCCGACGCAGTCCAAGGCGACCTCGCACGGATCATTTCACACGGACCGCCCACGCTCAGCGATTTCCTCGACGCGTCACCCGTGCCGGATAACGCGGTGACCAATGGTTCAGAAGTCTTCCTCCGGATCGATGGCGCCGGAGCGAACTACGTGGTGGGTTCGTCCGTCTTTACTAATGGGATTGGCACCAATACCCACAGCGCGAGCTTCGCCGTTCCCGCGGGCGATCTGGGAGGCGCCAACTGGGTTCACCTGGTTGGAACTTACGACGGCGCCAACTGGAAGCTCTTCCGCAATGGCGCACCGGTCGCCACCAATGCCGCGCCTGTTGGCGCCCTACTGGTGAACGAAGGTGATTGGGCGATTGGTTCGACCGGCAATGGCTGGACGAACTTTTACGCAGGGGGGATTGATGAAGTTGCCATTTACAACACTGCGTTGACTCCAACGCAAGTTGCGACCCATTATTTGATCGGCAAAACCGGGACGGCAGTCCTCACGATCACGAACTCTGGCAACAACGTGGCCGTTGCGTGGCCCCTCGGCACGACGCTGCAGGAAGCCGCCAGCTTGAGTGCCACATTCACCGATGTACCTGGCTCGCCTGTGTCGCCCCTCACCATAACGGCCGGCGGGACAAAGTTCTACCGCTTCCGACTGTAGAGCATTCCCATTACTTCATCCCGGAGTTTATCGCTCGAAGAATTCGCAGGTTAGAATTCTCTGTCCTGCTACCGCGCCGCATCTTCGGAATACGGACAAAGATCGCGGCGCAACGCAAGCAGATCGACAGATCGAACGCGTGTTGGACATTTCCGCGGGATTTGTCGAAGCTCCCTCGCGCGATGAAAATCACCTACTACCTCGAAGTGATCTCCTCCTGGTGTTTTTGGGCAGAACCGGCCTGGGCTGAACTGAAGCAGCGTTACGGCGGCAGAGTCGAGTTTGGCTGGAAGCTCGCGCTCATGGACGCTTCCGCTCTGCCCGCGTCGCGCAACCAATGCGAATGGTTTTATCGCCGCAGCGGCACGATCGTGCGGTCGCCCTTCATGCTCAACTCCGGCTGGTTCGAGCCGGAATTGAAGGAATATCTGGCGCCGAATCTGGTGGCCGAGGCGGCAAAGGATTTTGGTGTCACCGACGATCGTGTGCGGTTGGCGATTGCGCAGGCCGCATTGCGGGCCGGACGAAAGGTCGGACGGTGGGAGGAAGCGGCGGCGGTGGCGGCCACTGCGGCCGGGTTGGATGCGGCCGCGCTGTTGAAGAAGGCAAAGTCGCCCGAGGTCGAAGCCCGCGCGCGGGCGACGACGGCGGAGTTCCACGCGCTGCAAGTGACGCAACGGCCGACGTTCCTGTTGGAAAACGGCATCGGCGACCGCGCCGTGTTTTCGGGCCTGGTGGTCGCGGCGCCACTGGCTGCGGCGACGGATGCGATGTTGAACGACGCGGCGGCTTACGCCTCTCACGCGGCGCATTTTGGCCCGCCGCCGGCCGGCTGAATCCGGAAATTCGAAATCCGAAACCCGAGTGAAATCCGCATGACAAAGCCCGAAATCTGATTCGCGATCGCGTGTTTTTTTTGTCATTGGAGTTTTGAAATTCTTTGGTCATTTGTCACTGGTCATTTGTCATTCGGAACTGGCAGTCGTCCTCTCCCGTTTCCTGCGAATTTGTGAATCATGAATGCTGAATTAGCAGGCAAAGTGGTCGTCATCACCGGCGCCTCGGGCGGGATCGGCTCGGCCACCGCGCGGAAGTTTGCCGCCGAAGGCGCAAAACTGGTTTTGCACTGCCGGAGAAACCGCGGAAAGGCGGAAGCCCTGCGCCGCGAGTTGGGCGCCGCCGGGTCGTTGGTCGTGCAGGCCGATCTAACGCGAGAATCCGAAGTCCGCCGGCTGTTTGCCGTGGCCGCAAAACATTTTGGTCGCGTCGATACCCTCGTGGCCAATGCCGGTTCGTGGGAATCGGGCGAGGTTCCCCTGCACCGGATGTCATTGAAGCAATGGCGCACGACCCTCGACGCCGTTTTGACATCGGCCTTTCTCAGTGTGCGCGAATTTTTGCGCCTGGTGGCGAGACAGAAGCGCGGCAACGCGGTGCTCATCGCCTCCACCGCCGGCTGGTTCGGCGAAGCCAACCACGCGGATTACTCTTCGGCCAAGTCGGCGATGGCGTTTGGTTTGACGCGATCGTTGAAGAATGAAATTGCCCGCCTGGCGCCGCACACGGCCGAATATTGTGGCGGACGCCTCAACTGTGTGTGTCCGGGGTGGACGCTGATTCCGCGCACCGCCGGCAAACTCGCGAACCCGGCCCTGGTGCGAAAAGTCACTGCGACCATGGCGTTGCCGCAGATTGCGCGACCGGACGACATCGCCAATGCGGTCGTGTTTCTTTCCTCCGACGCGTTGGCGCGCCACATCACCGGGCAAACGCTGGTGGTGGCGGGCGGGATGGAAGGCCGCTTGCTCTGGCAGCCGGAAGAAATTGATCCGGCGATTGTCTGAGCGTCTGGCCCTTGGATTGGGGTTTGTAAACCCGTGCCCTACAGTGGCCGTCTGTGATTTGATTGGCGAATAATCGGGCTGACCTCAAGGAACGGGCGCTCGCCGTCAGGCAAAAGCATAGTTGCCTGGAGAGCAACGACTTTTGCATTTCCAGCACTCCCCCCGGCTGGAGACGTTTTATTGGCGAAATTTGGCTTGTGCTGACTTGTCAGCCGGGTCACCTCCCGGCACATTACCGCCATGGGCGACCAACCCGGAAAGCAAGAACAGCGCGCGCGCTTGGTGAAGCTCTTTGAGTTTCTCAAGGCTTATACGGACCTGCGCTACCCGCCGGTTCGTGACATCAACAAACAACCTGGTGTGCTCTGGCTGGCGGACCTGCCTTCGCATCCTTCCATCGAACTGTTCCCGGCAGGTCAGGCGGACGCCGAGAGCGAGGAGAGCGACGTTGTGCTGCGCTTGACACGCCCCGTCATCACGCCCTGTCCGGCGCCTCCGGCGGTTTTGTCGGAATGGCTCAAACCGGGTTGGCACGAATGTCCCGGCAGGGTCGAGGTTCAGGCCAATTGCACGGCGGCGGGCAGGGAAGGCCAGGCGGGCCTCGATCGCTTCGAGGAGGACCGCCAGCGTCCGGCACTGCTGCGGACCTGGCAGCAGCAGCGCGAACACTGGGTCATCACCGAGCGACCCGCTCGGCAGTCGCTCGAGCTCTTTCAAACGGTTTACGGATGGTACGGCGCCCAGGAGCGGGAGGGAGAGAAGATTGAACTGCTGATCGGAGACGGTCTCCTGCGCTGCCCGCATGCCGACGGTGAATTTTGTCACCCGGTGCTGCTGCACAAGTTGGCGCTGGAGTTTTACCCTGAGAAGCGGCAACCGCAGTTCGTTTTCCGAAAACGCGAGCAGCCGCCGGAGCTTTACCTGCAGTTTCTTCAGGCGCTGCCCGGGGTAAACGAAGAACAGCTTCGTCACTGCAAAGACGAACTGGCGAAAGCGGAGTTCTCCCCGCTCGGCGGCGAGGACACCGGCGGATTTCTTCGACGATTGATTCAGGGTCTCTTTCCCATTGGCGGCACTCTGCTCGAAGACGCTCCGCGGGAAGAGGGAAACAAGGCCGAGTTTTCCGCGCAGTCCGTCCGTCCACCGTTCCATCAGCGCCCTCCGCTTGAGGCTGCGACCCGGCAGGGCGGCGCGACCATCGAACGCCGTCCGGTCATCTTTATGCGGCAGCGCCGAACGGGCCCGGCCAGCGTCTTCGACTGGGTGCTGGAAGACATTGCGGCCCGCGACGCTTTCCCGCCTTCTCTGCTGCAAATTCTCGGGCTGGCCGAAGGCGCTGTTGCTCAATCGGAATCCGGTTCCGGCGGAGTGGCCTTCGGAAACGAAGACGACGACGTCCTGATGAGCAAGCCGGCCAACCGCGAGCAGCTCGAAATCGCGAAGCAACTCGCCGGCAGGGATTGCGTGCTGGTGCAAGGACCGCCGGGCACAGGAAAAACCCACACCATCGCGAATCTGCTCGGGCACCTGCTGGCCCAGGGCAAGCGCGTGCTGGTGACGGCGCACACGCCGAAAGCGCTGCGCGTGCTTCGGCAAAAAGTTGTCGAACCGCTTCAGCCGCTGTGCCTGAGCGTTCTTCACAACGACAAGCAGAGCCAGGAAGAACTCCAGGGGTCGGTGCGAAAGATTCACCTGCGGCTGGCCGAGGATGACCGCCTCCTGGAACGAGACGCGCAGCGCCTGCGGGAGGAGCGCAAGCGAATACTCGACACCTTGCGCGAGGCGCGCCAGCGGCTGATCAACGGACTCGAGGATGAATCGCGCGACGTGGTCTCCGGCGGAAAAGCAACGCGCCCGGTTGACGCCGCGAAACGGGTGAAGGAAGGCTGCGGAAAGGACGACTGGATTCCGGAGCCGGTGAGCCCCGGCGAATCCCTGCCCCTCTCCCACGCCGAGGTGGTGGCGCTCTATCAGACCAACGCCCGCGTTTCACTCGACGACGAGCGCGAGTTGAACGGCCATCGCCCGGAACTCGACCGGCTGCCGGCGCCCAACGAATTCAGCGGCGCGGTTGCGGAACTGAACGCCACGGCCAGTCAGGACCCTTGTCTGCGCGGAGAATTGTGGGATGACGCCCTTGAACCCGATGACTTGTCCGAGTTCGACCGCCTGCTGGAACTGGCCGGCAAAACAATCGAGTTTCTTCGTGTGTGCGCGCCCTGGCAGTTGGAGGCCGTGCAGGCCGGGCGCGACGGTGAACCGGCCCGTCAGGTGTGGGAATCGTTTTCCGAGCTGATTGAAACGACTTGGCGGGAGGTGAAAGAGTGCTACGCCCTGGTGGTGGAACACGGCCCCTCCATTGACGACGCCCGATCTCCCCGCGAGTTGCTTCCGCTGGTGGAGCAAATCCTTCGGCACATTGAAGCGCGGAACTCTTTCGGCCTGCTCACAAAACTGTCCAAACGGCATTGGTTCGATCTCCTTGAAAAAATCCGCGTCGGAAACCGGCCCCCGGACTTGAAAACCCCGACGCAATTTCGCGCGGTCCGGGCGCTGCTCCGGATGCGGCTGTTGCGGGAGGAACTGGTGGAACGCTGGGACCGGCTGATGGCCTGTCAGGGCGCCCCGCCGTGCTCCGCGCTGGGCGAAAAACCGGAGGAGGTCTGCCGCCCATTCGTCACCCAGATACGCGCCTGCCTGGGGTGGCATGCCTCGATCTGGCAACCGCTCGAAGGCCAGTTTGAACGCCTGGGCTTTCGTTGGTCTGCGTTTCTGGAATCGACTCCCCCGGAGACCGGAGCCAATGCCGAGCTGGGCCGGATTCGTCGCGCGGTGCTGGGCGACCTGGGGGCCATCCTGCAATCGAGAAGCGGCTGGCTGCGGCACCGACGGCTGAAGGCAATGCTGGCGGCCTGGCTGGAATTGCTCGCGCCGACAGACCGGCCCGAGGCGCGAGCGACGCAACGGTTGCGGCAGGCCATCCGCGACGTTTCGCCCACGGACTATCAGGCGGCCTGGGAAGAGTTGGCGCGCCTGAAGAATCTGGAACAGGATCTGACCCATCGGCGCGAGTTGCTGACGCGTCTCAGCCGCTGCGCGCCGGCCTGGGCATCCGCGGTCGAGAACCGGCTTCCCCGGCACGGCCAGCCGGAGCCACCGGGCGACCCGAACTGCGCCTGGGAATGGCGGCAACTTTATGACGAACTCGAACGACGGGCCGGCATCCCGCTCGACACGTTGCAGCAGCAGATCGAGGAACTCAGTCAACGGCTTCTTCACGTCACCGCGCAACTGGTCGAAAAGCAGACCTGGATGAACCACATCCGCCAGACCACTCCGCCCCAGAAGCGGGCCCTGGGCGCTTATACCGAAGCGCGCAAACGTCTCACCCAGTCGCGCACCGGGGTTCGCGACGCGGAATTCCTCGCGACTGCCCGCCGTGAAATGGCCGCCGCCAAAGACGCGGTGCCAGTCTGGATCATGCCGTTGGCAGAGGTCGCCGAAACCTTCGATCCCCGGAAGACCCGGTTCGATGTGGTGATTATCGATGAAGCCAGCCAGTGTGATCCGACCTCGTTGTTCGCGCTTTATCTGGGAAACCAGGCCGTGATCGTCGGTGACGACGAACAGGTCACACCGGTCGCGGTGGGCATGGATATGGAAGAGGTCGCCCGGCTTATCCGCGTTCACCTGGAGGGGATCGACCTCAAAGAATTCTTTGATGGAACCACGTCGATCTATGAGCTGGCGCAGATTGCTTTCCGCGGCGTGATCCGCCTGATCGAACATTTCCGGTGCGCGCCCAGCATCATTGCGTTCAGCAACCACCTTTCCTACAAGGGCGAGATCAAGCCCCTGCGTGAAGCGGCTTCGATTGCGCTCCATCCGCACGTCGTTCATCTCCGGGTGCTGAACGGGCGTGAGGGCGGCGACAACGTCAACGAAGTCGAGGCGGAAACCATCGCCGCGCTGATTTGCGCCGCCATCGAACAGCCCGAATACGCCAGAAACGCATTGGGTGATCCCGTCAGCTTTGGCCTGGTCTCGCTGGTCGGCGACGGGCAGGCCGTGAAAGTAGATGGCATCCTGCGTCAACGGCTGGAGCCGGCCGAGTATCGCCGCAGACAAATCCTGTGCGGTGACTCCGCCCAGTTCCAGGGCGACGAACGCGACGTCATGTTTCTGTCGGTGGTGGACTCTCCGCCCGGGAAGCCGCCGCTGCCCATGCGCCAGGAAGGGCCGAAGAAGATTTTCAAAAAACGCTTCAACGTCGCCGCCAGCCGTGCGCGCGACCAGATGTGGGTCGTGCACAGCCTGAATCACGAAATCGACCTTCAGCCCGGAGACTATCGCCGTCGCCTGGTGGAACACGCTCTCGACCCTGAATCCTGGGAACGCGAACTGCAAAAGCGGATGCCGCCGATGGACCCGCGGTCCGGATCGTTCGAAGGAAGCGTTCTCAGGCGCTTGCGGCAGCGCGGCTACCATGTCGTCCCTCAATTCCCCGCGGGGGCCTGTCACATCGACCTCGTGGTGGTCGGAAACGGGCGCCGCTTGGCCATCAAGTGTGACGGCGAACAGTATCAGGGTGCGGAGAAAATTCAGGAAGACATCGAGCGCCAGGCCGTCCTGGAACGGCTCGGGTGGACTTTCGCGCGGATCCGCGGCAGTCTTTTCTTCCGCGACGAAGAACGGGCTTTGGAGCGCGTGTTCCGACGCCTGGAGGAGCTGGACATTCCGCCGGAACCCGCCGCGGTCACGCCGGCGCCGGATCCCGCGCGGGCGGAAGTGGTCGAGCGAGTGATTCGCCGGGCCGAGCAGTTGAGGGCTTCCTGGCGTGCCAACCAGGAGCGTCGCGCCTCAACAACCCAGACACCGGGAAGCGCTCCGGCAGGCGGATCGACCGCCCGGGCCGCCCGGAGGGCGTCGAGCGAGAGACGAGTTCTCAAGCGCGTATAGAGGTTGCCGGATGGCTTGTTGTTTCGGCAGCACGACGGGCACCGACATTTCGGCGAGGCCAAAGAACTTAAATCTGGTTGTGCTGAAAGCCGCTTTGACACCGGCAGGAGGCGATTGACTGCGACGGAATTCGGACTACAACGTGGAGGCGGAGCGTGAAAAAGACAGAACAGGGCGCGCAGTACCAGACGCGGCTGGTTCAAATTCGAGTCGGATTGGCGGCCGACGATCGAAACACTCCCGCCGAGGTCGTGACGCTGGAAGGCGACCTGACGGTGCCGGCGGAGGCGGTGGGCGTCGTGCTGTTCGCCCACGGAAGCGGCAGCAGCCGACGCAGTCCGCGCAACCAGTTCGTTGCCCGCGCCATTCGCGAGGCGGGCACCGCCACGTTGCTGTTCGACCTCCTCACAAAAGAGGAAGAAGCCGAAGACGAACTGACCGGACGCTTGCGTTTCGACATCGGTCTGCTCGCCCAACGGCTCGTCGAAGCAACGCGCTGGGTGGCCAATCAGCCGGAAACGCGCCGGCTGGGAATCGGTTACTTCGGGGCGAGCACGGGCGGCGCGGCCGCTCTGGTTGCGGCGGCGGAAATCGGTCCGGCAATTGACGCCGTTGTTTCGCGCGGCGGCCGGCCGGACCTCGCGCGCGATGCCCTCGAACACGTCCAATCGCCCGTTCTTTTGATCGTGGGCGAACGGGACGAAACGGTGCTGGATTTGAACCGTGACGCTTACGCGCGGCTGTCGTGTGAGAAAGAACTCAAGGTGATCCCGCGGGCGACGCATTTGTTCGAGGAAGCCGGCGCTTTACAGGAGGTGGCCCGCCTGGGGGCCGCGTGGTTCGGCCAGCACCTCCGGCCCCGTTGAACTTCGCGCTTTTCCGGATCGGCCGCGTCGGTCCGGCAGCCTCGAAAAATCCGGGCGCTAAACCGGGGCGGTTGTGATGGCCCGCATGTATTGCGCGCGCTCGAAGGCGGTCGGGTCCGGACAATTTTTCTGGCTCAAACTGCCTTTAAGCTGGGAGACCGATTCATAGTCGTGCTGCTCCAGCCAGTTGCGCAGGTCCCACTCGATCACGCTCAGGTGAGGGATTCCCTGCCGCAAAAGGGCCGAACAGATCATCGTGACATCCGCGCCGGCCATGAGCATTTTCAAAACGTCCGTCGCCCGATGGATTCCGCTCGTGGCGGCCAGGCTCGCTTTGATCCGGCCGTGGAGCAGCGCGATCCAGCGCAGCGGCAGACGCATGGCCATCGGCGTGCTTAACAGCACGTTCGGTTTCACTTCCAGCGTCTCCAGGTCAATGTCCGGTTGATAGAAACGATTGAACAACACCAGGGCATCGGCGCCGGCGGAATCCAAGCGCGCGGCCAGGTTGGCGAAATTGCTGAAAAACGGACTCAACTTCACGGCGACCGGAATGGTGACTTCCGATTTTACCGCCTGGACGATCCGGACATAAACGTCCTCCACTTCGGCCGCGGTCGTGCGGAGGTCCGTGGGAATCCAGTAAATATTCAACTCGAGCGCGTTGGCCCCCGCCTGTTCCATCAGTTTGGCGTAACGCGTCCAGTTGCCCGGTGTGGAACCGTTCAGACTCGCGATAATCGGGATGTCCACGGATTCCCGGGCCTTGCTGATGTGCGCCAGGTAAACCTCCGGTCCGACATGAAACTCGGACGGTTCCGGAAAATAAGTCAATGCCTCCGGATAACTCTCGGTTCCGTGGGTGAGATGGTGAGCGAGTTCGTGACGTTCCCGCCGGATCTGCTCCTCAAACAACGAATGAAAAACCACCGCGGCCGCGCCGGCGTCTTCCATGCGTTTGACGTTGTCGATGTCTTCCGAAAGGGGCGATGCTGCCGGCACGAGCGGCGTGCGCAGCTTCAGTCCCATATAGGTTGTGCTCAGGTCCATGACGTTTCCTTTCCTCTGGAGAGTGCGCTCAGGCGGGGCCGGCCACCGCGTCTTTCGCAGACGCGACCGGTTCGGGATGATCGGACTTGCCATTTCGCGTCGCCAGATGCTGGTAAAGTTTCCAGCGCGTTTCCACGTCGCGCTGCGCCTGCGCGAACAGGTGTCGGGCTTCCTCCGGCCTGCTTTTGGTCAGCATCTTGAAACGGTTTTCCAGGTTGAAGTACTGCTCGATCTTCTGGCGCGGCGCCTGCGAATCGAGCTGCAAGGGATTCTCACCGTTCACCGCGCGACCCGGATGGTAGCGGTACAACAACCATTGGCCCGAGTTTACGGCGGCCTTCTGATTTTGCAGCGCCGTGGCCATGTTGATGCCGTGCGCGATGCAATGACTGTAGGCAATGATGAGCGCCGGACCGTCGTAGGCCTCCGCCTCCAGAAACGCCTTCAACGTGTGCTCGTCTTTCGCGCCCATGGCCACCGACGCCACGTAAACATTGCCGTAGGTCATCGCGATCAGCCCCAGGTCCTTCTTCGACGCCGCCTTGCCGCCGGCGGCGAACTTCGCCACCGCGGCCCGCGGTGTGGCTTTGGAACACTGTCCGCCGGTGTTGGAATAGACCTCCGTGTCGAGCACGAGCACTTTGACGTTGCGGCCGCTGGCCAGCACATGGTCCAGGCCGCCGAAGCCGATGTCGTAGGCCCAGCCGTCGCCGCCGATGATCCAGACGCTTTTGCGCACCAGCGCGTCGGCCACCGCGAGCAATCGACGCGCTTCGTCCGAATCCATCCCTCGCAACTTTTGTTTTAATTCCTCCACCGCCGCGCGCTGCTCGAAGATGCCGGCTTCGTCTTTTTGGTCCGCGTCGAGTATCCGGCGGGCCAGTTCCGCGCCGGCGGCGCCGGCCATTTGCTTGAGTAGTTCGGACGCGAATTCCCGTTGTTTGTCGAGCGAAACGCGAAATCCGAGGCCGAACTCCGCGTTGTCTTCGAAGAGCGAATTGCACCAGGCCGGCCCGCGTCCGTCGGCGTTTTGCGCCCAGGGCGTGGTCGGCAAATTGCCGCCATAAATGGACGAGCAACCGGTCGCATTGGCCACCAGCAGACGATCGCCGAACAGTTGCGTCAGCAGCTTGAGGTAGGGCGTTTCCCCGCAACCGGCGCACGCGCCGGAGAACTCGAACAACGGTTCCAGGGATTGCATCGCGCGCACGCTCTCGGTGTGAACGCGGCGACGATCGGCATGGGCAATGGACAGGAAGAAATCCCAGTTCGCGCGTTCGGTCTCGCGCAGCGGCGGCTGCGGCTGCATGTTGATCGCTTTAAGCCGCGCCTCGGACTTGTTGCGCGCGGGGCAGACATCCACACAAATACCGCAGCCGGTGCAGTCCTCCGGCGCCACTTGCAGCGTGTATTTGGACCCCTTCCACTCCGGCAGCCGCGCGTCGTGTGATTTGAACCCGGCCGGCGCGTCCGCCAGCGCGGGCGCCTCGTACACCTTGCTGCGGATGACGGCGTGCGGACAGACGAAGACGCATTTGCCGCATTGGATGCAAACCTGCGGGTCCCACACCGGGATTTCCGTTGCCAGGTTCCGCTTTTCCCAGCGCGCCGTGGATGTCGGGTAAGTCCCGTCAACCGGCAACGCGCTGACCGGAAGATCGTCGCCGCGGCCGGCGATGATCTTTCCCAGCACACGACGAACGAACTCCGGCGCCTGTTCCGAAATCGGATCCGGGATATCGGCGCGGCTCGTGACGCGGTCGGGAACCCGGACTTCGTGGAGGTGCGCCAGGGTGTTGTCCACCGCCTTCAGGTTCATCTGCACGATTTCCTCCCCTTTTTTTCCGTAGGTCTTGCGGATGGACTCTTTGATCGCGGCGATGGCTTCGTCGCGCGGCAACACGCCGGAGACGGAAAAAAAACAGACCTGCATCACGGTGTTGATGCGGCCGCCCATGCCGCAGTCGCGCGCGACCTTGTGAGCATTGATGACGTACAACCGGGCGCGCTTCTCGATGAGCTGCCGCTGCGTGGACGCCGGCAGATGGTCCCAGGCTTCCTCCGGCCCCCAGGCCGCGTTCAGCAGAAGCGTCCCGCCCGGAGCGAGGTGTTCCGCGGCGTCCAGACGCTCCAGAAAGAGCGGTTGATGGCAGCCGACAAAATGGGCTTCCGTGACGAGATAACTGGAGCGGATCGGCAGCGGCCCGAACCGGAGATGGGAGACGGTGATGCCGCCGGATTTCTTGGAATCGTAAACGAAGTAACCCTGCGCGTAGTTGTCGGTGTTTTCGCCGATGATCTTGATCGAATCCTTGTTGGCGCCCACCGTGCCGTCGGAACCCAGCCCGTAAAACAACGCCCGGAAAACGTTCCCGGGCTCGACCGAGAACTGCGGATCGTAATCGAGGCTCGTCCCGGTGACATCGTCGCGAATGCCGACGGTGAAGTGATTTTTCGGCGATGCCTGCGCGAGATTGTCGAACACCGCTTTGACCATCGCCGGCGTGAATTCCTTGGACGAAAGACCGTATCGTCCGCCGACTATTTTCGGCATGGCCTTCAAGCTTCCCCAACCGATGTTCAACCCCTCGCAGAGCGCATGAACGCAGTCGAGGAAAAGCGGTTCGCCGCCGCTGCCGGGCTCTTTTGTGCGGTCGAGGACGGCGATGGCTTTGGTCGTCGCCGGCAGCGCCTCCACGAAACGCCGGGTGTCAAATGGCCGGTAGAGGCGCACTTTGAGCACGCCCACTTTTCCATTCTGCGCGTTGAGAAAATCGACCGTTTCATGGGCCGCGTCGCCGCCGGAACCCATCAACACCACGACCCGTTCCGCATCCGCCGCGCCGTGGTATTCGAAGACATGATATTGCCGGCCGGTCAATCCGGCGAACCGGTTCATGGTCTTTTGAACGATGTCCGGACAGGCGTCGTAGAAAGGATTCACCGTTTCTCGCGCCTGGAAGTAAACATCGGGGTTCTGCGCCGTGCCGCGCAGGGCCGGGTGATCGGGCGAAAGAGCCCGCGTGCGATGTTCCAGCACCCGGTTTTCATCGACCATCTGGCGCAATATCGCGTCCGGCAAAATCTCGATCTTCGAAATCTCGTGCGAGGTGCGGAAGCCATCGAAAAAATGGAGGAAGGGGACGCGTGCTTCCAGGGTTGCCGAATGGGCCATCAGGGCGAAATCCTGCGCCTCCTGTACCGATGCCGAGCACAGCATCGCGAAGCCGGTCGCCCGGGCGGCCATCACATCGCTATGATCGCCGAAAATCGACAGCGCCTGCGCCGCCAGCGAACGCGCCGCGACGTGCAGGACCATCGGCGTCAGTTCGCCCGCGATCTTGTACAGGTTCGGAACCATCAGCAGCAACCCCTGCGAAGCGGTGAACGTGGTCGCCAGCGCGCCCGTCTGGAGCGCGCCGTGGATGGCGCCCGCGGCCCCGCCTTCGCTCTGCATTTCAATGACCGAAGGCACCGTGCCCCA
>DASPXS010000077.1:0-3483 GCA_035637175.1 Haliangiales bacterium | reverse complement strand
CGTACCGTTGATCATCCTGGCGGTGTTTTCCATTCTGCCGGGGTTCATCGGCACGCCGGCCGGACCGTGGTTTCAACATTACCTCGGAGCGGCGCACGAGCCGGCGGCCTGGGGCGGACTGTTGATTCTGATGCTGATCTCCGCGGCTGTGGTTTTTGCCGGGATCGGCATTGCCGGATTGATTTACGGCCTTTTGCCGCCCGACCCCGGCGGCGAGAAAGACACGCTCGAATCGTTGTTACCCGGTGCGTTCGCCGTCTTGCGCGACAAGTTCTACATCGATGAATTGTATGAAGCGACGGTGGTCCGCCTGAACGCGTGTTTTGCGCGTTTCGGCCACTGGCTGGACAGCGTGGTGCTGGACACGGCCGTGGCCCTGATTTCCCACCTGGTCCTGGGGCTTTCCTGGTTGAACAATTTCATCGACGAATACCTGGTGAACCTCGGTTTTGATGAAGCGTGTCAACGCATCCGCCGGAGCGGCGGGTCCTTGTCCCGGCTGCAGGACGGCCAGGTGCAGAATTACCTGCGCGTTCTCGGCTTGGCGCTGACCCTCCTGCTGCTGTTGCTGACCTGGGGGTGCGGGAAATGAACGGATTTCCCTCAATAACCGTCCTGACATTCGCGCCGCTCCTGGGCGGTTTGATCGTTGTCGGCTTGAACGGGGAGCGAAAAGACCTGGCCCGCGGACTGGCGCTGGCTTCGAGCCTCCTCTCGCTCGGATTGGCGGTCTTGGTCTGGAGGAATTTTGATTCAACCTCGACGGAATTACAGTTCGTCGAGCGGCGCCCCTGGATTCCCACGCTCGGTATTGAATATTTTGTCGCCGTTGATGGAATCAGTCTGCTGCTGATCCTGCTGTCGGCGATTGTGGTACCGATGGCCCTGCTGGCTTCCTGGACGGTCGAAGAGAAAGCGCCGCTCTATTTTTCGCTGATCCTTTTTCTCCAGGCGGGGTTGTTCGGGACCTTCACGGCTCTCAACTTTTTTCACTGGTTCATTTTCTGGGAACTGAGCCTCATTCCGGCGTTTTTTCTCATCCGGCTGTGGGGCGGACCGCAGCGCCACCAGGCGGCGACCCAGTTTTTTATTTACACGATGGTCGGAAGCATCGCGTTGCTGCTGTCGTTTCTCGCCATTTATCAGGCGGTCGGAACCTTCGATTTCATTCGGTTGGGTGAACTGGGACGATCGGGTGAATTGAAGTCGGCGCTGCAGATGAAGCTTTTGGGCTGGTATAACCTGACTCAGCAACGACTGGCCTTCGTAATTTTCGCCGGCGCATTCCTCGGATTCGCGGTCAAAGTGCCGCTGATGCCGTTCCACACCTGGCTGCCGCTGGCCTACGCGGAAGCGCCCACTCCGGTGACGATGTTGCTCACGGGGCTGATGTCGAAGATGGGCGTCTATGGTTTCCTGCGGATCCTGCTGCCGATTTTTCCGGAGCAAATGCGGCTGGTATTGACGCCGCTGCTCTGGCTCGCGGTGGTCACGATTGTCTTTAGCGCCGCGGCCGCCTTCGCGCAGCGCGATTTGAAACGCACATTTGCCTACTCCTCGATCAATCACCTCGGCTACTGTCTGCTCGGCATTTTTGCGCTGGCGAAGCTGACCGGGAACGACGCCCGCCTCGCCCTGGAGAAGGCTGCCCTGTTCAACGGCGTGCTGCTCCAGATGTTCAATCACGGGTTGACCGCGGCGACCGTGTTCTGTTTTTTGGGTTTCATCGAACGGCGCGCCGGCGGCTTGCGCGGTCTGAACGACTTCGGCGGCCTGCGCAGGGTCGCGCCGGTGTTCTGCGGATTGATGGGCATCGCGCTGTTTTCGTCGCTCGGATTGCCGGGTCTCAACGGGTTTGTCGGGGAATTCCTGATTCTCAAAGGCGTGTTCCCGCTGGCGACCTGGGCGACGGCACTTTCCACGCTGGGATTGCTGGTCACGGCGGTGTTTATCCTGACGGTCATCCAGCGCGTGTTCCACGGACCGCTGAATGAGAAATGGTCGACGTTCACCGACCTGACCCAGCCCGAGCGATGGATCGTGCTGCCGGCAATTGCCCTGATGTTCGTGCTCGGGCTGTTTCCGCAACTCGCCCTCGGGGCGGTCAACGCAACGGTGGTGCAACTGGTGGCGCAGTTGAAGTTCTGACCACGAATGGACGCGGGGCGGGATGGCCGCGAGCAAAAGAGTCAGCCACGAATGGACACGAATGAACACGAATGAAAATGAGGCGCAGGAGAATCGTTGCCGGCGAGGTACGCTGCGCTGCATGAAAGCCCGGCCCTCTGTTCGGAGCATTGGGATCTTTCGGAGCCAATTGATTCGTGTTCATTCGTGTTCATTTGTGGTCCAAAGATTTGCGCGGACGCAAGGGTTTTGACCATGCTCGCCTGGACCATTTACATCTCATTCCTCGGCGTAGCGGTGCTGATGCTGTTGCCGCGTGACAATGCGCGGGCGGCGCGAGCGATTGCGTTGCTGGCGGCGCTGCTCGGTTTCGCTTGCGGGTTGGGCGGAACGTTTCAGGCGGGCCCCGGCTTGAGCGCCATCTGCCAGGCGGCCTGGGTTCCGACGCTGGGCCTCCAATATCATCTGGCCGCCGACGGCATCAGTCTGACGCTGGTTTTATTGACGGGCATTGCCGCCGTGGCCGGCATTCTGTTTTCCTGGAACATCGAGCATCGGGCGAAGGAGTTTTTCGCGTTTTACCTCGCGCTGATCGGCGGCGTTTATGGAGTGTTCCTGAGCTTCGATGTGCTTTTGCTCTTCGTTTTCTACGAACTGGCCATCATACCGAAATACTTCCTGATCGCGATCTGGGGTTCGACGCGCAAGGAATACGGCGCGATGAAACTCGCGCTCTACTCGTTCGTTGGCAGCGCGCTGGTGCTTATCGGAATCATCGCGGCGTATGTTGTCGCCGGCGCAAAGACGATGAGCCTGCTCGAACTGGCGGCCTTTCCGTTTCCGGAGCCTTTCCAGTACTGGGCGTTCCCGCTGGTGTTTGTCGGCTTCGCCATTCTGGCCGGTCTCTGGCCGTTTCACACATGGGCGCCCACCGGCCACGTCGCCGCGCCGACGGCCGCTTCGATGTTGCTGGCGGGCGTCGTCATGAAACTCGGGGCCTATGGCGCGTTTCGCGTGGCGATGACGCTGTTTCCTTTGGGAGCAAGGGCGTGGCAGATGCCCCTCGCCTCGCTGGCCGTCATCGGCATTGTTTATGGCGCGATGGTGGCGCTGACGCAGAAGGATTTCAAATTCGTGATCGGCTATTCGAGCGTGAGCCACATGGGTTTCGTGCTCCTGGGCTTGATGACGTTGAACGGCGTGGGCTTGAGCGGCGCGGTGCTGCAAATGTTTTCGCACGGCGTCATTGCGGGGCTGCTGTTCGCGGTGGTCGGGCGAATGGTCTATGACCGGACGCACACCCGCGAACTGGAAGTCCTGGAAGGAATGCACCTGAACAAAGCGTTGCCCTTCGCC
>DASPXS010000076.1:0-9663 GCA_035637175.1 Haliangiales bacterium | reverse complement strand
CAGGTCAATTTGCCCCTGCGAAACCTGGCGGAAGGAGCCTACAGCGGCATTAGCGAAGCCCGACGCGAAGTGATAAAGGACCTGGCTTCGTGGACGCGGGTTTGGGCCGAACACGTCAGCCGAATTATTCCGCCATTGGACCCTCCCCAGGTGGATTTTGAAAAGGAGATGGTCCTGGTCACAACGATGGGCACAAGATCTACCGGGGGGTATGAGATTAAAATCAACAACGCCGAACTTGGACCCGAGGCATTACGAATTACCGTGGTCAACAGGTTTCCTCTTCAAAACGAAATTGTTACTCTGGCGTTGACTGCTCCCTTTCATTTTGTGGCAGTGAACAGGACGGATCTCCCTCCGGCGTTTGTTGATTTGTATTTCATTCCGCTGATCGTGGTTCCCGACCCAAACAGTCTTCACTTTAGCTGGGCCGACCTTGGTGAAAATTACGTTTATACCTTGGAAAGCAAAGATTCACTGTCATCCACGAACTGGATTCCTGTGGCCGGATGGCCTTGGCCTGCGAGAAACAACCAGTGCACAATTCTCAAACCCGGCTCGATAAGCTGTTATTACAGGATTAGAGCGGAACTGGGTCCGCCCGGGTTGGGCTGGTAGCGGGGAAACGTCAGAGTTTCTTCGGGGCGAATCCGGGCGGGAGATGGGAGGGCGCGGGCGCTGAATCCTCCGGCGTTTCCATCGCCGGCGACACGATGCCTTCCTCCTCGAGTTGGGAAAGCCGCTTGCGGGCCTTGTCGGCCGCGGCGGTCTCACCGTATTCGGCCACGATCCGCTGGAGCAGAGCGATGGCTTTGTCGGATTGATTCATTTTGCTCGTGTAGAGATTACACAGGTGAATGGCCGCCCAACCCCAACGTTCCGGCGGCAGGTTTTGTTTGAGGACCTCTTCGTATTCCAGCGCGGCGGCGAGGAAATTCTGCAGGTCTTTCTCGTATATCTCGGCGATGCGCAAGGCGACGTGCTGCTCGCGCGGGTTTTGTTTCAGGTAATCGCGCATGAGCTGAATGGCTTCGAGAAATCTGCCATTGGCCCATTCCTCCTCGGCCTTTTCGTAGTCGGGATTGGCGATCCCTTCGCCCTCGTCATTGTAGAGGACTTTCAAAGCGCGGCTGCCGAAGAAATCCGAGACGTCGTGCGCTAATATCAATCCCAGGCCGACCAGCGATAATACCAATCCCGCGCCCCAGGCGCCGAGGTGATAATCGGTTCGGACGGCCACGACGTTTTTCTCGTAGTCCGGCACCTTGACATTGATCAGGTCGGTGTCGCCCTTTGTCTCGCCCTCCGCCATCAAGCGCGAGTAATTGCTCTTGAAACGCCAGATAAACAGGGAAGCGCTGAGCACCAACAGAATATGCAACGCGATTTTAGTCCTTTTCTTCATCAATCACCACGCGGCCAATATACCGCAGCTCGTAAATGACGGGAAATTGTTTTTTCCTTCCTGCCGAGGGAATGCGCGGAATGCAGTGAGGCGGCCCCAGTGCGGCGGGCGACGTTCATGGCTGGCGCCAATTCCGGGCGACTTCGGCCGCCAATCGCGGCAACCAAATCCCGGGATCGCGCAGGGCGAGGTCGGCCGTGGTCAGATGCGGCGACATCCCGAATAACCCGGTGAAATAATGCGGGCGGGCCGGTTGCTTCAGTTCGGAGGAGCGGAGCGTGCCCGCCAGACCAATGCACGGCACCTGGGTTTCGTGGCACATTCCGGCGATTTCGCCGACGCCTTTGCCCATCAGCGTTGACGCGTCGATCGCGCCTTCGCCGGTGATGACCAATTGGGCCGCGCGAATCCGTTCCGGCAATCGGGCGTAGCGCGCGAAGATGCTGAAACCCGGTTCGAACCGCGCATTGAAAAAAGAACGCAAACCGAAACCGAGTCCGCCGGCGGCGCCGGCGCCCGGTTCCGCGGCGGCATCCACCTGGAGGTCCCGTTCGACGATTTCCGCAAGTTGGCTGAGGCATTTTTCGGCATGTTCGATGTCTTCAGGCAACAGGCCCTTTTGCGGGCCGTAAACACGGCTGGCACCTCTCGGGCCCAGCAACAGGTTTTGGACATCGACCGCGACGAGCAGTTCGGGCAACTTCCTTTTCGGCGCGGGCGGCTCGATCCGCTGCAAGGAGATCAATTCATTCCACCGTTCGATCGGTTGTCCGCGTTCGTCCAGGAACTTCCAACCCAGCGAACGCGCGACGCCAAAACCGCCGTCATTGGTGGCGCTGCCGCCAATACCCATCAGGCAATGCCGGGCGCTGATGTCCGCCGCGGCCTGCACCGCCGCTCCCAGGCCAAAGGTATCGAGCGCGAACGGGTGAAACCTCCCGGGAGGCAGAAGGGCAAGGCCGACGATTTTCGCCGATTCGACGAGCGCGGTCCGGCTTTTCGGATCCCACCACCATTTGGCCTGGAGCGGACGGTGAGCGGGGTCCAAAGTCGCCAGCGTTTGTTCGTCCACCTCCAATAGTCGGCCCAGTACATCGCCGAATCCGTCCCCTCCATCGCTCATCGGCAACAATTCCAGGTTGTCCTGCGGACGCGCTTCGCGCCAGCCCCGCGCAATCAAATCGGCGGCGGCCCGGGCGGACAACGTGCCTTTGAATTTGTCGGGGACAATCAATACGTTCAGCGGCATGGCGGATTTAACCCTCGGTCCTCGGCCGTCCGCTCAGTGTAGCACCGACGCAATAAAGCGTAGTGGTCATTCGTTTAGTGCGAAGCGGTTTGCCCCAATTGCACCCCGATCGACCAGCGCAGTCAACTCGCCTCTCATCACAGTTTGCGGTACACCTGGGAGATAACAAACCGATCGCGATGTAAACAATTCCCTCCCCGGCGTGCAATTCGTTGGCATCGAATTTGCAATACGAGCGATGTACCCGGTCTGAAAAACGGGAACGGGGAGAAGGGAAGGTTTGGTTGTATTTGGTTGGATCGGTTGGGCGGCTTGGTCACCGTGCGGCCCTCATCTCTTCTGGGTGACAACGGGCTGCGAGCGCTTTGCCGAATCGTTCACCAGGCAAACGAGTTATCTGGCAGGCCCGATTGATTATTACTTCTGTAATTGGCATCCCTGGTGCTCGTCAACAATTCGCCATCTGCGACAAACGAGTCCCTGCGAGGCGTGCAGATGGAGCTGTAAAGGCGCGGTGCGGCTGGCTTCCCGGCGCACCGCGTCGAAGCCTTGGCCCGTGCAATGAAGGAACGTCGCAGCGAAGATACGTTTTTTAGTGGATGAGTTCAGTCTGGTAATGCCTGGCATGTTCGCATCGTTAAGATGGTCATGGCAGGCCTTTTGCTTGTACTGCGGTGTTCTAAAAGTTGACAATTGAATCGGACAGTTATGGCTAAAAGAGTCAAAAAGCGAACGGGAAACGCATGGTGGAGAACCGTGGAAATCATCGGTTGGATGATAGCCATTGGGGGATTGGTGTTCCTGGAATATTCGCTCGATGGCGGCATTCGGGCTACTTCCGGCGCCAGAGAGAATCTGTTCCGGGAGGTAACAGCGTCCGCGACACTTTTCTTTGGCGCAATGGTGGCGTTGATCGCCCGGGATTTTGATACCCGATGGACTTGCTCACGCTGCCAGAAGGAACTTCGTGCCAAAGAGGACGCCGCCTGCCTGAACTGCCTGGTCCTATTGGACTAGCCGGCGCTTCTCTCCGCGACAGCCGTCCGCAGTGACTCACAATCTGTTCACCCGCCTGCGTTGATAACTTCCCATTGACGCCAGGGTTGGGCCTGTCATTTTCAGCGTCAATTCGATCCCGTTTCCGAGCCGAGCTGAATTTCCGCAAACCAGTCATGTTCGCTGGCCACGCCCGCGCTGTTGAAAATTTGACCTCGCCTCACTTTTCCCGCACTCTGTGCGTATGGCAAATAGCTTTGGCCACCTTTTCCGCGTCACCACCTGGGGCGAGTCCCATGGCGGCGCCGTGGGCGTGGTCGTTGATGGATGCCCGCCTCGGCTGGAACTGACCGAAGCCGATATCCAGCCGGATCTGGATCGCCGCCGGCCTGGCCAGTCCCGGATCGTTTCACCGCGCAAAGAGAGCGACACGGTTCAAATTCTCTCCGGCACATTTGAAGGCCGGACGCTGGGCACCCCGATTTCCCTGTTGGTCAGGAACGAGGACGCGCGCCCCGAAGCCTATTCCGAGATGGCGACCAAGTTTCGACCTTCCCACGCCGACTACACCTACCAGGCGAAATTCGGCATCCGCAATTGGCAAGGCGGGGGAAGGACCAGCGCGCGGGAAACCGTCGGACGCGTCGCCGCCGGCGCGATCGCAAAAAAAATCCTGCGCGAACGCCACGGCGTCGAAGTCCTGGCCTGCGTGCAACGGGTCCAGCGCATCCTGGCCCGTGTCGATCCGGAAACGGTCAAACTGAAAGACATCGAGGCGAACCTTGTCCGCTGTCCCGATGCGGTCGCGGCCGAGAAAATGATCCGGCTCATCGAACGGATGCGCAAGGCCGGCGATACGGTCGGTGGCGTTGTCGTTGGCGTGGCGCGGGGCGTGCCCCCGGGCTGGGGCGAACCGGTGTTCGACCGATTGGAAGCCGAGCTGGCCAAAGCGATGTTAAGTCTGCCCGCGTCGAAGGGCTTCGACATCGGCTCCGGTTTCGACGGCATTTTGCTGACCGGCACGCAGCATAATGATCCGTTTCGGTCGAAGGGCGGCAAGGTTTATACGACCGCCAACCGTTCCGGCGGCATCCAGGGTGGCATCTCCAATGGGCAGATCATCTATTTTCGTGTGGCGTTCAAGCCGGTCGCCACCGTGATGGTCGAGCAGGAAACGGTGGATGTGAATCTCAAGAATACCACGCTGAAAGCGCGCGGCCGGCACGATCCCTGTGTGCTTCCCCGCGCTGTTCCAATGGTCGAAGCGATGACCGCACTGGTGTTGGTGGACCACGCTTTACGCCACAAAGCCCAGTGCGAATGAGCGGCGGCCTCTGGTAAGTCACGAGGGCCGGCTAATACGTCATTTCATAAGCCCGCTTAAGTATCCTCTCTTAATCTTAATCTTAATCCTGATCTTAATTCTGTTCTCCCCAGCCGTGCCGGTCTATTAAGAACAGGATTGCGGTTATCGTCCGTCGTAAGGCGGCGCGGATTACAAATCCGCGATACGGCAGACTCAGGAATCCTGACCCCGTGGAAAACGCCTGACCCTGCTTTTGGCCTGCGCGACATTAAATGATCCGGTCGGATCAACTTAATGTCGCAGGGCTTCGGGTCACATTGCTTCCGTGAGCGGCTCCATCCAAGGCGCGGGGTCAGGATTCCTGAGACCGCCGCGCGTCTGCGCTGCGCCTTGGGTCATCGGCGGCGCGTGAAAAATTCGTTCACCGGCTCAACCACCACTGTGCGATTTTATCGCCGCCGAAAATCCAAAGAGTCGCCGCCAGCGCAATGTAAGGGCCGTAAGGGAGTCGGCTGGACCACTCGCTCTTCCGCAGGGCGATCAACGTCATTCCCACCGTCGCACCAATGAGGGCGCTGAGCATTAGCGAGAAAATGACAGCCTGCCAGCCCAGGAACGCCCCGATGGCCGCCATGAACTTGACGTCGCCCAGCCCCATGGCTTCGCGCGGCACGACGATTTCATCGGTCACCACTTCGAGGTGCTGCACCTCTTCCGGGTTGAACGTCTCGTCGCCGACGCGCAGTCGGGTGGGCGACAGCCGCAGCGGGACCTTGACGTAACAACGGTCAACCATCTCGACCGTCTTGGCCTCCAACACGATGGTGTCGGATTTGCGATAGAAGATATCTTCGTAACGGATTTCCTTGTCGGGCAATTTCACGGTCGTTTCTGTGAAAAAGACTCTCGTATCGGGCGGCAGGTCGAATTTTTGCCGGCCCCAGACCAGCTTGCCCAACCGTAAAATGCCATAGACCAACCCGGCGCCAACGAGAATGCCCGCAAAGCAACGTTCCAGGGAAAGCGCCCGTGTGGATGCTCCGTGCAGCAGGGGAACAAAAAACGAGCCGAGGAAACCCGCGACCATCCCGCCCAGCGTGATTTCGTCGGGAATGATGAAATGCTCGAAGTCAATGAACGTCGCCACGATGAACCCGGCCAGCATCAGGCAGTAAACCAGCGCCAGGGCGGGCGATTGGCGCCCGAACGCCAGCCAGCAATTCAGAAACAAAACGGCCGTCAGGAGTTCGACCAGAAAATAGCGGACCGAAATGGGCGCGCCGCAGTTTTTGCATTTGCCGCCCAACATCAGCCAGGTCACCAGCGGAATATTCAGATACCAGGGAATGGCATAGCGACAGTGCGGACAATGGGACGGCGGCGTGATGACGCTTTCTCCCCGCGGCATCCGGTGGATGCAGACGTTGAGAAAACTGCCCACGATGCTCCCGAACGCGAACAGGACGACCGACCAGAAATGGTACGGGATGAGCTGCCAGGTCGGGAGATTAGTCATAGCGAGTGGGGACGGGGTCAGAAGTCATCGAGTCGTTGATTGCTTCCTCCAGCGCGCCGCGCATCACTTCAATCGGCGGGCTTTTCCCGGACCAGATCTCCAGCGCTTTCGCGCCCTGATGGAGCAGCATCCCCACCCCGTTGGCGGTGCGACAACCGGCCGCTTTGGCCGCCTTCATCAGAGACGTTTCCGCCGGACGATAAATCAGGTCGTAAACCGCGCGCGCCCGGCGAAGTGAGAAATGCTTTTCGTCAAGCGGCAGAGCGTCCTCCGGCTTCAAGCCGAGCGAAGTCGCGTTGATGACCAGGTCCACTTGGGTCTGCGGATAACCCACCGCCACTTCCTGACGGGGAAACCGCTGGCGGATCGCGTCGGCGATTTGCTCCGCTTTTTTCATTGTCCGATTGACGAGAAAAAGCCGGCCGACGGCTTCCGAGGCGAGTTTCAACGCCGCGACGCGACCGGCGCCACCGGCGCCCAGCAGCAGCACGCTGGCATTGCGCAGTTCGGTTCCGAGGTCTTCGCGCAACGCGCGCGCGACGGCGTCGGCATCGGTGTTGAAGCCGACGGCCCGCATCTCGTCCGGCACTAGGTCCGCGAACTCAACGAGTGGCCGCCAGCGGCCTTGGGGATCGGGCGCCTCGAAGCGAATCGTATTTACCGCGCCCCAGGTTTTGGCCGATGGGTCCAGTTCGTCCACCATCCGCAGGGCGAGAAGCTTGTGCGGCACCGTGAGGTTGAGCCCGATGAATTTCATCGCCTTCGCCCCGTTGATGGCCGCGCGCAGGTGATCGGGGTGCACGTCAAAGGCGAGATAGCGCCAGTTGAGTCGAAGCGCGGCGATGCCGGCGTTCTGCATCGCCGGGGAGGCGGAATGGATGATGGGATGGCCCAGCACCGCGCAATAGCGTGTCGAAGCGTTGATCTCCGCTGGTCCTTCTGCGGCCACGCGCGGAGCATAGGAAGGGAAGGAGGAACTTCAAAGGACAAACTTTGCAGCGCCACACTGTGTTGAGCGGTCTTCAATCCTCGGATGCAGTAACTGAACTATGGACCAGCACTTGGGCTCTTTTCCAAACCGGTCGCCACGACGCCTCGCGCGTCCAGACTTGATCCGGACCATGCCCGACGAGTGCGACAGCGCGGGCAACGGAGCGACGATCCAGCGCTTCCGCTGGACGGCGGTTGGGGTTGAAAATGTGAAAAAACGTTTGACCGCAGCCAGACGGAGTGGCTTAAATTTCCTGGTTCCAAAACAGAAAGCGAAGCACGGCCGCCGTCTGAAGCGCCTTCGCGGATGACAGACTCGAACGTTGGAACCAAGACACCGCCAATGAAGAACTGTCTCTTCCTGCTAATCATCGTTTCAATTGTCGCTGTGAATCCGATTGTGCGCGCCGCGCAAGACGTGCGCGAAGGGTTGGTTTCTTACTGGCCATTTGAAACGGCGAACGGCGACAACACCACGCCGGACCTTTCTTTCGCGAACCATTTGCAGTTGAACAATCTTTCCTCTACTGACCTGGGAACGGGAACCCGCGGCAACGCATTTTCATTTGATGGAACGTCGCAATATTTGAGCATCCAGCACGCGACCGGCAATGTGGACACGGGTTTGCCCATTTACCGGGCGGGAAATTATACGGTGATGATGTGGGTCAAAGGCGCGGCGCAAACCGCCAGGTATCTCTTTACTGAAGCCAGCACCACGAGCAACAACCCGCTGTTTCTCCTTCAGACCGGCCAGGTGGCCGGGAACAATACCAAGCTGGATGTGTTGATCCGCCCCGATAGCGGCCCCACTTTGGTCAACCACATCGTTTCCAGCGCCGTGGTCTTCGATAACACCTGGCATCACATCGCCTGGGTGGACAACCGCGGTTCGGCCAAACTTTACGTGGATGGCAACCTGGACCCGGCCAATTTCAACTACAATTACCTAGATGGAGCAATGTCGTTCAATACGACGGCCATCGGTGTCCTGGTGCGCGCGGCCATCGCCGGCTATTTCACCGGGTCGATTGACGAAGTGGCGGTCTGGGAGCGCGCGTTGAGCCAGAACGAGGTTCAAGAGGTTATGACCAACGGCATCGCTACTCCCATTCCTCCACGAGCGCCAGTTATCATCACCCAGCCGGCGAGCCTGACCAGAAATGTCGGCGACTGGGTGATTTTTTCGGTCGGCGCCAGCGGAAACCGGCCTTTCGTCTTTCAATGGTCCAGGAACGGCCAAGTCCTCCCGGGTGCCACCGCGCAGACCTATCGCGCCACCAATCTCACTACGAACAATTCCGGCGACTTTTACTCGGTGAGCATCATGAACGTTGTGGACTCGACCAACAGCGCCAATGCCACGCTGACGGTGCTGCCCGATCCGCCCGCAGACGTGGCGAGTGGTCTGATTTCATTCTGGCCATTTGACACGGTGACCAACGTCATTACCGATGCCACGAACTATTATGCCACGCCTGATCTTTACAGCCGCAACGACATGCGATTGGCGGATTTGACTGAAGGGAATCTGGTCTCCAGCCAGTTCAACAGCGCCCTGAGCTTCGATGGTTTCACGCAATACGCCTATCGGGTTGGAGGATTTCCCATCTACACCACCACCAACTATTCCGTGTCGATGTGGGTGAACGCCGACGGTTCAGGGCAGACGGATCGGCGCCTTTTTTCCGAGGGCTCGTCCACGAATGGCAACTCGCTCTTCAGCCTCGGAACGGAGGTCAACGGTGCCAATCCATCCGCCCGGGTTTTTGTCCGAACGACCGGCAACGCGGTAACGCTCGATCGTCTCTCGACGCAGCCCGTTTTTGACAACCAATGGCACCACCTCGTTTGGGTGGATCGAAACGGACAAGGCAAACTTTATATCGATGGCGTGCTCGACGAGACCGATTTTACCTACGCGCGAGGAAGTCTCGCGGTCGATACCACGTCGGTCGGGGCGATTTTGCGAGCCGCCTCTACGAACTGGTTTTGGGGCACAGTCGATGAAGTCGCAGAATGGAATCGGCCGTTGACACAAACTGAAATTCAACAAATCCTGACGTCGGGCATCCCGGCCCCAGTGGCCGCGACACCGCCCTCCATTATTCAACAGCCCGTTGGCGCGAACGTTTATTCCCGCAGCACCGTCACCTTCTCGGTGACCGCTGCGGGCACAAGCCCCCTTTATTATCAGTGGA
>DASPXS010000075.1:0-20750 GCA_035637175.1 Haliangiales bacterium | reverse complement strand
GGCTTTCGCCTTATCTTCTCCGGGTGGCCAGCAGCGCCGAAATGTATCCCCAGGCAATGCCCATCGCGAAGCCCACGGTGTGGGCGGTGTTGGCCACGTTCGGGATGAAGTGAAACAGACAGAGGAAAAACCAGATCACCTGCACTGTGACCACGCTGCTGTCAAGGAACAGCCCGGAGGCGGGATCGAATTTTCCGCGCAGCCAGATGTAGCCGATCAGTCCGTAAACCACTCCCGACATGCCGCCAAATAACGGCCCGTTGACCAGATACTGGGCCAGGTTGGAAAGGGCGGCGATGAACAGCACCAGGGCGCTCAGCACGCGCGTGTTTTGCCGCCGCTCGATCATGGTGCCCAGAATCAGCAACCCCCACATGTTGAAGAAGAGATGCATCACACCGAAATGGACGAACATCGGTGTGAACAGGCGCCAAAGTTCGCCGTGGCGAACTTCCGGGAGCCCAGCGAGGCGGGCCATCAATCCTCCCATCACGTCGTACTCCGAAATGTATAACCACAAAACCGGTCCGGAATTCCCGCCGAATCCCGAGACGAACGACACGGCCACGCTGATCGCGATGAGAATCGCCGTGAGGAAACCGACTCCGCGGATGCCGCCCGGAAAGAGCTTGCGCGCATCGTAAAACCGTTTTCTGGCCGACTCGTTTTCCTTTTGCTCCCGCAATCGCCGTTCGCGGGCTTCCTTGGCCGCGCCGACAAATCCCGGGTCGGCGGGATTTTCCCGGTAATGCCGCAACCGCGCCTCGGCGTCGGCAATCAGTTCTTCCGCGTGAATCCACACCGCCCAGCGTCCGTCCCGCTCCGGTTCAATCTGGTTGTCGATGCCTTGCGCGTAGAGATAATCGCTGAACGCGCGGGCGTCGGCTTCGCCCGGCAGGTGGCCAATCATTCGCATAAGTCAGTGTGTGATCTCCGGTTGAATCATTTCTTTGCCGCCAGTTCCAGCACGGCCGCCGTCATGGCCGTGACACCGGTTTTGATGGTGGGTTCGGGCAGGGGCGCGAATTGGCTCGAGTGCAGCGAAGGCAACGGTTTGCCGGTCCGCTCGCTTTCCTTCACTGATTCCGGTTTGACGGCGCCCAGCCAAAAGAGGCAGATGGGAATTTTGTCGTTCGTGCGGCCGTATTCGCTGAAATCTTCGCCGCCCATGACCGGTTTCATCGGGCGCACATTGGCTTCGCCGAGCCACTGCTTGAGCGCCGCGGTCACCCGGCGCGTCAGGGCCGGATCGTTGTAAGTGGCCGGCGTGAATTCCTGTTCCCGCACCGCGACAATAGGCAGGAGGTCTTCCGGCAAACCGGCCGCCTCGGCCAGGCCGCGCGCGATGCGCTTGATGGCGGCGATCGTCTGCCCGCGCACTTCGTCGCTGTAGGAACGCAGTGTCAATTGCAGCCGCACTTCGTCGGAAATGATGTTGTGCTTGGTGCCGCCGTGAATGGAACCCACCGTGACCACCGCCGGTTCGCCCGGCGGAATTTCCCGGCTCACGATGGTCTGGAGCGCGAGCACGGTCTCGGCCGCGAGCACAATCGGATCCTTCGTCTTGTGCGGCCAGGCGCCATGCCCGCCGACGCCGCGGATGGTGATGTCCACTGAATCCACATTCGCCAGCGCGTAGCCTTCAACCCAGCCGACGGCTCCGGCTTCGAGGTCGGCCTTGTCGTGCAGGGCCAGGCAGTAATCGGGCCGGGGAAACCGGGTGAACAATCCGTCCTTTAACATGGCCCGCGCGCCCGAACCTTTCTCCTCGGCCGGTTGGCCGATCATCACCAGCGTCCCCTGCCAGTGTTCCTTCAACGCGGTCAACACCCGGGCCGTACCCACAAACACCGCCATGTGCGCATCGTGACCGCAGGCGTGCATCACATCGACTTCGTTTCCCTGGTCGTCCACCGCGCGGACCTGGCTGGCGTAAGGCAGGCCGGTCAGTTCCTTGACCGGCAGCGCATCCAGATCCGTCCGCAACAGAATCGTCGGACCATCGCCGTTGCGCAAAACACCCACGACACCGAATCCGCCGACCCCGAGGGTCACGGCGAGCCCCGCGTTCTTCAACTCATCGGCGACGCGCCGGCCGGTCTGCTGTTCGTGAAGCGAAAGTTCCGGGTGCGTGTGGAGATATTTGTAGAGCTCGAACAATTGTGGATATTCCCGGTTGACGTGAGCGTGAATCTGTTGGCGCAACGCCGCGGGTGCCGCGCCGGCGTCGGGCGCGGTTGCGGCAAAGGGCGCCTGCTTTTCATTCGCGACGTTCGATCGGCCTTCGGGCGGCGCGAAGCCGGCGGACCGGGCCCGCTGCTGCGGGGAAGCAAAACCAGCCGCCAGCAAAATCAACAGCGGGAAAAGTTTTGTCATAGGCGTTGGCTCGTTAGCAGAAAATCGGGAATAAAGAAAGCGATTTGCGCGATGCCGAGCCACGGTGTCGGCGGGCCGCGTCGTGAGTTCCGGCGCTGCCCGCCGCCACAGGCATTGCCGGCGGCGAAAGAAAAACCGGGGTGATTTCTCCACTTTGGAATTGCGCCCGTCGCGCGGCGGTCTAAACTGGGGGCAAATCCAGCCAATCGAGCCTATGTATTTCGGCACCGACTATTATCCGGAGCACTGGGTTTATCCATACGCTGGCACTCCGGAAGAGCCTGAATCGCGCTGGCAACGCGATGCCGAGCTGATGGTCGCCGCCGGCATCAATGTCGTCCGCATGGGCGAGTTCGCCTGGGGCCTCTATGAACCGGAAGAGGGAAAATACGACTTCGATTGGATGAAGCGGGCGATGGATGTGATGGCCAACACCGGCATCCAGGTCATGCTCGGCACGCCCACCGCCGCGCCGCCCATTTGGCTGGCGAAAAAGCATCCGGAAATTCTGCCGCTCGACGAGCACGGCCTGCCCAAACACGAAGGCACGCGCAAGGCCTACTGCATGAACAGCAGTGTCTATTGGGACTATTGCAAAAAAATCATCACCGAACTCGCCCGGACGCTCGGCAAACATCCCCAGCTCATCGCCTGGCAGATCGAGAACGGCCTGGGCGGACACAACACCGAATCCTCCTTCAACGAGGAAACGCGCCGCGACTGGCACTCCTGGCTCAAAGCGAAATACGAAACCATCGAGCGCCTGAACGAGCTGATGGGCACCCGCTTTTGGACTCAAACCGTGACCCGGTTCGAAGATGTGCCCATGCCCATGACGGCGCCCACGGTCTTTAATCCGGCCCTGGTGCTCGATTGGATGCGGTTTTCCAGCGATACCATCGTCGCCTTTGTCAAGATGCAGGCGGACCTGCTGCACGAGCTGACCCCGGGCATTCCCGTCACCAACAATCTCCGCGCCCTCACGCGTTGTTTTGACCATTTTGATGTCGCCGACGCATTGGATTTCGTCGGGGTCGATAGCAACGCCACCATCAAGAGCAAGTCGTCTGAAAACGCCTGCGGCATCGACATGCTGCGTTCCCTCAAGAAGTCGAACATTAATACGCCCGGCGGCGACTCCGGCTTCTGGGTGGTGGAACAAAAGTCCGGCAACGTCAACTGGCAGGAGGTCAATTCCCTGGTCCGTCCGGGCGTCGTTCGGTTGTTCACCTATCAGTGTATTTCCCGCGGCGCCACCGGCGTGCTCTATTTTCTCTGGCGCCAGGCGCGGATCGGTTCGGAAAAATTTTACGGCGGCGTGCTGACCCACGATGGCCGGGGCGAAAACCGTGTTTACAGGGAAATCAGCCACATTGGCGATGAAATCAAACTGCTCGCGCCGGCGCTCCGGGGCACCCGGGTCGTGGCGGAAACCTGCATCCTTTTCAGCCATGAAAACGAGTGGGCGATGCAGCACGGACCGCAGCCGAACCGCTACTTCAATCAACGCGAGCACATTCAACTTTTTTACAACGCGCTGCATGACCGGAACATTCCGGTGGATTTCGCGCGGCCCACCGAGGATCTGTCGAAATACAAAATGGTCATCGCCCCGTCGCTGAAGCTGCTCGCCGGGGGCGAGGCCGACCTGCTCAAACTCTACGTCCAAAACGGCGGCACCCTCGTCGGCACATTCAATACCGGCCTCGTGGACGAGCACCATATCGCGCCCGACAACGGCTATCCGCACGACCTGACCGATTTGTTCGGCATGGAAGTCCTGGAATTCGATCCGCTCCCGCCCGGCGAAGAAAACCATCTCACTTTCAAAGGCGCGTTTCCGACCAGTCACCTGCATCCAGCGAAACTCTGGTGCGACCTCATCGAGCCGAAGGAATGCCAGATCCTTGCCACCTACGCGAAAGACTTCTACACCGGCCGCCCGGCGATGACCATGAACACCTTCGGTCTCGGCAAAGCGATCTATATCGGCACCATGAGCCACCAGCATTTCTATTACGACCTCATCGTGTGGCTGCGGCAGTTGTGCAACCTCTATCCCCTGCTGAAAGTCCCGGACACGGTCGAGGTCAGTCTGCGCGAAAAAGAGGACACCAAGATTTATTTCCTGCTCAACCACCAGAATTCGCCCGTGCGCATCCAGTTTTACAAGCCGATGCACGACTTCCTTACCGGCTCCACGTTACAGGGCAATCACGACCTGCCACCGCACGGCGTGTTGGTGCTCGACGAGCAAGTCGTGCCAAAAGCCGAACCCGAACCCGCAACCTGACTTTTTCTGACTCCGGATCGCGAGCTGTCAATGAGCTTTCCCCCCAGACGTAATCCGCCGCTCGGTCCTCCAAAACCGGGCGCCCGCCAGCGCGCATTGTCCGAGTGGCGCGGCATTGACCTCGCGCCGCTGGAACGAGCCCAGACGCTGCGCGCCAAAGCGGTCGCCGACGTGATGCCGCGCGTGCTGACCACGTTGGGGCTCGACCGTCGCCGCGCCGAAGCGGAAATCCTCCGCGTCTGGAACAATCTGATTGACTCGAACATCACTGCCCACGCCCAGCCGACCGGCCTGAACAAGGGAACACTGTTCGTCACCGTGGACAGCAGCGTCTGGCTCAGCGAAATCGTCCGCTATCGCCGCAAGGAAATCCTCGACCGCCTGCAACACGGCTTCGGCCGCGACCTGATCGCGCGGATTTCATTCCGCGTCGGCTGATCGGATGGAACAACGGTTTACGCGAATTTCGCGAATTATCGCCAAATAATTAATTCTATTCGGGGCGGTTCGTGACGATTCGTGAAATTCGCGCAAGGCCAAATTTCATTCGTGCTGATTGGTGTTCATTCGTGGTTTAACTTAAAGTTTCAGGAGAGGCTTTCCCGCGATTCGACCTTGACGTCCAGCAAACCGGCCCGCTCCATCCGCGTGATCTCCGCCGTGTATCCCTGCCGGAAGGTCGGATATTTGAACGGGTAGCCCAGTTCCATCTTAAGCTTGCGATTGGAAACCTTCTTGTTCGTCAGCCCCCGTTTGCGTTGGCCATCCTCGGATTCGATGACGAACGGGGGCATCCATTTGCCGAGCGTTTCGGAAAGCCAGCGGAAGAAATGGATTTGTGCCACCGGTTCGTCATCGACCGCGTTGTAAATCTCGCCCGTGCGCCCGCTCTTCAGCGCGGCGATGATAATGCCCACCAGATCGTCGCGATGAATCATGTTGATGATGCGTTCGCCTTTGCCGGCGATTTTCGCCTCGTTCCTCAGGTATTGCAGAAGAAGGTGGCCGCGATCGGGTCCGTAAATGCCGGCGGCCCGCAAAATGACGGTCGGAAACTTCTGTTGCTGCGCCGCGGCCATCAACAGTTTCTCGGCCTCCACCAGAACCTTGCTGGTCTCGCTGGCGGGTTCCGTCTGACTGCTCTCCTTGACCGGCGAACCGTCCGTCTGCCCGTAAACGCTCGTGCTGCTGCTATAAACAAACTTCTTAGGCCGTGATGACAAGAGCCAGTCGATCAAGTTGCGCGTGCCGTCGATGTAAACCTGACGATAGTCCGCCACACCGCCTTTGGTCGAGGAGACAGTGTTGACGACCCAGTCGAATGGGCCAGGCAGATTCGCCAACTCTTCCGCTCGGGTGATATCTGCCATCAGCGGAGTGATTCCGGCCGCTTTCATTTCCGCCGCCCCGGCCGCAGATCGCCGGACACCAAACACCTCGTGTCCCTGCTTTGCCAGTTCGGTTCCGAGCGGCAGTCCGACGTAACCGCAGCCGAGGATCAAGACACGCATGGGCGCGAGTGTATCCGCGCGTCCACAGACGGCCAAACGAAAAATGATCGGCTGCCCAACGCCTGGCGCACCCGAAGTCATTAGTGGAAACGACGGAAACGGAGGCAGTGAGAACGTGGTGTGAGTGGGGCGTCGCGTCATTCCACACTTTGCACTGTTCGCCAAGTTGAAGATTGCGCGCCAACACGGCGAGTGTAGGCTGTAAACCTCTGGTCATGTCATCAATTGCTGCTCATCACGCCGGTAAGGCGCGCGCGGAGCCCGCCGCCACCGTTCTGCCGGCTGACATCGCGCTCCCCGAACTGCTCGCTCCCGCCGGCGACTGGGACTGCGCGAAAGCCGCGGTCGAAAACGGCGCCGACGCGATTTATTTCGGACTCGAGAAATTCAACGCCCGGATGCGCGCTCACAATTTCACCGAAGCCGACCTCCCGAAGCTGATGGAATTTCTCCATCGTCGCGGCGTGAAAGGCTACGTCACCTTCAACACGCTCGTCTTCGCGAACGAATTGGCCGAAGCCGGGCAATACCTGCGCGTCATGATCGCGGCCGGAGTGGACGCCGCCATCGTGCAGGATGTCGGCATTTGCCGTTTGATTCGACGCCTCTCGCCCGATTTCCCGATTCACGCCTCGACGCAGATGACCATCACCAGCGCCGGCGGGATCGAATTCGCCCGCGACCTCGGTTGCGATCTGGTCGTCCTGGCCCGCGAGTGTTCGCTCAAGGAAATCGAGAAGATCCAGGCAATGCAAAGCGATGCGAGTTGCAGGTTGCAGGTTGCGGGTTGTCGGTCAGGCGGCGGAAACAACCCGCCACTTGCCACTCACCACCCGCCAATACCGTTGGAAGTCTTCGTCCACGGCGCGCTCTGCGTGGCGTATTCCGGCCAATGCCTGACCAGCGAAGCGCTGGGCGGCCGCTCCGCCAATCGCGGCGAATGCGCGCAGGCCTGTCGCATGCCTTACGAGTTGTTCTCCGACGGCAAACCGGTCCCGCTCGGCGACCGCCGGTACCTGCTCAGTCCGCAGGACCTGGCCGGACTCGAGATGTTGCCGGATTTGATTCGCGCCGGCGTGGCGTCGTTGAAAATCGAGGGCCGGCTCAAGTCGCCCGAATACGTGGCGAACATCACGCGCGTCTATCGCCAGGCGCTGGATGATTTACGATTTACGAATGACGATTTACGCGCCCCTGGCAATCCACTTCGTAAATCTGAAATCGTAAATCGTAAATATGAAATGGAAATGGCTTTTTCCCGGGGGCTTCACACCGGCTGGTTCCGCGGCATCGACAACCAAAAACTCGTTCACGCACGCTTCGGCAAAAAGCGCGGCGTTTACCTCGGAGAAGTGACGCGCGTCCAGGGCGAGAAGGTTTTCGTCCGTTTGCAGGCGCCGCTCAAGCCCGGGGACGGCGTGGTGTTCGATGCCGGGCACCCCGAGGAAAGGGAAGAGGGCGGGCGGGTGTACGAAATGCCCAATGCCGGATGCCCAATGCCCAATGGGAAGACGGCAGCGCGGAACGGCCGCGTGGTCGAGCTGCGCTTCGGTCGCGGCCACATCGATTTCTCCCGGGTCCACCCCGGAGACAAAGTCTGGAAGACAAGCGATCCGGAGCTGGATCGGCGGCTGCGCGCCACGTTTGAAGGCGGTCAGCCGAAGTTCCAGCGCCCGATCGACATCGAAGTTCACGGTCGAATCGGCCAGCCGCTCACGCTCATCGTTCGCGACGAGAGCGGCCATGTCGTTCAGGTCACCTCGGCGATGCCGCTGGCGAGAGCCGAAAAGCAGCCGCTTGCCGCGGAACGTCTGCGCGCACAACTCGGCCGGCTGGGCGGCACGCCGTTCAAGCTCGGCGACCTGAAATACCTCCTCGCAGGCGACGTGCTGCTGCCGGTGAGCGAACTCAATCGCCTGCGCCGCGAGGCCGTCAGTCGATTGGATTCGCTGCGGGCGCAGCCGAAACGGTGGACCCTGCTCGAGCACCAAGCGCGGAACGCAGAATGCGGAATGATTGAAGCGCGCCGCGATCCCGCTTCGCACTCCGCAATCCGCGCTCCGCATTTGATCGTCCTGGTTCGCAACCTGCCGCAGCTCGAGGCCGCCCTGCGCAGCGGCGCAGAAACGATTTACTGTGAGTTCGAAGACCCGAAGAAATATCGGGAGGCGGTCGCGCTGTTTCACAGCAGCAGCGCTCGTGACCCCTCGCCATCAACCATCAACCACCAACCCTCGACCCTCTGGCTCGCGCCGCCGCGCATTTTCAAAACCGGCGAGGAGTGGATTCTGAATCAGGTGCGCGCGTGCGAGGCCGACGGCTATCTGGTCCGCAACTACGATCACTTGAAATATTTCGCCGGTTGCCGGCGCGTGGGCGATTTCTCGCTCAATGTGGCCAATCCGCTGACGGCCGATTACTTCATCAATGGCTTCGGTCTGGAACGCGTCACGGCTTCGTACGACCTGAACATCATGCAGCTCGAAGCGCTGTTGCAGTCCGCCCCGCCGGATTGGTTCGAGATCACAATTCACCAGCACATGCCGATGTTTCACATGGAGCACTGCGTCTTTTGCGCGTTTCTCTCGGACGGCACCGATTACACCAACTGCGGCCGGCCCTGCGACAAACACGACGTTCAGTTGCGCGACCGCGTCGGCGCGCTGCATCCGCTCAAGGCCGACGCCGGTTGCCGCAATACTGTGTTCAACGCCGTGGCGCAGACCGGCGCGGAGTTTGTATCGCGGATGCTGGCGGTCGGCGCGCGAAAGTTTCGCGTCGAATTTCTGAACGAAGCTCCGGACCAAGTCGCTCTGACGATTGCGAAGTATCGGCAACTGTTGCGCGGCGAAATCACCGGCACGCAGTTGTGGCGCGAGTTGAAGCTGTTGAATCAACTCGGCGTGACGCGCGGACAGATGGCTTAATTAGACAGCAGAACTTTCCCCTGAACCCCGGGTTTGGGTGACCAATTTCTTGTTACAATTGTAACAAGATTTTGGCTGTCGGCTGACGGTGCACCGGCCGGCGAGACGCCGGCTCTATTTTGCGCGCAAGACCACCCGCGCCGGGGCGCCGTCGCTGTTCCGGATTTTCACCGGCAAACAAATGAGATCGTATTTGCCCGGTCTCACTTTCGTCAGGTTCAATCCTTCGATGATCCACACGCCCGCGCCGAGCAGCACTTGATGGCACTCGACGCCGTCGCGCTGATAGCCGCCCACCGAGAGGTAATCGACGCCGATCGTCCGGATCCCGCAATCGACCATGTGCTGTGCGGCTTCCTTCGAAATGTGGATGAACTTCGTGTCGAAATCCTCCTCCCACCATTGCCGCTTCGAGTTGCGGGTTTTCAACAGAATCCGTTCGCCGGCGCGAAGTTTGTGTTTTTTCAGTTCCGCGGATTTGACGGAATCGTCGTCTTTAATTTCGATGACGCGGCAGGGGCCGATCACCGCGTCGAACGGGACCGTGTCGAGCGGCGCGCCGTTCCTGATGAAATGGTTCAGGCCGTCCATGTGTGTGCCGGCATGGGCGCACATATCCACTTTCGACACGTTGCAGATGGCGCCTTTTTCCATGTCGGCGAAGCGTTCGATGCGCACGGACGGGTCGGTGGGCCAATGGACCATGCCCGTATGCAGGGGGACCGAGGCGTCAATCCAGGTTTTGTTCATAAATCTTCTCCAGCCGTCGCTCCAAATGAATAAACCACGAATGGACACTGATGAACACGAATACTGAAGACACGGATTTCACGAACTACCACGAATTGCGTGGCAGGGGAATCCCTTGGCGTTCATTCGCGAAATTCGCGTCCGGTCCCCTTTTCCATTCGTGTTTATTCGTGTCCATTCGTGGTTAATTCCAGTCGTCACGCCTACACCAGGGCGATGACGTTTTTGATGCCGGTGGCTTTGCCCAGCAACAGGTCGCGGTATTGGTCGATCTTGAAACGGCCGGTGATCAGGGAACGGAGCGCGCCCGGCCAGCGTTTCAGGAAAATGCCGAGATCGCGGATCGCCTCTTCGAACGCCTCGCGGTCGGCGTTGACCGTTCCGACGACAATCTGATTATTGAGCACGAGATTGCGCATGATGATATCGGCATCGATGCCAATGGGTGGTTTAGGCGCCGGGATGCCGGTGAAGACGTAAATGCCGTTCAACCCCAGCACCCGCAGGACATCGTAGGAAACCTTCGCCTTGCCGACCGCCTCGTAAACGAGGTCGATGCGCCCGAGTTGCTCGGCGAGTTCGTCCGGCGAGATGACCTCGGACGAGAGGTATTTCGCCCCGAACGATTCAACCAGTTCCGATTTCAGGTTCGGCGCCTTGGACCGCGAATAGACGCAGGTCTTGAATCCGCGGGCGACGAGCGCCATCGCGCCGAGGATGCCGATCGGCCCGGCGCCGAGCACGACCGCCGTTTTGCCGGCTCCCCGCTGTTCTTCGGGCAAGCCCGGCGCAATCCAGGGCAAACGCTGCTGGACCCGCCAGACTTGCTGCAGACCTTTCTCGGCGACCGTGAGCGGTTCGACGAGCACCGCCACCTCGCGCAGCTCCGGCGGGACGCGGGTCAGATATTTCTCTTCGTCCACGTAATACTCGGTCATAAACCCATGAGTCATCTTGATGCCGCGCTCGGTGAAATCGCCGGTATAACAGAAATCCTGTTTGTCCTCGCGACAAGGCAGACAATCCGCGTGCGGACAAGGGCGGCGGACCGAGGGAACAACGAGGTCGCCTGGTTTGAACCTCGAGACGCCGGAGCCGACTTCAACCACTTCACCCAGCGATTCGTGCCCGAGCACCAGGTAGTCAAAACCGTCCGGAGGCGAGCCATAAACAAACGTGCAAATCTCGCGGTCGGTGCCGCAGACGCCGACTTCGAGCGCGCGAATCTTCACCTGGTTCGCCGCGGCGATTTTCGGCGTTTCGTGTTCGAGCAGCCGCACTTCGCGCGTGCCGGGGAGCACTCCAACGGCTCGCATCATTGAATTTGCCATAAAAGTCTTCTGTGCTTCAACCGGACCAGTCGCCCGCGGGGAAAGCCCGCCTATCTTAACCCACACGGCGATGGAAGAAACAAAAAACTGCCGTGGCATCCGGTTTCGCGAAGGTGCGCTCAGGAAAGTCAGCTAACAGCAGGGGCGGGGACGGCTCGTTCCCGTAAAACGCCGTGCTACGGACAAAACGCGGGGACGAGGCCGGCCCCGCGCCATTCTTGAACGCGTCCTGTGGTTTCGCGGCGACGGTCATCCCAGTCCGCGTTCGTCCAGGTCGATTTCATCCAGCCCCAGGTAATGACCCAACTCGTGCAACAATGTCGCGCGCACCTCCTCCCGATACCTCGCCTCGTCTTCATCGGCTGCGTCCCAGATGTTTTCCAGGAAAAGAATGACCTGGGCGGGCAACGGCGTCGCCGTAGATCCTGTTTCGGAAAACGGTTCGCCGACAAATAATCCGAGCGTGTCCGGCTCGATCCCGTCTTTTTGCAACGCCTTGGCCGGCCGGCGCTCGAAACTGACCGGCAACTGCCGGACCCTGTCCCGAAGCTCGGATGGAAGGGACCGAATCGTGCGGTTCACTTCTGATTCCGCCAGCGCCAGCAGGAAAGACTGATCGGAAGACATGAGGTTGCGTGTGCGGGGCGCTGACGGAGCCGCTATTTCGGGAGCCTGCGCGATTTGATGAACTGTTTGAGCGTTTCCGGGTTGCTTTCAAAAAAACGCGCGAGGTCGGCAAGGACCTGGACTGTGTCGGCGCTGAGATGGTGCTCGATGCCTTCGATGTCCTGTTTCTGCGTCTTCGGGTCGAGCCCGAACAGCGAGAAAAAACGGGAAAGGGTTTCGTGGCGTTTCTGAATATTGCAGGCAACCCGCTTTCCCTTCTCCGTCAGCACCAGCCCGCGATATTTTTCGTAATTGAGATAACCGAGCTCACCGAGTTTCTGTACCATGCTGGTGACCGACGCCTGCTTGACCTGCAACGACGACGCGATATCCACGACCCGCGCGTAACCCTTTTCCTCTATCAATTCATGGATGCGCTCCAGGTAGTCTTCGGCGCTTTGGCTGGGAAAGGAGGTCATGTTTGCTGACAGTTAACCACATCAACCTGCAGTGGCGCAAGCGCGGGACGGATCGAGGCCAATCGGGCAGGTCCCTGTGCGGCGAATTTTTACAATGTGGTCGCTGCGGCGCCTCGGCAAAGGGCCGCTGACTCCGCGCCAACAGCGGCACTCTGCCGAGGCGCCGCTACGACAGCTCATGCGAAATCACGCGGCGGTTGCTTCGAAACTTGGTTCGGTGGAAAAAACTACTTCAAAACCAGGACTAACCATTAAAACCTCTCAACGTTTGCATTCAATAATGCGATACCAAAATTAAACAGCAAAAAACCCTTGTGAAAATTTTCACGATGCGGCAATTTTGCCCGCGCTTTGGCCAAAAACGTTGATGCGCAATGCGGGGGCGAGTGTCTCCCGGACGCAACCTTACGCCCAGTGTCGTTGCTTAAATCAATTCTTGCCGCGTTGATTTTGTTCGCCGCGCCAGCCTTCTTGCGGGCGGGGGAACAGGTGGAGCAGGCCGAGTCTGTCAAGGCAGCGGCGGGAAGTGTGGCCACCCAGGCCGGGCCGGCGGAACACGGCATTCCACAAAAAGCCCAGTCGCTCGCTCACGAGAGCGGGTTCATCACCAATTCCATGCTGGTCACGTGGATTGTAGCCCTGGCGCTGATTCTGTTCGCTCGCTACGCCACTCGTAAGATGCGGGAAATTCCAAGCGGCGCGCAGAATTTCTGGGAATGGCTGGTTGAGAGCCTTTACGACTTCCTCGAAGGAATCATCGGTCCCGACCTGGTCAAGAAGACCTTCTGGTTTTTCGCCACCATTTTCATCTTCATTCTCTTCACGAACTGGTTCGGCTTAATCCCCGGCGTCGGCACGGTCGGCTGGGGCGTGCAGGGCGAACACGGTTTTGAAGTGACGCGTCCGCTGCTGCGGGGCGGCAACGCCGACCTCAACATGACCGCCGCGATGGCGATGCTCTTTTTCTTCTTCTGGACGGTCTGGGCGCTGCAGGCCAACGGTGTCAAAGGTTTTGTCCTCCACCTGTTCGGGCCGAAGGGTGAGTCCACCGGCGCGCTCAAGCTCCTCCTGATGGTCATCTTTTTCCTGGTCGGGTTTCTGGAGGTGTTCTCGATCCTGTTTCGTCCGGTTTCACTGAGCTTCCGCCTTTACGGCAACATTTTCGCGGGCGAGAACATGCTCGAAGCAATGAGCAACCTCGTGCCCGGCTTGGGCTGGCTGTTGCCGGTGCCGTTTTATTTCATGGAACTGCTGGTCGGACTCGTTCAGGCTCTGGTGTTCATGCTGTTGACCGCCGTGTTCACCATGCTGATCTGCATGCACGAGGAAGGCCACGAGAAGGCCCATCACTAGAATTTGAGAATTTCAGCGGCTTGACCGTGTTCAATCGCGGGAGCCGCTGAGTAAAACGAAAGGACAACCGTATGTTAATGCCCATGTTGGCGGAAGGATTAGGCGGAAACATCCACGTTGGTCTGGCGGCGCTCGGCGCGGCCCTCGGCGTGGGGTTCATCGGCATGAAGGCCTCCGAAGCCGTGGGACGCAACCCCGGCGCTTCGACCAAGATCCTGGTGCAATCGATCCTGGCCATCGCCTTCGCGGAAGCTATCGTGTTCTACGCCCTGTTCCTCGTGAAGCAAGGCCCGTAACCCTCTCAGGCGCGGAGCCGGATCGGCTCCGCGCCCGGCTTTAACCAACAGAATTTATGAACCAGTTCATTTTGTTTGCGGACATTGCGAGCGATCTGGCCGAAACCGCGAGGAGCACGGCGGAGAAGTTCGGCTTCGATTGGGCCCATTTCGGCGCGCAGGTCATCAACTTTCTCATCGTCGCCGGCGTCCTCGTCGTATTCGCCTACAAACCGATCCTTAACCTGCTCGAGGAGCGCAAAAGGCGGATCGCCGAGGGCCTGGCCAACGCGGAAAAGATCAAACAGGAACTGGCCCGGACCGAAGCCGCGCGGCAGGAAGTGTTGAATCAAGTCAACCTGCAGGCCAACAAATTGATTGAAGAAGCCCGCGCCGCCGCCGCGCGCGTGCAGGAGCAGGAAACGCAGAAAGCGATCGCCGCCGCCGAACAGATCATCGCCAAGGCCCGCGAAGCCGCCGCCCAGGATCATGCGCGCATGTTGGCCGAGTTGAAACGCGAAGTCGGTCGCCTGGTGGTGGAAACCACCGCCAAAGTCACCGGCAAAATCCTGACCGTCGAAGACCAGCAGCGATTGGCGGAAGAAACGAACCGGCAATTGGCGGCCTGAGGAATCTCAAATCTCAAATCTGAAATCTCAAATCCAGCGCGGCGAGGCATGAAAATCTCGAAACAGTCGCGACGCGATGCCAAACAACTGTTCCGCAGTTGCCTGGCGGACGGTTTGCTGGACGAAAACCGCGTCCGCCAGGTGGTGCGCCAGGTGATCGCGCAAAAGCCGCGCGGTTATGCGGCCATCCTGACCCATTTCCAGCGCCTGGTGAGGCTGGACATCGCCCGCCGCACGGCGAGAATCGAAGGCGCGGTCCCACTCCCGGAAAACCTGCGCACCGGCTTGCAGGCGAACCTCGCCCGCAAATACGGCCCGGGGCTGGATGTTACCTTCGCCCGGAATCCGGATCTGATTGGCGGTATGCGCGTGCAGGTGGGCAGCGACGTTTACGACGGCAGCATCCGCGCGCGATTGGCGGAGTTGGCGGACAAATTTTGATTCGTCAGTGGCCAGTTGTCCATTGGCGATTGTTCAATCGCGGCGCGGACAACGGACGACTGACCACGGACGACTGACGAAAATTCTATGAGCAACCTATTGCAGGAAATCGAAGCCCAGATCGCCGGCGTGAAAACTTCGGTGACGAAGCAAAACGTCGGCATCGTCCGCGAAATCGGCGACGGCGTGGCCAAGATCGAGGGCCTGACCGACGCCATGCTCAACGAGATGCTTGACTTCGGCAACGGCGTCACCGGCCTGGCGCTCAATCTCGAAGAGACCGAGGTCGGCGCCGTCATTCTGGGCGATTACACCAGCGTCAAGGAAGGCCAGGAAGTCCGCACCACCGGCCGACTGCTCCAGGTGCCGGTCGGCAAGGGATTGCTGGGCCGCGTCGTCAACGTGCTGGGCCAGCCGGTGGACGGCAAGGGGCCGGTCAAAAGCGAGATTGCCTACCCGGTCGAAAAAATCGCGCCGGGCATCATCAAACGCAAATCGGTCAGCCAACCGGTGCAAACCGGTATCATGGCCATCGACGCCATGATTCCGATCGGCCGCGGCCAGCGCGAGTTGATCATCGGCGATCGTTCCACCGGCAAGACAACCATCGGCATCGACACCATCATCAGCAATGCACTCTTGAACAAGGCGGCGGAGGCGGCGGGGGACAAGGCCTATCGTCCGCTTTACAGCATTTATGTCGGGGTCGGCCAGAAGCAGTCCAACATCGCGCGCGTCATCAACGTGCTCGATGAGGCCGGGGCCATGCCCTACACCATCATCGTCGTTGCCTCAGCCTCCGATTCGGCAACCAACCAGTATCTCGCGCCCTTCGCCGGATGCGCGATGGGCGAATGGTTCATGGACAACGGCATGGACGCGCTCATCATTTTTGACGACCTGTCCAAGCACGCGGTGGCCTATCGCCAGGTCTCGCTGGTGTTGAAACGTCCCTCGGGCCGCGAGGCGTATCCCGGCGACGTCTTTTATCTCCACAGCAGGCTGCTGGAGCGCTCCGCGCGTCTGGGCGATAAATACGGGAACGGTTCGTTGACTGCGCTGCCCATCATCGAGACCCAACTCGGCGACGTTTCGGCGTATATTCCCACCAACGTCATTTCCATCACCGACGGCCAGATTTACCTGGAAACCGACTTGTTTTACCAGGGCGTGCGCCCGGCCATTTCGGTCGGTCTGTCCGTGTCGCGCGTCGGTTCGGCGGCGCAAATCAAGGCCATGAAACAGGTGGCCGGCCGCATCAAGCTCGACCTGGCGCAGTTCCGCGAACTGGCCGCGTTCGCCCAGTTCGGCTCCGATCTCGATGCGGCGACGCAGGCGAAGATCGAACGCGGCAAACGCATCGTGGAAGTCTTCAAGCAGCCGCAGTACAGCCCGATCACCGTCGAAGCGCAGGCGGCGATCCTTTGGTCCGCGCAAAACGGCTACTTCGACGACGTGGCCGTCGAGAAGGTCAAGGATTGTCAGAACAAGCTGACGGAGTATCTGACCACGCGCAAATCAGACCTGATGGCGAAGGTGGCGAAGGAAAAGGCATTGAGCGACGCGTTGACGGGGGAGTTGAAAGCAGCGGTGGTGGAGTTCAAGCAGACATATAAATAGTTTTCATGCCCAGCACCCGCGATTTACGCCGACGCATCAAGTCGATCCGCAACACATCGCAGATCACCAAGGCGATGCAGATGGTGGCGGCGGCCAAGATGCGCAAAGCGCAGCAGGCCGCGCTGGCGGGACGCCCCTACGCCGCGTTGATGAACAAGGTGCTGGCCGAAGTGAGCGCCAATGCCGGTGATTTCACCCACCCGCTCATGGAAGCGCGCGAGGTCAGGAAACGCGCCGTCATCGTGGTCAGCACGGACAAAGGACTGTGCGGCGCGCTAAACAGCAACCTGCTCCGCGAAGCGGCGAGGTTCGACAAGGAGACCACGGTTTATATCACGGCGGGAAGAAAGGCATCGCAGTTCATCGCGCGCACGAAGCGGCAATTGGCAGCGGAGTTCACTTATAAGGACGCGCCGTTGTTCGGCGAAGCGCGCGCCATCTCCAGGTTCGCCCAGGACCGGTTCACCAAAGGCGAAGTGGACGCGGTGGATATTCTCTTCACCAATTTCATTTCCACGCTCGCGCAAAAGCCCGAAGTGCGGACGCTGCTGCCGGTGGGCGAAATCAAGGCGGTGCACGCCGAACTGGAAGAAGGCACGGCGGACAGCGGAAGGTTGCTCAAAGGCGCGACGGAGTTCCTGTTCGAACCCGGCGCCGACCAGGTGCTCGGCTCGTTGCTGCCGCATTACCTGAATTTCCAGGTTTACCAGATTCTGCTGGAGGCAAAAGCGAGCGAGCACAGCGCCCGGATGGTCGCCATGAAGAACGCCACCGACAACGCCCAACAGCTCATCAAGGACCTGACGCTCGAATACAACAAGCTCCGCCAGGCCAACATTACCAAGGAACTTTTGGAAATCACCACCGCCCAGATGGCGATGGGGTGAGAATCGAAACGAGTGATATATGCATCGACCAGGTGAAATCACTTATTTTGCGAACATAGGTGAAAAGGGGCGTTGTCACTCGGTTAACAAGCCCTTTTCCGATGAACGTTGCGGCGCGCTTTTGATGGAAGTTGGAGCGGTGATGGCTCTACTCCCTGAACCGCCGGCGAAAGTTTTGGAGTGTGGCTGCGGGACAGGCTGGCTGACTTATTTCTTGTCCAAAAGGGGATACGACGCTACCGGTGTGGATATTTCAGACGATGCCGTTGACCTGGCGAAGAAAAACCCCATGTTTGCGGCCTGTCCGGCGCCTGCGTTCTTGAGGCGTGACTTTGATGATTTGGGATTTGACTGCGAATTTGATGCCGTCGTCTTTTTCGCCGCGCTTCATCACACTTTGGATGAGGCGGCAACGCTCAAGTCAGTTTATGCCGCGCTTAGGCCTGGGGGCAAATGTATCGCCTCTGAACCGGGCTTCGGGCATGCGAAGAGATCGCGCCGGACGATGGAACAACACGATGTGACTGATCGGGATATGCCGCCCGGTCTGGTTATCCGGCGCGGACGCGAGGTCGGTTTTCGAAAGTTTCAGATTCACCAACATGCGGATCAAATTTATAGCGTGCTCTACAGTCGGCCGTCGTCTCCTCTTCGGAAGGCTCTTTTCCGGCTGTGGGGCATCAAGTATCTGGCACTGCTGTTTTCCATGCTGTTCTACAAACGGTTTAACGGAATTGTCGTCATGATTAAATAGACGAACCCATTCCTCTGCGAACAAGAGATCCTCGAAAACAGGAACAGAATCACACATGAACAAAGGCAAAATCGTTCAAGTCATCGGCCCGGTTGTGGACGTGGAATTCCCCGGCCAGCTCCAACTCCCCGCGATCTACAACGCGCTGACCGTTGAGTTCGAGGTGCTGGGCAAGACCGCCAAGCTCACCCTCGAGGTCGAGCAGCACCTGGGCGACAATTGGGTGCGGACCGTCGCCATGGGATCCAGCGAAGGACTCAAGCGCGGCTACGACGTCATCGACACCGGAAAGCCCATCTGCATGCCCGTCGGCGAAGCGGTCATGGGCCGCATCTTCAACGTCACGGGGGAGCCGGTGGACGAGCAAGGCCCTGTGAAGGCGGACAAATACAACCCGATTCATCGTAGCGCCCCGCCGCTGGTGGACCAATCGACTTCGCCACAGGTTCTCGTCACCGGCATCAAAGTCATCGACCTGATCTGCCCCTTCCTCAAAGGCGGCAAGGTCGGCGCGTTCGGAGGCGCGGGCGTCGGCAAAACGGTTGTCATCATGGAATTGATCAACAATATTGCCAAGCTGCACGGCGGCATCTCCATGTTTGCCGGCGTGGGGGAACGCACCCGCGAAGGCAACGACCTTTACTACGAAATGGCAGAGGCGGATGTCATTAAATGCGAAAAGGACGCGAAGGGACACCTGAAACAAGGCCCTAACGGCCTTCCCATTTTGAAGCCTGGCTCCAGGATCGGCCTGGTTTATGGCCAGATGAACGAGCCGCCCGGCGCCCGGCTGCGCGTCGCGCTTTCCGCGCTCGCCGTGACCGAGTATTTCCGCGATGAAAAAAACCAGGATGTGCTGCTCTTCATCGACAACATCTTCCGTTTCTCGCAGGCCGGCTCGGAAGTCTCCGCGCTGCTGGGCCGCACGCCCAGCGCCGTTGGTTACCAGCCGACGCTCGCCGCCGAGATGGGCGACCTTCAGGAGCGCATCACTTCGACGACGAAAGGCTCGATCACGAGCTTCCAGGCCGTTTACGTTCCCGCGGACGACCTGACCGACCCGGCTCCGGCAACGACGTTCGCGCACCTCGACGCGACCATCGTGCTGGAGCGTTCCATCGCCGAACTGGGCATCTATCCCGCGGTGGACCCGCTCTCGTCCAATTCCCGCGCGCTCACGCCGGAAATTGTCGGCCAGGAACACTATGAAGTCGCCCGCGGCGTCCAACGCGTGCTGCAACGTTACAAGGACCTGCAGGACATCATCGCCATTCTCGGCATGGACGAGCTTTCGCCCGAAGACAAACTGACGGTGTTCCGCGCGCGCAAGATCCAGCGTTTCCTCAGCCAGCCGTTCTCCGTGGCGCAAGTGTTCACCGGCCGCGAAGGCAAACAGGTGCCGGTGGCGGAGACGGTCAGGGGCTTCAAGGAAATCCTGGACGGCAAACACGACGACGTGCCCGAAGCCAACTTCTACATGAAAGGCGGCATCGACGAAATCAAAGAAAACTGACTGTTGAACCGTTGAATAGGTTGGATCGTTGAAACGATTTAACGATTTAACGATTCAACGCACGAAGCATGGCTGCAACACTCAAACTCGAAATCGTGACGCCGGAGGCGAAGACCTACTCCGAGGACGTGGAGATGGTCACCCTGCCGGGTGTCGAAGGCGAGATGGGCATCTACCCGATGCACGTGCCGCTGATGACCCAAATTGTCGCCGGCGAACTCGCCGTCCGCAAAGACGGCCGGGACTATTTTCTCGCCGTCGGGGAAGGATTCGTGGAAATCACCGCCGATCGCGTGGCCATTATGACCGACATGGCCATTCGCTCCGAGCAGATCGACGAAGCCAAGGTTGAAGAAGCCCGCCAACGCGCCGAAGCGCGCCTCGCCGAGAAGCTCGACGATGAGGAGGCGGCCCTGGTCAGCGCCGCGCTCATGCATTCGCTGGCGCAGCTCAAGGTCAAGCGCCGCCAGCCTCGTTGATCCCCGCGCTGATTTTCCGGCAGGACCAGCCCGTCAGAGCTCCACTTCAAACACGTCAAGGATTTCCCTCGTCGCCTGCAACAGGCGCGCGACCTTGCCTCCTACGGCAATCAGAATGGTTCCGGGCGGCTGGGGCGGAAGTTGCGCGATGACTTCCTTTGGCAGGGGATGGCAACGTTGGTAAATCTCCGCCGGAAGCACCTGCCGTTTCATCAGCTTTTTCTCCCATCCGGGCGGCAACTCTTCGCCGCGCGCCGCCTTTTTCGCCAGACCGGGCGGCAGCGGTTTGTGTTTCTTGCCGCGCTTATGCCACTTTCTCTCTTCCTCTTCATCCTCCGCGCAGCGGGTGGCGACGTAGCCCTGGATGACCTGCCGTTCGCGGACGGTGATCGTCAGGTCCACCCACGGCTCCGCGCGCGGCGCGGGCGCCGGTGGCGGCGGCGGAGAATGCCTTGCTTGCGGTTCATATACGGTGATTCCGCAGCCGGCCAACAGAAAACAAACATTGGCCGCACAGATGAGCATC
>DASPXS010000074.1:0-20818 GCA_035637175.1 Haliangiales bacterium | reverse complement strand
CCCGACGAAGTCGTCGAAGCCATTTCGGGCCGGATCGCGAAGGCATCGGAAATCGGAAATCAGAAATCGGAAATCGGAAATTCGGATTGGGGCTGGGAAGCCTGGCACAAATACTGGGTCGAACAGCGGGTCAGTTGGTACGAAAACATCGGTCTGCCACGCAATTCGCTGGTCGAATACTGGCAGAAGCCGGAGGAACTCGCGCACTACGCGCGAGCCACCGTGGACATCCTCTACAAATTCCCCTTCAGCAAACGCGACGAGAAAGGCGAGTTGATGGGCGAAGAGTTGGAAGGCATCGCCGCCCGCAGCGATTTCGACCTTTCTCAGCACCAGCATTTCTCCGGTAAACCGATGGGCGTGTTCGACGACGAGTTGAAGGCCGCCTGGGCCAAGCTCGATGAAGGCAGGAAGAAAGAGCTTTGGCAGCGTTACCACGATGCGCGCTTGAACTATTTCACGAAAACCGGCGTCCCCGCCGAGGAAGCGGCGAAACAGGCGCGCGACGACGCCGACGCTCTCGCCAAAGGCAACTATATCCCGCACGTGATCGAACCGAGCGCCGGCGTGGACCGTCTCATCCTCGCCCTGATCTGCCGCGCCTACAGCGAAGACCAGGCCCCCGACGAAAAAGGCAAGCTGGAAACCCGCGTCGTCATGCGTTTTCATCCGCGTATTGCGCCCATCAAGGTCGCCGTTTTTCCGCTGCTCAAAAACCGGCCCGAATTGGTGCAGAAAGCCAGGCAAGTGCGCGACCTGTTGCGGCCGCACCTGACGGTGTTCTACGACGAAGCCGGCGCGATTGGCCGCCGTTATCGCCGCCAGGACGAGGCCGGCACGCCCTTCGGTGTGACGATTGATTTCGAGACGCTGGGCGAGAAAGGCCCGGAACTGAAGGACACGGTGACGTTGCGCGACCGCGACAGCATGAAGCAGGAGCGGGTGAAGATTGCCGATCTGCTTCCGTTGTTGCTGGAAAAGGTTCGCTGAGGCAAGCTGACAGGCGAACGATGAGCAAGTCCGCGCGCATCTCCTACGCGATCATGGCGGTCCTGCTCGCCCTGGTCGGCCTGCTCCATCTGGCGACACTCGTTTTGACAACCCTCTTCGGCTATTTCGCCCTGCGCCAGTTCAGCTTTGGCCGCAGCAAAGCGCTCGGCGTCGCGATTTACGTCATCGCCGTGGCCGCCATCGCCTACGGCCTCTTTTACTTCTCGCGCCTCGCTTACAAGACCCTCCCGGAAATCGCCAAGACAACGATTCCAGCCGTGGTCAACTTCGCCGAAAAGCAGAAGATCGAACTTCCCTTCACCGATTACGCCGGCTTGAAGACCGCTGCAATCGGCGCCGTCACGGACAAGATTGCCAATGTGGGCCGTTACGCGCGCGCGGCCATCCTGCAGATCGCCATGTTGATCGTCGGACTGGTGGTGGCCGTCAGCCTGTTCATCAGCGCGAAATGGGAGGTGGATAACGATCCGGACGTGATGAAGGACAGCCTCTATTCCACGGTCGTTCGCGAACTCGTCCTCCGTTTCGAAACGTTCTACCGCAGCTTCGCGAAGGTTATCGGCGCGCAAATTGTCATTTCCGCAATCAACACCATCCTGAGCGCCGTTTTCCTGATCTGGAACGGCTACCCCTACATCATGGTCATCGTCGTGATCACTTTTCTCTTCGGTTTGCTCCCGATCATCGGCAACGTCATGAGCAACACCCTCATTGTCGGCGTCGGGTTCACCGTCTCGCCCGAGGTGGCCCTGTTCGCGCTCATCTTCCTGGTGGTCATTCACAAACTGGAATACTTCCTCAACAGCAAGATCATCGGTGACCGGATCAAGAACCCGATGTGGCTGACGCTGCTCGGACTGGTGCTCGGCGAAAAACTGATGGGCATTCCGGGCATGATCCTCGCGCCCGTGGTCCTCCATTATATCAAGGTGGAAGCCTCGCGGAACAAGATGTCCGACGTCGTCCGTGAGGAGCCGCAAGCCGTCAAGGCCGCCTGACCGGTCACTTCTCCTCCCGCGAACCCGTCCATGCCCGGAGAAACTCCACCCGCCAAAAAAAAGCGCGCGCCGACGCTTTACGCCATCATCACCTTTAAGCTGCTGAAGGGACTGGTGTTCATCGCCATCGCCCTCATTGCCTACACGCTTTCGGACAACGACCTGCCCGCCGAATACCACCGGCTGCTCCAATGGCTGCGGTTCAATCCCGAACGGAAGTTTTTCACCGACCTGGCCACGCAAATCGGCAAGCTCACCGAGATCAATGTCCTCTGGGCCGCCGCCGGGACGCTGGCTTACAGTCTGTTTTCACTCGTCGAAGGAATCGGCTTGATGTGTCGCGTCAGTTGGGCCTGCTGGATGGCCATCGGCGAATCCGCCTTCTTCATCCCGATCGAAGTCTATGAACTGGTGCAACGGATGAATCACGAGAGGTTTCCCTGGATTGTCCTGGGTTTCCTGGTGCTCAACATTGTTTTCGTCTGGTATCTTGTGAAAAATCGGCATCGGCTTTTCCACCACGGTCACGATAGCCCTTGAGAGCGGGAACGCCCATGGCTCCATGGCATGCGAGACCCCCTGTCGTACGCTGAGATTTCGGATGCCAAACTCCGGACTCCCTGGCATCCTCACCCAGTGACAGCGACGGAAGCCATCGAGTTGCTGGAAAAATTTCGCGCCGGCAAAATCAATCGCGCCAGGGTGTTGCGGGCCTTTCAGGCCGCGCCAGTGGTGGACCTGGGCTTCGCGCAAGTGGACACGCACCGCGCCCTTCGCAAGGGTTTTCCGGAGGTGATCTTCGGTTCCGGCAAAACGCCCGAACAAGTTGTCGGCATTGCCGGAAAAATCTTCGAGCGCGAACAACGCATCCTGGTCACCCGGATCAACGGCGAACACGCGCGCGCGCTCCGAAAGAAATTCAAACCGGCCGTTCATCACGAAACGGCGCGCTGCGTGACCATCGAGAAATCACCCGCGCCCAAGCGGCCCGGAACAATCGCCGTCCTGTGCGCCGGCACCAGCGACCTGCCCGCCGCCGAAGAAGCGGCGGTGACCGCGGACATCATGGGCAACCGTGTCGAGCGGATTTACGACGTCGGTGTGGCCGGCTTGCACCGGCTCTTGCGCCGGCTGGAGTTGATTCAAAGCGCGAACGTCATCGTTGTCGTCGCCGGAATGGAAGGCGCCCTGCCGAGTGTGGTGGCGGGACTGGTTTCCAGGCCGGTCATCGCCGTGCCGACCAGCATCGGTTACGGCGCGAGCTTCGGCGGGCTGGCGGCCCTGCTCGGAATGTTGAACAGTTGCGGCACCGGCGTCACCGTGGTGAACATTGACAACGGCTTCGGCGCGGGTTATGCCGCCGGCCAAATCAATGCGCTTGCCTCCGGCAGCGCATAAACCCCAAGCTCAAAGCTCAAAGTTCAAAAGATGTTGCAAATGCCAGGCTCCAGGAGCGGACACGGGCTCGCAGCGCTTGAAACCTGGATCCTGGAATTTCCCTTGAGCTTTGAACTTTGAGCTTATGAAGACTCTCTATCTCGACATCTTCAGCGGCATCAGCGGCGACATGTTCCTTGGCGCGATGCTCGATCTCGGCGTCGATGCCCGGGCCCTGGAGCGCAATTTGGAAAAGCTCAAGCTCGACGGTTGGCGCCTCCACGTCGCACGCGGACAGAAGGCGAACATTGCCGGCGTGAAGTTCGACGTTCAACTCGGGCGCGAGCAGGCCCGCGAAGCCGCGAAGGCGGGCGGCGCCTCGCACCGCCACGACCACGATCAGGGCCGCAACGATCATTCTCACGAAGACGATTCCCGGCGCGAACACCTTGCTCACGCCCATGGCCCGCACGGCGGCTTGCTGGTAAAAATTTCGCAGGGCCAGGTGGAACTGAGCGTGTTCGAAACGAACGTGCCGCCGCGTTTCCGGCTCTATTTCCACGACGCCAAAGGAAAGACCGTCGCGCCGCCTGCCGCCGACATCGTGACCTTGGAAACGATCCGCCCGGACAGGAAAAAACAGTCGTTCACCTTCAAACGGCGGGGCGATTATCTCGAAGCGACGAAAGAATTGCCCGAACCTCACGAGTTCACAGCCATCCTCAAGCTCAAGCGCGGAAATCGGACGGAAAAACACCAGACGCGGTTCGTCGAAGACCATCATCACCACGAACACGGCCATGATCACGACCATCATCACGACGGCGAGGTGCACGAACATGGGCACGGACGAAATTTTGCCCGGATAACAGAGCTTATCCAACGAAGCGCGCTGTCGGATTGGGTAAAGGAGAAATCCGTCGCTGTGTTCCGCCGGATCGCGGTCGCGGAAGGACAAATCCACGGCTTGCCGCCCGAACAGGTGCAGTTCCACGAAGTCGGCGCGGTGGATTCCATCGTGGACATTGTCGGCGGCTGCATCGCGCTGGAAATGCTCGGCCAACCGCGCGTGCTGGCCGGGCCGGTCGTCGAAGGCGCCGGTTTCATCCACTGTGCCCACGGCCGGTTTCCCTTGCCCGCTCCGGCCACGCTGTCCATCCTCGGCGCGCGCGGCATCGAAGTGACGCAATGCGACGAGCCGCACGAACTCGTCACGCCCACCGGCGCGGCGTTGCTCGCGGAGTTCGTCGAGAGCTTCGGCCCGATGCGCGGTTTGGTCGCGACGAAAATCGGCTACGGCCTCGGGACGCGCGACAATAAAACCCGGCCAAACGTCTTGCGCGCCATTCTCGGAGAACTCCCGGATTCCGTATCTCAGCTTTCAGACTTCCGCTCAGGCAATAACGATTGGGAGACGGACACGGTTGCCGCGGTCGAAACCAACCTCGATGACATCAACGCGGAAATTCTCGGACACTTTGTGGAGAAGGCCTTCGCCCAAGGCGCGCTCGACGTATTCCACACGCCGATTCAGATGAAGAAGAATCGTCCGGGCGTTCTGCTCACGGTGCTCTGCGCGGCGGCGGACGCGGACAAATTCTCCGAACTGATGCTGCGTGAAACCAGCGCCTTTGGCGTGCGACGCCACATCGCCGAACGCCGCAAACTGAAACGCGAATTCCTGACCGTAAAAACGGCATTCGGCGAGGTCACTGTCAAAGTCGGCAAATTGAACGGCAAAATGGTGCAGGCCACGCCGGAATTCGAGTCGTGCAGGAAACTGGCGGCGCAGGCCGGAGTCCCGTTGAAGGTCATTTATGAAGCGGCGACGAGCCAAATTCGAATGACGAATGACGAATGACGAAAGAAATCCGAAGCACGAAAGCGCGAAAGCTGAAAGCCGGACCTGCCCATGTGGTCGGCGCCCGCGTCATTCGACATTGGGAATTTGTCATTCCTTCGTCATTTGACATTCGTCATTCGTCATTCCGTAAACTGCTATGCTCGACCCCGAGTTGCTGAAAATCATGTGTTGTCCGGAGACGCATCAGCCGATCGCGCTCGCTGAGCCGTTGCTGATTGAAGAACTTAATCGGCGGATCGCCGCCGGACAGTTGAAGAACCACGGCGGTCAGCCGGTCATGGAAAAGATCGACGGCGGTTTGGTGCGCGAGGACGGAAAATGCCTCTACCCGATTCGCGGCAACATCCCCATCATGTTGATTGACGAGGCGATTCCGTTGACAGCGTGAGTGGTTTTCATTCGGTCCATTCCATCGGAGTAGTTTGCCCGCCGCGAGACGTTCTTGCCGGGTCGGCGCGGTGTTAATGTCCGAAAACGATCCGCCGGGCGTTGTCGCGCGTGAAAGATTCACCCGGTTCCCACCGCTAATCGGCAAATGCATAATTCTGTCGGACATGAAAGTCGCCGTATGTGAGAATACACCATTAGTAATCCTTGGCTCCTTTGCCGGACTGACGGAATTGACGCCTTATCAGTGCAGAACCGCCACTGCTGCGACAATGGACGTTCGAACTGAACCGAAATTAACTGCCAAGAACTCACCACGCGCCCTACCCTAATGGGCGACCCCTTCACCTTCACGATACGGGCCAGGAGTTTTGCATGCGCGCGAAGTTCCAGACCGGAAGCGTTACCCGCCGCACGCGAAGGGCGAGCTTTATCGGTGGGCCGAGGGCACTCCGCGGCTGTGCGGACCGGCCAGACATCCAGTCTATCCAGTGGTGAGCTTGTTGCGCTTGCTTAAGCCTTCTTCTAAGACATACTAACTCTACAATAATAACAACAAACTCAACCTCCGAGGCAGCCATGAAACCAGGAAAGCGCGACGGCAGCCGCACAAGAGGGAAAGTCCAACAAGCCATTGCCTCAGCGATCCGATCTGAGGAGCGTTGCCTCAAGCAACGAGTCAGCCGTTGGCGGCGATTCACCAAAATGGAGGAAAAGATAGCGGGCAGCGAGAAAGAGGCAGCTGAGCTTCGCGTTCTGGAACTGCTTGGACTCGACCGAAAACGTCTCGATGCGAGTCGCCGAGCGCGCGCCCGGGTGATGTCAGACGAACTGCGAAAGCGCTTACGAGAACATCTATCGCCGCGAAGGATCCCACTGCCCGCTTGGATCAATGTTGTGCCACCACCGCTGAGCGATGAGCCTCTCAAATTCCCGGTGTGCCTTTTCCCGGCGCAGGGCTGCACGCCGAGTGGAGGAACAAGTTGCGACGCAGCGCACGCAACGCTCCGCCTGTCCAGCACGTCAAGTGGCTTGGGTGGCAATCTGGGACTGTTCGCTGTCGCCTCGATGCCCCCGGTTTCCGGGAGCCTGTGGTACGGCTTTATGTCTCCTGTAAGTGGAGTGTTATCTGTAACAGCCCACCTCGTGCTGAGCGGGTTTATGGCTATTTACACTTCCACCGGCGGGAGTTGGATTCTCAACGCGTTATCCACCGTCGAAGCCTCTGCCGAATTAGTAATGCGAATAAGCGTTCATCAAACTGGCAACACACAGCAGACCGAACGAGTCATAAGCCTGCGAGGGCACGGCGATGTCATCGATTATGTACGTTTCGACCGCGAACGGTGGACCATGACATTAAATGCCGATGTCGGGCCGGCAGAACCGGTGGTAATCAGAGTTAGAGCGGAGCTTTACGCATTCGGTCGTTCGGATTACGCATCGTCATTACTTTTGTTTAACGGAAGTGTTCATGGTGGAATCAGCGTTCCAGCCCTTTGTCTAAGCTTCGTGCCGCACTTTATTCTTTAGGGAGCATTACTGCGACCGAGGCCGTCGTTGACCGGCTAAAGAAGGTCCCCTTTGCCATCACCGCCGCGCGGCAAAAATCCGGTTGGCTTCCTCGAGCGTCTCCTTCGATCCGATGTCGTACCAGATGCCCGGAACGCGCCAGGTGTAAACGGGCGTGCGCGGATAGAGCCATTGCACCAGACGGCCGGGTTGGTCAGGATTGTTTCCTTCGGCGATGTATTGTTTGATCAGCGGAACCGCGGTGCGCGGGTAGTAGTAGAGGGCAATACCGGTCACCGTGCTCACCGGGTTCCGTGGTTTCTCCTCGAAAAAGGTGATTCGCCCGACGACGTCCATGGTGATCGCGTTGTATTTTTTGATCTGATCGAGACTGCCGACATCGTACACCGCCAGCACAGGCGCATTCCGTTCGCGGCAAAACTTTCCGAAACCCTCCAGCGACTGGCTGAACAGGTTGTCGCCGGCGACGACGACGATGTCGTCAACCACATTTTCGCGTGTGAGGACCAGGTGCAGGTCGCCGATGGCGCCGAGCTTGTTGGCGTCGTCGGTCGAGCCGTCGTTGACGATGGTAAAGTTGAGTTTCCTGTGGGCGGCGTGATAGCGGTCCGCCCACGCCTGGAAATGGCCTGCAAACCGGGCGTTGGTGACCACGTAAACGTGCTCGATGCCGTCGATGGGCGCGAGGTTGTCGAGCACGTATTCAATCATCGGCCGGCCCGCGACCGGCAGGAGCGGTTTCGGTTGGGTGAAGGTCAGGGGATAAAGGCGTGTGGCGTAGCCGGCGGCGAGGATAACGACTTTCATGACTGCTTCACGCGCATGAATCAACTTTGGTTTTCGAACAGACCGGGCGCAATCCTGCGGGCCAGCGCCTGTGAGCGCGTGAGTATCTCCAGGCCGCTTTCACAATTCAAGGCGAATTCCGCCAGTTCGCGGGCCTCGTCCAGTTTGAGGCGACGAATCAGGAATTTGACCTGCGGGACCGCGGAAACCGCCGCGCTCAATTCGTCCACGCCCAACCCCAACAGGAGCGGCACCAGCACGGGATCACCCGCCATCTCGCCGCAGACACCCACCCAGATGCCGGCGCGGTGGCCGGCTTCGACCGTCGCCTTGATGAGCCGCACAATGGCCGGATGCGTCGGCTCGTAAAGGTGGGCGATTTTTTCGTTCAACCGATCCACCGCCAATGAATATTGAATCAGGTCGTTCGTGCCGACGCTGAGAAACTTCACCCGTTTGGCGAGCGCATCCGCGGTCAGAACCGCCGAAGGGATCTCGATCATCGCCCCGATTTCCAGGGAATCGCCGAAGGCAATCTTTTCGGTCTGCAACCCCGCGCGGCATTCTTCGACGAGCGCGTTGGCCTGGTTCAATTCGTCCACACCGGAAATCATCGGGTACATCATCTTGATGTTGCCCTCGACGGCCGCGCGCAGGATCGCGCGAAGTTGAATGCGAAAAAGGTCGCGTTCCTGGAGGCAGAAGCGAATGGCGCGCCAGCCCAGGAAGGGATTCAATTCCTGCGGCATCCACAAGTGCGAAATAAACTTGTCCCCGCCCAGGTCGAGCGTGCGGACGACCACCGGGTGCGGCCGCAAGGCCGCGGCCACCTGGCGGTATGCCTGGTATTGTTCCTCTTCGGTCGGCAGGGTCTCACGGTTCAGGTAAAGATATTCCGTGCGGAACAGGCCGACGCCCTCGGCGCCGCAGGCGCGCACGTGTTCTGCATCCGAAGCCTGCTCGATGTTGGCTGAAAGCGTGATGCGGACTCCGTCCAACGTGACGGCCGGTTCCTCGCGAATGTCCCGCAGTTTTTCCTGCAGGTTGACTCGTTTGCGGACCAGTTGGCCGTATTCGAAAAGCGTCTGGTCGGTCGGATTGACGATGAGCAGGCCGTTGTAACCATCGAGCAGGACGTACTGGCCGCTCTTCAATTGTCTGCTGGCGTCGTGCAGGCCCACCACGGCGGGAATCTGCAGCGAGCGGGCCATGATCGCGGTGTGCGAGGTTTTGCTGCCGGCGTCCGTGGCGAATCCGAGCACCCTGTTCCGGTCGAGCAACGCGGTGGTGGAAGGAGCCAGATCGAAACTGATGATGATGCAGGGTTCCTTGAGTTTGCGCAGATCGGTTTCGTCGGTCCAGCCCAGCAGATTGTCCAGCACCCGCGCGGTCACGTCCCGCATATCGGCGGCGCGCTCGCGCAGGTACTCATCGTCCATGGAACTGAGGGTGGCGGCGTATTTCTCCGCGACCTGTTGAAAGGCATATTCCACATTGATCTTCTGCTCCTGGATCACGCGGGTCACTTCCGCGATCAGAGTGGGGTCCTCCAGGACGAGCAGGTGCGCCTCGAAAATGGTGGCGTCTTTGGCGCCCATCGCCTCGCTTACCTTGCGCTGGACTTCGAGAATTTGCTGGCGCGTCTGGGTCAGCGCGTGCTCGAGCCGCTGAATTTCCTGCGGCAGGCTCGCCTCGGCAATTTCATGACGCGGAATGGCCTCGCGGGCTTTGCCGAGCACGACAGTCTTCGCCCGGCAGACACCGCCGGAAACCGGGATGCCGCGCAAAATTTTTTCGCCTGATCGCGAGTGCTCGGACATGCACGAGCATTAACCGGAACCGGGGCTGTTGAAAATGAAATTTTGTTGGTGGTCAGTTGTCAGTTGTCCCCGGTCAGTTGTCCGTTGTCCGGGGCTGAACGGCTCGATTGCCGTTCGCACCTGATCACGGACCACTGATTACAGACCACTGATTACGGACCACCGACCGCTGACCAACAAAGAAACTGCGTGCCACCCGGGGAAATCTGCGCTAAGTGAGTGGGATGACCGGCGGACGTGTCATTCACAATCTGGCCCTGGTCGGCTTCATGGGCACCGGCAAGTCCTCCGTGGGACAGCTCGTTGCCGCGCAACTCCACTTCCGGTTCGCGGACACCGACGAACTGATCGAGGCGCGCGCGGGCAAAACCATATCCGCCATCTTCGCCGAGGAAGGCGAAGGGCCGTTTCGCGAATACGAACGGGCTGTGGTGGACGAACTCAAGAACTTCCATCGGACGGTCATCGCCACCGGTGGCGGCCTGGTCGCCCATGAGGAAAACTTGCTCCGCCTCAAAACACACGCCCTCGTCATTTGTCTCTGGGCTTCGCCGGAAACGATCTGGGAACGCGTGCGCCACCAAACGCACCGCCCGCTGCTTCAAACGCCCGATCCCACGGCAAAGATTCGTCAACTGCTGGCCGAGCGTGAACCGTTTTACCGCCAGGCCGACGTGCTGGTGAACACCGAGATGCGTTCCGTGAAGGAAGTTGTCCACCAGGTCATCCATCAGTATCGCCTCGCCCGCGGGCACCCGTCCCACCCGTGAAATCAGCCATCCGACAACACGCCCTCGAGTTGGGTTTCGACGTCTGCCGCTTCACAACGGCGGATCCGCCTTCCAGCGCGTCTCACTTCCAGCAGTGGCTGGCGTCGCACCGGCACGGCGAGATGGGCTACCTGCAACGCAACGCCAGCAAACGCGTCGATCCGCAACGGGTGCTGCCCGGGGTCAAAAGCATCATTTGCCTGGCGGCAAGTTATTCGAGAGTTCCGGGTTCCGAGTCGCAGGTTCCGGATTCCGGAAGGGACCAACCCGGAACAGTGAATCCAAAACCCGGAACCGCCCGCGGCGTCGTCGCCCGTTACGCCCGCTACGCCGATTACCACGACGCGCTCGGCGGGCGCCTGAAGCAGTTGACGGGTTTGGTCAATCAACTCGGCGGCGCCGGCACGCGTTCGCTCTGGTATGTGGACACCGGCCCGCTGCTGGAACGCGACCTCGCCCAGCGGGCCGGCCTCGGTTTCATCGGCAAACACACCAACCTCATCAGCCGCCGGCTTGGCAACTGGGTATTTCTGGCCGAAATCATCACCACGCTGGAACTGGCGCCGGACGCGCCGGAAAAAAACCGCTGCGGCACCTGCGCGCGCTGCATCGACGCCTGTCCCACCCGGGCGATCCGGGGCCCGTTTCAACTCGATGCACGACTTTGCATCTCCTACCTCACCATCGAACTGAAGGGCCCGATCCCCCTCGAGCTTCGCCCGGCCGTGGGCAATCGCATCTACGGCTGCGACGATTGCCTGGCGGTTTGTCCCTGGAACCGATTTGCGCGCGAAGGCAAACTGATGAAGGAACACGCGCGGCCGGATCTGGAACTGGAACAAACCGATTTGATCGACCTCCTCTCGCTCGACGACGCCGGTTTTAAGAGGAAGTTTGCGGGCACGCCGCTCTCTCGGGCGAGACGGCGCGGCCTGTTGCGCAACGTCTGCGTCGCGCTCGGCAACGTGGGCGACGCCGCGGCGTTGCCCGCTTTGGAACGCGCGGCCGGCGATCCGGAACCCCTGATCGCCGAGCACGCCGAATGGGCCGGGAACCAGATTCGGCAACGCCAGGCCGCGCAGACCACCTGATGAACCTGCATTTCTCACCAAATCTGCCCAGACAACCTTTTGTCGCATATGCAACAAAAGGTTGTCTATCGGTTCGAGGACTGCATGTTGTGGCGGTTTAAAGTTGCCGGTGAGAAATGCGGGTTGACCCGGGTTAACCCGGGTGCAGGTTAAAGCACCAGTTCCATGTAGATCACGTCGAGCCAGCGGCCGAACTTGAACCCGACCTGCCGGAAGTGGGCGACTTTCACGAAGCCGAACGACGCGTGCAGCCGGATACTCGCCTCGTTCTCCGCATCGATGCCGGCCAGGATGGCGTGCAACCCGCGCTGTCGGGCCGCTTCAATGAGCGGTTTCATCAGCAGCTTGCCGAGTCCCCTGCCCCGCTGGTCGGCGGCGACGTAAACCGAGCTTTCGGTGGCGAACTGGTAACCTTTGCGGTCGTGGTAACGATTCAACGCGCTCCAACCGACCACCCGACCCTGGTCGTTGGCGGCGACCAACACCGGGTAGTTGTTTTTCACGTGGTCCTCAAACCAGGCGATGCGATGTTCCAGCGTGCGCGGTTCGTAGTCGTAGCTGGCGGTCGTGTTCAACACTGCCTCGTTGTAAATCTCCAGAATGCCGGGCAAATCGTCATGCGTCGCAGGGCGAACTTTCATTTGCGCCGGCATGTAAGCATTTGCCGGCACACCTGTCCCGAAAAAACTGCGCGCGCGAATCAATTAGAACGATCGGAGTGATGGAGTGATGGGAATCGCAGGCCATTGCTCCGACGCTCTCTCACTCCGCAGGGAATACCTCAGCGCCCGTCTTTTGTGTCCGAGGAGCCGAAGATTGCGGCGAGCGCCAAACCGATCAATCCGCCGGCGAGTCCGAAGGCCAAAACGACGGCGAGACAAAGCAGCAAATCGTTTCGGTATATCGAGCCGGGATGCTTGAACACCTTGTAGGCGATTAACAGCACGCCGCCGACAAGTCCGCCGACGAAACCCTTGCTTCTGAATCTTTGTTTCACCCGGGGTTCTGCGCGCTGGTGATCCGCCATGGCCACCTTCGATACCTATTTGCCCGCCGGCAGACTGTAGCAGGCGAGCTGGCGGCCGTCGCGGACGTAGAGTTTGCCGTCGGCATACGCCGGGAAGCTCCAGGTGTTGCCGCAAACCTGGGCGCGGCCCAGTTCGGTGTACTTGGCCGAATCCGCCTTGAGCAGCAACAAGGCGCCCTCTTCGTTCAGCACGAGCAGATTTTTTCCGGCAAGAATCGTGGAGGAATAATCCTTCTTGCCCTGGCCGAAACCGGGTTGCGACCATCGGAGGGCGCCGGTCTTCCCGTCGAAGCAGACATAATCCCGGTTTGCGCCCTGGTTATAGAAACAATCACCGAAGGCGACCGCGGTGGCGAGATTGGTTTTCAACTCCGGGTTCGCCCACGGCCGCTCGGCCTTCCAGCCGTTGCCATCCCGGGTGATTTTGAAACAGAGCGTGCCGAAGGTATGCGAGTTCACGGTGACTGTGTCCCCCACGATGACCGGCGAACAAGCATGGCGTTTGGCGTCCGTGTTCAGAGGCACACGCCAGAGGATTTTGCCGCTGGCCGGATCATAACCGGCGAGCGAATCCGCGGAGAGATAAACGATTTGCTTTACACCGGCAAGCGAGGCGACCAGGGGCGAGGAATAAGCCGCTTCGTCGTTCCCCGATTTCCAAATCATCCTGCCGTTGCGCTTGTCCAAACTGACCAGCGTCGCGCCGTCGGTGCTGCCGACCGGGACAATCACCGCGTCGCCATCCACGATACCGGAACCATTGTTGCCGCGGCGGGTCGCGGTGCCCGAATTGGCCTTGGCGCCGAGAAACCTGACGCCGAAATCCTTCCCGAAACTCGTTCCCCAAATCACTTTGCCGTCGGCCAGGCCCAGACAGCGAAACTCCCCGTTGCAGGACTGCACATAAACGCGGTCGCCGTCGATGAACGGCGTGCTGCGCGAACCGGCGCCCCATTCGTCTTCGAAACGGTCGGCAAATGCGGCGTTCCAGATTTCCTTCCCCGTCGTCGCGTCAATCAGGTGGGCGACCTCTTGTTGGCCGTTTTCGTCGAGATAAGCCGCTTTGCCGCCGGCGACGACCGGCGAGGAAAACCCGCCGCCGACCGGGATTTTCCAGTCCGGTTTGAGGTCGTTCGGCAACGCGGTCGGGACCGGTTCGGTGTCGGGAAGACGACAATCCCGCGTCGGCCCGTGCCATTGCGGCCAGTCGCCTGCCGGCAGTCGCATCGCCGCCAGCAGCGCGCAGGAGATCAGGATCGATGCGAAGCGTTTCATGTTGCTCTGCAGTCACTGACATTTCTTTGCCGCGACATTCGCGAATTCGATGACGCACCGCCCCTCGCCCATTGAGTATCCCATCGGACGGGGAGCCAATGGCTGAAGGCCGGGTGAGGTGAATGTTGCATGGTTCGCGCTGCAAAAGGCGCCTCTGCGATGCCAGTTCACCACGTCCCTTCGACCAACAACGTCGTGGCGTTTCGTGCAAAGTCATCGCTCAACAACGGGAGCGACTGCCGCTCGGCGCTCGGCAGGTCGGAACCCACACGCACCGTCGTGCGACCGGTCACGTCGCGGTCCAGAACGATTTTACCGCTGGCGCGTTCGGTCGCGGTGACCTTCACGGTCAGCGTCACCTGGTAATCACGCACTGTGAGAATGTCGTTCGGCTGAAAGGAAACGCCCTGCCGTTCGTATTTTAGAATGGCGCCGTTGACAATGATATCACCGTCGCCGCGGCTGTTCAGTTTGTAAGTGCCGTCCTGCTGCAGGCTCTTGCGCAACGCGTGATTGAGCGCCTCGACCAGGCGCGGTTCCAGGGTCCGGTTGTCAAAAAAATTCACCTGAATCGTTTTCCCGCCCGTCAACTCCGGGTTCGTCGGGCCGAGCCGATAGCCGGCGCAACCGCACAGTCCCGCCACCCAGACCGAGGCCAGGAACACAGTCAGCGGACGCATATTATTTCTGGGCCGTCTGTGGTTGCATCCGCTTATTGATGGCGTCGATTCGTTCTTTGGCCGCTTCGGCGTACGGCGAGTTGGGTTCGCTCCGCAGGATGTTGACCACATCGTTGTAATAAGTGCGGGCGCCCTGCCAGCGCTTTTTCTTTTCATAGAACCGGGCGACTTCAAAGCTGCCGCGCGCCTGTTCGTTCTTGAGTTCGCCGATCATTTTCTGCGCCTCCGGGACTCGAGGGTCCCCCGGATACAACACCTTGAAATCGTTGAACGTCGCGATGGCCTGGCCGGCCACGCTCTGATCGTATTCCGCCTTCTGCGCCTGTTTGTAGTAGGCATACCCGGCCTTGAACAGCGCTTCGGAGGCGATCTCTTTGTTGTCGCGGTAACGGTCGGCGGCCGTTTCATACGCCTTGACCGCTTCGCGGAACGGATCGACGCGATTGAAGAAGCTGACCTGCTTTTCGCGCGCGGCGCCGATGTTCATTTGCGCGCGCGGCGCCACCTCGCTGTAGGGACCGTTCTTGATCAGCTTTTGATACATCTCCACCGTCTTGTCCATGGAAGCAAAGAACGGAATATAACCCCAGAGCTTGAACCATTGGCCGGCCAGGAAACGATTGGCGATTTCGAACTCGCGCGTGAGGATTTCCTGGTAGTTTTCGATCTTCGGATATTTTTGGAGCAGTTTCTGATATTCCTTGAAGGCGCGCTCATCCTGATGTTTTTCCGCATAGCAGCGCCCCATGAGGTATTGGGCCTTGGGCGCATAGTCGGAGAGCGGCCAGACTCTGACCGTGCGGCGGGCGGCCTTGAAAGCGGTCGAGTAATCCCTGCTGTCAAAGGCGCTCCGCGCGACTTCCAGTTGGTCCTTGGCGCGGGTGCGGACCCATTTCCCGCCGCCCACCGATTCGTACACCCAACCTTCGCCGGGACGGTACACCAGCGGCGCCGGACTGGTGAAAGGAAACGCCAGTACGCAAAAAGCGATCAGTGCCAGGCGGAGAGACCAACGGTTCATGGAGGCAAACCGTAACGAACGCTCGAAACCAAGTCAAGGAACGCGGGGCTCCCCGAGAACCTGTCACGCCGAACTTTCCTCGAAATCGGCCCGACCGACAAAGCGCCGAACCAGCGACGCCACAGCAATCGTCACGACGGTCCCGATGAGTGTGAACCAGGGCCAGGCCACGGTCGTTTTAAGTTGAATCGCAATCATCACGGCCAAGGCGGCCAGCATGCCCGCGATGACCGGCGTTGCCCTCCCTTTTTTCAGAACGAGCGCGCACAGCAAACCGCCCAGCATCGCGCCGCTCGTCAGGCCGGTCAGAGCGAACGCCGCGTTCAAGACAAACGGCATTTCCCGACTGGCGTACGCGACAACGACCAACCCGAGCGCCCACGCGACGGTCGAGCGTCTGCTGAATTTCAGAAAATATTCTTCGCTGCGTTCCACCGACCGGTATCCTTGGATCACATCCATTGTGGAGACGGACGCCAGCGCGGAAAGCGCGGAGCTCACGGACGACATGGCCGCCGACAGGATGGCCACAATTAAAAGACCTTTCATGATCGGCGGCACCGCCGTCAGAATAAAGATGGGATAGACGTAGTCATTTTTGCTCACACCGGCCGTCGTCTCGGGAATCGGAATGGCGAGCGGGAATTGCTGATAATAGACCCATAACATCGCTCCCGTAAGCAGGAAGATGACGAACAAAGGAAAAATGATCACGGCGCTCAAGACCAGCGCCTTCCGGCCATCGGCCACCGATTTGCAGGTCAACACACGCTGCACCAGGAGTTGATCCGCGCCATGCGACGACATCACGTGCACGGTTCCGCCAATGATGCCCATCCACAAATTATAGGGCATCGCCAGGGAAAAATTTGGGTTGAACCACTCCAGCTTGCCGCCTTTGGCCGCCTTGGCAAAGACCTCCTGAAATCCGCCGTCAAACAATTGCGGGATGTACAGCAGCGTGAATATACCGCCGGCCATGAACAGGAAAAATTGCACCGCATCCGTCCAGACAACCGCCTTGATTCCGCCCACATAGGTGTAAATCAGCGACAGTCCCACAAACAGCACAATCGCCAGAAGAATGCCGTCGCTACCCTGGATCCATTTGTCGGTGCCGAGCATCAACTTGATCGGAATGCAGGTCACGTACACGCGCACACCCGCCGCGAGCGTGCCGGCGATCAAAAAAAATCCGGCCGCCGTCCGCCGGGCCGCCGGGCCGAATGCGTTCGCAAACAGTTGATAGGGCGAATAGATCTCGCGCTTGAAATAATGCGGCACCAACACAACGGCGAGAATGACGCGAGCCATCACGTAGCCGATAATGATCTGGATGAAGGCGAGGTTGGTGCCGTAGGCGACCGCCGGCACGCCAATGAATGTCAGCGCGCTGGTTTCCGTGGCGATAATCGAAAGGCTCACGCCCCACCACGGGATGTTTTTGCCGCCGAGAAAATAGTCCCGGGTATTTTTCTGGTCTTTGCCGAACCAGAGACCGAGACCGATAATCCCGACCAGGTAAACGATAATGACCAGCCAGTCGCCCGTTTCAAAGTACGGGTTGGCGTGAAGGAAGTTCGTCATGGGGAACAAATCGTCGTCCCCCAATTACTGAAGAGTCGGAGCGCGGAAGACCAGAGAAAATTTCGCCGGCCGGGAATTTTTCGGTCAGCCGATTTGCGGCTTCGCGCCGGCCGCCGTCTTCAACACCGTGTTGACCGCTTCAGGAAGGCGGGAGCAAACTTCGCTCACCAGGTCCTGGCATTCGCTCTCGCCCAGGCGCAACCGGCCTGAGGCGGACCGGACGAACCCGCGCGTCGTTTGCCGCGCGTAGCTCAACAAACCTTGCCGCAACGGCAGCGAATAAAGCGAAAGAATCAAACCGTAAACCACGGTGTGCCAGGCGTGCGCCTCTCCCGCCTGAACGGCCCGGAGGTAACGCTGGACCAACCGCTGGTCGCGCAACGGGCGCAGCCGTTTGAGCTGCGTTTTTCCCACGCGTTGGCTGGCCGTGGCGAACTTTTGGAGCAACGGTTCGTCCGCCAGTTGCCGGTCCAACTCGATCAGTTCGCGGATTTCGTAACGGGCGGCATGTCCGTGCGCCCGGCAAATGGCGGGCAATTCCAGCGGGACAAGAATCCGCGAGTGGTATTCGCACAGGAAGGCGCGCAGCGAGGGCCCGTCCGGCACGCGATGACCTTCTTGCGCCGCCGCGTTGCCGAGCGCCACCAACCCTTCGGCCGAGCCGATCCGCTCCGCCAGCGGCGCGACATCGCCCAGGAATTCCTCGACGATCTGCTGCGTGACTGTAGGCTGCTTCGTCATACCGTTTCACACCCCATCGACAACATGGAACAAATCGGCTTGTCAAACCTTGGGCGATGCTACTCCCAAGCCCGCGCGAGTGCCAGAATGAAAATGCCTCCGGAGAAAGTTTTTTCCCCGCTGAACGCAAGTTTTTGCTTGCATTGCGGCCAGAGTCTAACGTGAAAGCGCCAGCGCCACGCTGCCCGCCACGGCGATGAGCCCGCCCAGCAGCGAACCCCGTCCGGGCCGGTCTCCTTCAAACCAGTAAGCAAACGGAATCACCACAATGGGCGTCGTCGCGACAATCGGGAGCACGACGCCGCTCGGATTGTTCTCCAAAGCCCACTGATAGCATCCGACACCCAGCGTCGGGCCGGCCAGACTGTTCCACACGATCCAGGGCAGAACCTTTTTCAGCCGGGTTGGCGGTTTGCCGGGAGGCCCGTCACCCTTTTCCGCCCGACGTTCCTTTCGGCTCCGTCCCCGGATCCACAACGCCGGCGCCGCGGCGAAAATCAGCCCGCCCAGAATCCGCTGATAGGCGGAACTCAAGCCGTCGATGTGCTGGCCGGCCGTTTGGACGACGGCATAGGCTTTGCGGCTGACGACCGCGCCGCCCCCCTGGCCGAGCGCGGCGACCACACCGAAAAGGACTCCGGCCGCCAGCGTTGTGGAGGGAATGCGCCAATGTTCGCGGGGCGTCAGCGCCAGCGCCACGCCGGCGAGTATCACCAGTCCCCAAACAACCTCCCGGCCGGTCAGCTCTGTGCCCAGCCAGAGCCATTCCAGCAAAGCGCCGAACGGCGCCGCCAGACATTGCACCAGCAGTACGGTCAGCCGCGGCCCCACCCGCGGCAGCGCCTGGTACAGCGCCAGGTCGCCAACGCCGAAGCCAATGCAGCCACTCAGAAAAAACCAACCAAAAGCGCCGCCGCCCACCCCCTTGCCCGCCGTATGAGACCAGACGGCCAGCAAAGCTGTCGCCAGGCAGAGCCGATAAAAATTCGCCGCAACACCGCCCAGGATGCGCGCCGTGCGGTTGGCGAAAACGGCTGAGAGCGAGAACAGCAGGATGGTGAGAAAAGCGGGGAGCACTAGAAAGAGGCGGTTCTGTTCACAGGCGCGAAGGATGCGCGATGCAACCAATTTTGCAAACCATGAATCGGCGATCACGCTTGTCCGGTGACGTAACTGATCAGCGGCGTTCCCACTTCCGCCGTGCCTTTGAGTTCCACCAGGCCGATGAACACGCCGGTGGTTTTGGAAGTGGGAAGATTATCGACCAATCGCTTTCGCTTGCCCGAGCGGAGGGCAAACAGCAAACAGAGGAACGCCATCACGCCCCCGAACCACGGCAGAAAGGGAACCCACGAAGCATCGTTGTTCATGGCTGGCGGAACCCTTCAACGCTCCGCCGCTCCAACGCTCCGCCGCTCCAACGCTCCAACCCTTCACGCGCCCTTCACCTTATTCACCTTTTCCCACTGCCCGGTCTCCGCCGACTTGAGCACGGCGTCGGTGACATAATCGGTGGCCAGGCCATCTTTGAAATCAGGTTTTGCCGGTTTGCCGGAATCCAGGCCCTGGAGAAAATCGGCGACCTGATGCACGAAGCTGTGTTCGTAACCGATCTGCAGACCGGGCACCCACCAGTTCTTCATGTAGGGCTGGTCGCCGTCGCTGACGTGGATGTTCCGCCAGCCACGCACCCGGCCCTCGTCGCGATGATCGAAATATTGGAGCCGATGCAGGTCGTGCAGGTCCCAGAAAATTGAGGCGTGCTCGCCATTGATTTCAAAAGTGTAGAGCGCCTTGTGGCCGCGCGCGTAGCGCGTCGATTCGAACGTCGCCAGCGAACCGTTGCTGAACCGGGCCAGGAACGCGCAGGCGTCATCGATGCCGACCTTCTCCACTTTGCCGGTCAGTTGATGTTTGCGCTCCTTGATGAACGTTTCGGTCATGGCGCTGACCGAATCGATGGTGCCATTCAGCCACAGGGCCGTGTCGATGCAGTGCGCCAGCAGGTCGCCGGTAACGCCGGAGCCGGCGGCTTTCACGTCCAGCCGCCAGAGCGCCGCGCCGCCCTGCGGCAGATCGGGATTGATGGTCCAATCCTGGAGGAACTTCGCGCGGTAATGAAAAATGCGACCGAGTTTGCCTTCGTCGATGAGCTGCCTGGCCAGCACCACGGCCGGGCAGCGTCGGTAGTTATACCAGACCATGTTGGGTACCCTGGCTTTTTCCACCGCGGCAACCATCTTTTCGGCCTCCGCCGCGTTCAGCGCAAGCGGCTTCTCGCAGAGGATCATCTTGCCGGCATTCGCCGCGGCGATGGCGATTTCCGCGTGCGTGTTGTTGGGCGTGCAGATGTCGATCAGGTCAATGTCCTTGCGACCGATCAGCTTGCGCCAGTCGTTCTCGACGGAGTCGTAACCCCATTTCCCGGCGAACGCTTTTGCGTTGTCGGCATTGCGGGCGCAGACCGCTTTAAGGACCGGTTGATAATTCAGGTCGAAGAAGTTGTTGACCTTACGATAGGCGTTTGAGTGGGCGCGGCCCATGAAGCCGTAACCGATAATGCCGACGTTGAGTTTTTTCATGATTCTTGTTCAGTCACAAAAAGGCACAAAAGGCGCAAAATCAAAAAGCAAGCTTGGCGTCGGTGAGGATATACTTCTTTATTTGGAATTTTACCGCGCCAAAGTTCACCAGCAGACCGTGTTCGATTCGGGAAGCCCGCAAATACCCGAGTAACTGCGCCACATGCTCTTCGACTAGATTCCGCACGGCCTTCACTTCCACGATCAATTGGTCCTCAATAAACAAGTCAGCGTAAAAGTCGCCGAGCAGCGTCCCGTCTTCGTCAAG
>DASPXS010000073.1:0-3466 GCA_035637175.1 Haliangiales bacterium | reverse complement strand
TCATCGCCGAGTTCGCGTCGGTAGGCCGGTTGACCGGTGACGCCGAGCGTGGCTTCGCGTTGTATCGACAGGATTGTGCCGCGTGCCACCGGTTGAAAGGGGAGGGGAACAACGTCGGGCCGGATCTGGGAACCGTTGCGGACAAGCCCGTCGGCACATTGCTCGTCGCCATTCTCGACCCGAACCAGGCGTTCGAGACCAAATACATCAACTACACCGCCATCACAAAAAGCGGGCGCGAGCTCAGCGGAATCATCGCGGCGGAAACGCCGAACAGTATCACGCTGCGCAATGCCGGCGGAACGGACGAAACGATTTTGCGCAGTGACATCGATGAGCTGACGAGTTCCCGGCTTTCTCTGATGCCGGAAGGTTTTGAAAAAGCACTCAAGCCGCAGGACATGGCTGATCTGATCGCCTGCATCAGGAGCCGATGATTTCCGCGCGCGTCCCCCTCACCCGTCCTTCGGACACCCTCCCCCCCAGTGGGGGAGAGGGACGGGGTGAGGGGGTGCGCTACTTCATGAACAGCCCTCTTTCGTTTTTTCGCAGGCATTGAGACCATGAACCGCGGAGGTGGATGCGCCGTCGCGATAGCGTCTTGGAGTGCGGCAGTCCCCTGCCGCTTTTTTGCGCCGCCAGACCCGATCGGAAAGCGCCAGAGGGCTGGCGCAGTCCAAAACCTGGCGGTGCTTCGGCCGGTTCATGAAGAGCTCTATTTCGTTTTGCCGCAGGCATTACCATGAACCGCGGAGGTGGGTGCGCCGTCGCGATAGCGTCTTGGAGTGCGGCAGTCCCCTGCCGCTTTCGCGCGGCCAAACCCGATCGAAAAGCGCCAGAGGACTGGCGCAGTCCAAAACCTGGCGGCGCTTTGGCCGGTTCACCCTGCCCCGGGTGGGAGAGCGACGGACGGGGTGACGGAGCGCGCTGCTTCAGGCAGAGACTGGCCGAAGGCCGGGTAAGGGACATTTAACGAGTTCTTCCATTGACGGCAGGGCCCCGACGCTTCGGCAAACGAAAATTGTTAGTTGACTGGTTGGATAAGTTGATTCATGTTGGGCGCGCCATGCCGAATACGGCGAAGCATGAACCGCGAAATCATCCAAGATTATGGGCAGAACCAGTGATGCCAAAGACAAACTGTTGCAGGTGGCTTTCGATCTGATTTGGGATAACAGCTATGGGGCCGTCAGTATCGATCAGATCTGCCAGAAAGCCGACGTGAACAAAGGCAGTTTCTACCACTTTTTCCGCACCAAAGCCGATCTGGCGATTGCGGCCTACGAAGTTCATTGGAGACAAAAGCAGCCGGAGATGGACCGTATTTTCTCGCCTCAAGTTCCGCCGCTCGAACGGTTGTCCCGCTGGTGTGACTATATCTACCAGACGCAGAAGGTAAAAGCCGAGAAATATGGGCATATTTGCGGTTGTCCCTATGCCAGTGTCGGCGTCGAGCTGGCGACTCAGGACGAGAAGGTGCGGCGCAAGACCGAGGAGTTGATCGAACGAAACAGCAAATACGTGGAAAGCGCCATCGCCGAGGCAAAACGCGAAGAGTTGGTTTGCGTGACCGACCCCCGGACGGCGGCTCAGCAGGTTTACTCTTACGCGCTCGGTTTGCTGTTGCAGGCCAAGATTCGCAACGATCTGAAGATGCTTCGCAATCTGGCGCCCACCATCATGAAAATGCTGGGCGCAAAAGAAGTGGTTGCGTAGAAATTTTCCCGCCGGCACCCGATCAACATCAGAACTCTACCCGGAATTTTGTTAACCGGTTGGACAATTACACGACAAAAGTAGCGGAATCGACCATGAAAAGTCAACCATACCGAATAGTTGGCGGGAAGACGTCGAGTCTGTCCTCGGAACCCATGACATCGACACGGGCGTCAGTCACAAATACCAAACATGCCAAACGGCGGCGTTTGTTGCGCCGGTTCGCGGGACCGCATCTCCTGTCGCGCCGCCGCCGGAATTCCGCTCCGCAATCAGCAAACCACTCATCTTCGCCCGTGAATTATGTGGATTGTTAAGCTGGCGCTTCGTCGCCCCTACACCTTTGTTGTTGCAGCGCTCCTGCTGTTGCTGCTGACGCCGTTTGTGCTGCTGCGAACGCCCACGGATATTTTCCCGAACATTGAAATACCGGTCATCAGTGTCATCTGGCAATACGCCGGGTTGAGCGCGCAGGAAATTGAGCAGCGCATTATCTACACCCACGAACGCACGCTCACCGCCACGGTCAACGACATCGAGCACATCGAGTCCAACTCCTACAATGGCGTGGGCGTCATCAAGGTGTTCCTCCACCCGGGCGCTTCGGTGGATGCCGGCGTGGCGCAAATCACGGCCGTCGCCCAGACCATCCTGCGCCTGCTCCCGCCGGGTCAGACGCCGCCGTTGATCATCCGTTACAACGCCTCCACCGTTCCCATCCTGCAATACAGTTTCAGCAGCCCGAAGTTGTCCGAGCAGCAACTCTATGATCTGGCTCAGAATCAGGTTCGCGTCGGTCTGTCCACGGTGCTGGGCGCGGCCGTGCCCTGGCCTTATGGCGGCAAGACCCGGGTGGTCTCGGTGGACCTCGACCTGACCGCGCTCAAGGCCAAGAACCTGTCCGCCCAGGATGTGGTCAACGCCGTCAATGCGCAAAACCTTATCCTGCCCGGCGGCACGGCAAAAATCGGCGCGACCGAATACAACATCGAAATCAACAGCAGCCCGCGGATTCTCGAAGAACTCAATGACCTGCCCGTCAAAACCCTCGCCGGCGCCACGATCTTCCTGCGCGATGTGGCCCAGGTGCGCGACGGGTTATCAACCGCAACAAAACATCGTCCGGCAGGACGGCGTGCGCGGCGCGTTGTTGACCATCCTGAAGAGCGGTTCGGCTTCGACGCTCGATGTGGTGCGCGGTGTCAAGAGGGTCATGCCCTCCATCCTGAACACATTGCCGCCCGATCTGCAGGTGAAGGAATTCGCGGACCAGTCCCTTTTCGTCCGCAGCGCCATCAACGGCGTGGTCAAGGAAGGCGCCATCGCCGCCGCGTTGACCGCGTTGATGATCCTGCTTTTCCTCGGCTCCTGGCGCAGCACGTTGATCATCGCGCTTTCGATTCCGCTTTCCGTGCTCAGTTCCATCGCCATCCTCTGCATTCTCGGGGAAACCATCAACCTGATGACCCTCGGCGGCCTCGCCCTCGCGGTAGGCATTCTGGTGGACGACGCCACCGTGGCCATTGAAAACATCCACCGGCAGATGGCGTCGGGAAAATCACTCGAACAGGCCATCCTCGATGGCGCCCGGGAAATCGCCCTGCCCGCGTTCGTCTCAACGTTGTGCATCTGCATCGTGTTCGTCCCGATGTTCTTTCTGACCGGCGTCGCGCGCTTTCTGTTCGTCCCGCTGGCGGAGGCGGTCGTCTTCGCCATGCTGGCCAGCTACCTGATTTCCCGGACGCTGGTG
>DASPXS010000072.1:0-12144 GCA_035637175.1 Haliangiales bacterium | reverse complement strand
CGGTGTCTCCGGCGAATTGACGTATTTCGCGGTCTTCTCGTCGCCGCTGAGCACGCGCCCGCTGAACCCGATGACGCGGCCCTGCTCGTCGCAAATCGGGAAAATCAAACGCCCGCGGAAACGGTCGTAGTAGCGGTCCCTGCCCTCTATGCGCAGGATGAGACCGGCCTGTTCGACCAGGGCAGGGTCATAGCCTTTGTGGTTCGCCCAGTTGACCGTGTCGTCCCAGGCGTCGGGCGCGCAACCGAGGCGGAACAGTTTGACGGCTTCGTCCGAAACGCCCCGTTTTTTGAGGTACTCGCGGGCGCTCTGGCCGGCGGCATCGTTGGCGAGCGCCGCCTGCCAGCGTTGGGCGATTTGCTCGTGAATTTGCAGGAGCGTTTCCTTGAGGAAACGATGTTTCTGCCCGCCCGAATCCTGTTCGAATTCGAGCGGGATCCGCGCGCGTTCGGCCAGCCGACGCACCGCCTCCGGGAAAGTGATGTTTTCGTATTCCTGGACGAAGGTGAAGACGTCACCGCCTTTGTGGCAGCCGAAACAATGAAAAATCTGGCGGTGCGGATTGACGTTGAAACTCGGCGTCTTCTCCTTGTGAAACGGGCAGAGGGCGACGAAATTGGCGCCGGCGCGCTTGAGCGGAAGATAGGAGCCGACGACATCGACGATGTCGCTGGCCGCGCGGATCTGTTCGCGTGTTGCCGCAGAAAAGACTCCAGGCATGGAATCACGCCGGGCCGGCGCCGGCCTTATCTCGGGTTGATTTCGTTGACCTCGCGCTCGCGCCGCCGGCCGATGCCTTCGTGGGCGACCCCGCCGCCGGCCGAAGGATCAACGTTAATCAACTGGGCGGACAAGTATTGTTTGACCGCCCGACCCGACAAGGAATCTTCGAAGACCGCCCGCTGGACGGAGCCAAAGGGCGGAAAATAAATGCTGCCGGCCCAGTCCTGTTGCGATCTGAGTTGGGCCTCGAGTTCGGCTTTGCTGACTTGTTTGGCATTCAGCAGCGCCAGCACAAAAAGAATGATGCAGGCAAAACGGACCAGCCCGGCGACCATGCCGAGGTAATACTCGAAGCGCCCAAACATTTCGCCGGACACAAGTTTTTCGCCGGCCATTCGCCGGATCAGGACGAAAAGAATTTTTATGACGACTGCGGCGAGCAGATAAGCCGTGATGTAGGTCAGCACGGGACTGAGGCCGGACAGGTCGGCGAGCAGTCTGCCGAACGGATCGCACAGGAGTGCGCCGACGAAGACAATCATCAGCCACTGGAATACGGAGAGCAGCTCCAGGGACATGCCGCGCTTGCGGCCCACCATGACGCCCACCACCAGCAGCGCCAGCACGCACAAGTCGAACCAGTTAAAGCTGAAATCAAATGCTTGTTTCATAAATCGGCCGGACGCTGCGGTCAACGCATCCAACAGACTAACGGTAGTCCCACCGGATTGCCAGCCTCAAATGTTCCGCGCAGGCAATCCAATCGGTCCGCCTCACCCGGGAGAGAGCGGTTTTCGTGCCTCGGCAATTCCGGCGGCGCAAATGCGATTCGGTCGCGCGGCGCCGAGGCTTTTGGGTGTCAAGACCTGGGACAACCCTGTCGCAAATGTTGACCTCGGATCAGGGATTGGTCTCCAGCCAGTAGCGGATGGCGGTGGCCTGCGCATGCTGCGGTTCCAGTTCGAGCAGCCGCGAGTAGTGGGCGCGCGCTTTGGCCGGTTCGTCGAGTTGTTGGGCGCAAAGGTTGGCCAGCGCGAAGTGGGCGCGCACTTCCGAAGGATTGTCGGCAAGCAATTTTTCCAGTTCATTGGCGGCGTCGCGGGGATAATTGGCCTTCTGCAACGCGACGGCGAAATTGAAGCGGGCTTTGACCGAAACCGGATTGATGGCCAGCGCGTATTCATAGGCGGAGAGGCATTGAGACAAATCGCCTGCTTCGTAGGCCGCCACGCCGAGATTGTAGTGCGCGTCGTAGAACGACGGATCGGCCTTGGTTGCCTGGCGATAGACGACGATGGCTTCGCTCAGCCGGTTCCGTTCCTGGGCTTGAACACCCTGGTTGAGCAGACGTTCGGCCGCCTCGCGGTTGCCGGCCTTCGGCGGCACCGGCGAATGATACGGGTAGCGCATCGCGGTTGTGCGCGATGATTCGACGGGTCTGGTTGCCTGGGCCGGGGCTGTGGCCCGGTTCGTTCCTCCGGCGCGGGCGGACTCGTCGCCGTCGGCGGGAACGGAACGCGGGGAGGAGGTTTTTTCGTTTGGATGGAACCAGTTCCGGGGGTTCAACCGCGAGGTGAATCCGTTTCTTACCGGTTCGCTGTTGACGGTGTTTGAGTCAGAAACGGAATCGGAGATCGGGGGCCGGGCCGCCACCGCGTTGGACGCCCGCGGCTCGGAACTCAACGCGCTGTCGCGCGCCGGCTTGATCGGCTCGTCCTCGGTCAAGCGCACGATCTCGACTTTCGGCGTCGCTGCCGGCGGGCTTTCGCTCGCGGGGCGCGCTGAGGGCGTGGCGACCGGCAGGCGTGACGGAGGCGCGGAGGTCGCGGCATTGGCGCGCGGCAGGGTAACCGCGGCTGACGGCGATGCTTGAGATATCAACGGCTTGTTGGTGGCTGCGGGCGACGACGGCGGGTTGGTCACCGGCGCCGGCGGCGCAGGCCGGGCGATGGAAACGCTTTGCGGCGGCGGATTCGAGGGCGCGTGTTGCGCAGGCGGGTGGAGCTCAAGCTCAAGCTGATCGACGATCTGTTGCACGGAGGCCGCGCCGGGCGATTGCGGCTGGAGCGCGAGGTACCGGCGATACTGCGGCAGCGCGAGGGCGTGGCCATTCAGATACTGATGCGAGACGATCGCCGCGTTGAGCAACGCCGGGGCGTAGTCCGGTTGCGCCCGCATCGCCGCGTTGAATTGCTGGCAGGCCTCCGGGTAACGCCGCCGCTGCGTCTGGACCAGGCCCATGCCGTTCCACGCTTCGGCCGAACGCGGGTTGAGCTTGAGCGCCTGGCGAAAACTTTTATCCGCGGCGTCAAGCTGGCGCGCGCGCAGTTGCGCCGTTCCCAGTCGGGTCCAGCCGTCGGACCCATTCGGCTGCAGGCCGGTGAAACTGGTCAATGCCGCAACGGCGGCCGGAGCATTGTTCTGTTCGAGGTAAAGGCAGCCCAGGTTGTAATGCGCGGCGGCGAGATTGCGGTCGAGCGCCAGCGCCTGTTGGTACGCTTTGACCGCGTCTTCCCTCCGGCCCGCGCCGTGGTAGGCGAGGCCGAGATGGTTCCACGCTCGCGCGTCCCTGGGCAGCAGGCGCGTGGCCAGTTCCAGTTTCTGAATGGCCCGGGCGGACTGGCCGCCGCGCAAGAGGCGTTCACCCTGCAGCAGCGCGCGCGGACCGGGATCAGCGCATCCGCTTAACAGGACCAGGCCGAGGACCGTCAGAATGAACGCGGAACAGGGAGCGACCCGTTTTTTCATGGTCAGCATCTGGCACGGTGGTAACATTCACCGCCCGACGAGTCAAGTAACGCACGGGCCTGGCACAGTCATGACCCGGTCTCTTTCCATTTTTGTGAGTCTCAGTCCGTTGATCTGGCTCTTTTCCGCGACCGCCGCGCCGACCAACGCGCCGAATCTGCCGGCGGACAAGCGGGCGCGGGTGGTCGTGGTCGAGGAGCGGGACGCCACCGTGACTTTTAATGCGCAGCCGGAAAAAATCCCGCCGATGATCGAGCGCGGACTGACCAATCTGACTGGCAAAGCGACGCTGAAGGAGGCGTGGCTCAGTTTGATTTCCACGCAGGACACCGTCGGCCTCAAAGTCTTCTCCGCGCCCGGTTCCACCAGCGGCACGCGCCCCGCCGTGGTCGAGGCGGTCGTCAAGAGCCTGCTGGCCGCCGGACTGCCGCCCAAACAGATTGTCGTTTGGGACAAACACCTCTCGGACCTGCGTCAGGCCGGTTTTTTTGAATTGGCCGAACGATTCGGCGTGCGGGTGGCGGGCGCGGCAGAAGCCGGTTACGACGAGATGGCGCAGCCGTACGAAACGGCGCTGCTCGGCCAACTGGTGTGGGGCGACCTGGAATTCGGCAAAAAAGGCGAGGGGATCGGGCGAAAATCCTATCTGTCAAAACTGGTCACGCAGCAGATGACCCGGATCATCAACCTTACACCGTTGTTGAATCACAATGTTGCGGGCGTTTCCGGCAACCTCTGGGGCCTGGCGATGGGCGGCGTCGATAACACGCTTCGTTTTGAAAACGATCGCGATCGGCTCGCCAACGCCGTGCCCGAGATCGTCGCGTTGCCGCTGTTGGGCGATCGCGTGGCGTTGAACATTGTGGACGCGTTGATCTGCCAATACCAGGGTGAAGAACAAACGTTGCTCCATTATTCCGTGGCCTTGAACCAGCTTTGGTTCAGCGCCGACCCGGTCGCGCTCGACGTGTTGTCGCTCCAGGAGATCGACCGCCAGCGCAAGGCGGCCAAAGCCCCGCCGGTGAAAATGGACCTCGAACTTTACCAAAACGCCTCCCTGCTTGAAATCGGCGTGAGCGACCCGCGCCAGATTGACGTGACCCGGCTGCCCTGAAGTGTCTGCGGCGAGCGCCGGCACATACGGGCCGCAGGGGAACGCGCGCTTGCGCTGGACCCGCGCCGTGAGAGGCCGGTCACTTGATCAGGCGGTAAAAGCGGTTCGAGGAAGCGAGGGTGTTGGTGACCACGTATTCACTGCCGACCTGGGCGGGCGTGTTGGTCACGAGGGTCCAGGACGCCGGCAAAAGCGCCGGCGTGGATTGCAGCGAGTAACCGGTGCTGGTCGAGGGCCACACGATCAGCACTTGATTGGTCTGGAGCCGGATGCTCAACGTGGCGGCCAGGTCCGCAGCGCTGAACTCGTAGGCGCCAATGTCACGCGAGCCGGATCGGAGGAGATGCCGCTGGTCCACGGGCAAACCCACGTCGTTATTGCCGTTGTTCCAGGCGGGGCTGTTCGTGGACAGGATCGGGACCGTCAGCGTCGGGCCGCCGTTATTCCCGAGTGTGCCCAGAAACAAGCTGACGTTGGTCCTGCTGCCGGTGGCCGACAAGGGCACGCTCGTGTCACTGCTCAAATTGTATCCGCCATCGGTTATCAAACCCGCGCCGTCGCCGCCCGTGGATTTGCTGTAACCCATCATCGCGTTTTTCAGCGACAATGTGCCGGTATCGTTGGCGACGTTGCCGCCGGAGCTTGCGCCATCGGCGCCGGTGCTTCCGGCATGGGCAAAGGACGACCCCGCGGCGCCGCCGGCGCCGCCGGTGCCGCCTTTGGCCTTGCCGAAGGTGAGGGTGCAACTCACCAGCAACGTCGAGCCCGTGCCTGAATTGAAGAGGCTGCCGCCGTAGCCGCCGCCGCCGGCACCGCCGTTGCCGCCATTGCCGCCAAAGCCCTGACTGCCGCCGGCGCCGCCGGCGCCGCCATTGCCGCCCGTGACTGAGTTGGCGAAGAAGGTGCAGTTCGTCGCGGTCAGGGTTCCATTATAGTTCCAAACGCCGCCGCCGCCTGCCACCCCGCCCGGCGTACCGTCGCCGCCCTTTCTTTCAAATGTGTTCGCCTTGCCGTCGCCCCCATTGGTGCTGATCGCGCTGTTGCCGTTGAAAGTGCTGAAGAGCAGCGTCACCACGCCCCCATCGTTGAAGATGCCGCCGCTGTAACCGCCTCCCGGCGGGCCGTTCGCGCCGTTGGACCCGAGGCCGCTGCCGTTGCCGCCCAAACCGCCGCTCGCGCCGCTGACACGGTTGCTCGCGAATGTGCAGTCGTAGGCTACCAGGGTCCCGCCAGCGGCGTTATAAATGGCGCCGCCGTAGCCCGCGCCACCGCTGCCGCCCCCCCCGCCGCTGCTCCCGTTGCCGCTGGCATTGGCATCCGCGCCGTTGCCCGCTGCGCCGCCGGCGGCAGTGTTGCCGCTAAAAACGCAATTGGTGAGCAGCAAATCGCCGTTATTGTAAATCGCGCCGCCGACGGCGTTGCCGCCGTTGCCGCCGTTGCCGCCGCTGCCGTTGAGTCGCACGACGCCATTGGCGCCGGTGCCGGCCGCCGCGCTGTGGCCGGTGAGCCTGCAGTTGACCAGGGTGACCGCACCGCCGTTGTTGAAGAGGGCGCCGCTGGTGGCGTCGCCGCCCGCCGCGCCGTTCGTTCCGTCCAAGCCGGTTTCCTTGCCGTCGGCGAGCGTCACATTTTTGAGGGTGAATCTCACGCCGGGCTGCACGGTGAAAAGCGGGACCGTGCCGCCGCCGCTGATAGTGACCGACTGATTGGTGCCCTCCAGCGTCAGGTCGGTCGAAATGATCAACGTGCCGGTGAGCGTGATGGTGGTGGCGACACCGCCGCAGTCAAATCTGAACGCGCCGCCAAGCTCCAACGCCGTGCGCAGGCCATCCTCGCTGCACTCGATGGAGATCGGTTCCTGGCACCAGCCGGGCAGTGGCCGCCAGAACAATGCCACCGCCAGCAGGGCCGAAAGAGACAAATCGAGCCGGCAAGGCGTCGATTTGAAAAAAAATTCAAGCATGACCATGTGTGGCGCGGGCCAATATGTTCGAAGGGAATAACCTGAAGGAAGGAAAAAGTTTCGGCCGAAGGGTGGAAAATTTTAACGGGCGTATCGCGCGCGGACGAATTCCCGAATGACCGCCAACTCTTCTTCCCCGGCGATGGTGTGGCCCTTGACAAATTCGTGCCACTCGATGCGGACACCTTCGGCCTTGAGCCGATGGATCTGTTCCCGCACGGCGGCGAAGGGAATGAGCGGGTCGTCCGTGCCGTGAGTGACGAGAAAATGCTGTTGCAACGCCAGCGGCGAAAGTTCCCGGACCAATCTCTCCGGCTCGTGGACGTATCCGCTGATGCCGACGAGTCCGGCGAACCGGTGCGGATAACGCAGGCCCGCATCCATGGTCATCAAGCAGCCCTGGGAAAAGCCGAACAGGGTCGTTTGCTCTGTCGGCCAGCCGCGTTGGCGCTGTTCGTCCAACAACTCAAACAACAGCGCGCGACTCCGCTCCACGCCGGTGCCCGCGTCGCCGGAAAAGTCGTACCAGGCGTAACCGCCAAAATACGGATCGGGCGCGTTGACCAGGAGATAGTTCAGCCATGGCAATCCCAGCGCCGGCGGGAGCCAGCGATACCCCTCCATGCTGTCACCCAGTCCGTGCAGCACCACCATCAGGTGGCGGGAATTCTTCTCCGGCGCCGGCAGCAAATCCGTTCCAAGCATAGGCGCATTAAAGCGGAAGAGGGGAACCGTGGGAAGCTTGCAGCAACGACGCCCTCATTTGCCGAACGGGCCTCCCGACAGTTTGACCCGCGGATATTTCGACCGCGCCGGCGGCTTGTCCTTCGCCGCTTTCGCGCCGGAGATCTGATGGTTCCTGGCAAGCTCGATAAAATCGATCTGACTGCGTCGCAGCGGGGCCCCTCGTTTCACCGCCGGCAAATGATACGAGCCGTCCGGGCGGAGCAACCGGGCCTTGACATTGTCCGCCAGCGGAATCTCCAACAGCTCGCGTTTCACCCGCTCGCGCAGAACGCCGTCCTCGATCGGGAAAACCACTTCAATGCGCCGGAAGAAATTGCGCGGCATCCAGTCGGCGCTGCCGATAAACACCTCCGGCTGGCAGGCGTTCTCGAAGTACATGATCCGGCTGTGCTCCAGAAACCGGTCCACAATGCTGCGCACGGTGATGTTTTCACTGACCTCCGGCAGTCCGGGCCGCAGGCAGCAAATCCCCCGCACGATCAGGTCAATCTTCACTCCCGCTTGCGAGGCGAGGTAAAGCGCCTCGATCAACTCCCGGTCCACCAGGGCGTTCATTTTGGCGATGATGCGCGCGGGCAGGCCCTGGCGCGCGTGCCCGGTTTCGCGGCGGATCAGCTCCAGCAAACGCGGGTGCAGTTCAAACGGGGCGACCAGCAGTTTGCGCGTCCCCTGAAACTGGCAAATGCCGGTCAGCAGATTGAACAGGTTGGTCACGTCTTCGCCAAAATCGGGTCGGCACGTCAGCAGGCCAAGGTCGGTGTAAAGCCGCGCCGTGTTGGGATTGTAGTTGCCCGTGCCCAGATGCACGTAACGGCGGATGCCATCGTCGTCCTTGCGCACCACCAGCGACATTTTTGCGTGGATCTTGTAGCCGACCAGGCCATAGACAACGTGGACGCCCGCTTCTTCGAGCTGGCGCGCCCATTGTATATTGTTCCGCTCGTCGAACCGGGCGCGCAACTCGAGCACGGCGGTGACTTGCTTGCCGTTGCGGACCGCGTTCATCAGCGCGCCGACGATGCGCGGATCGCCGCCCGTGCGGTAGAGAGTTTGTTTGATGGCCAGCACGCCGGGGTCCTCGGCGGCCTGCTCCAGAAACTCCATCACCCCGCTGAAATTCTCGTAGGGATGGTGCAACAGAATATCGCGCTCGCGGATCACGGCGAACATGTCCGGTTGCTTGCGCAGCGCCCCAGCGGGCGGCGGGACAAACGGCGAGTCGCGCAGCTCCGGCGAATGGTCCCCCTCGTAAATCGTCATCATCTGCGTCGGGTTCAACGGGCCGTCGATGACATACAAGTCGTCTTCGGTCAGATGCAAGGTGCCCAGGAGCGCGGCCCGTATCTCGGGCGGACAGTCTTTTTCCAGTTCGAGCCGGACCGCTTCGCCCTTGCGGCGATTGTGCAGCTCATCCTCGACTGCCTTGAGCAAATTGTCCGTGTCTTCTTCGTCGATGTACAACTCGCTGTTGCGCGTGACGCGGAAATGCCAATAACCGAGGATCCGGGTGCCGGAAAATAAATCGGCCAGGTAATGTCCGATGAGATCGCCAAGGACCACGTAATCCTGGCGCGAATCGTCGCGCGGCAGTTTCACCAGCCTGGGCAGCACCCGGGGCACCTGCACCACGGCGAGATGACGCAGCCTCTGGCCGCCCTGCGGCATTTCGAGCTGCACCATCATGTTCAGCGATTTGTTCAGCAGTTGCGGGAACGGGTGGGCCGGATCGATGGCCAGCGGTGTGAGTACCGGCCGGACCTGGGTGCGGTAATAGATTTCGATCCACGTGCGGTCGGCTTCGCTCAGCTCGGAAAAATCCAGAAAACGAATGCCGTTTTCGGCGAGCGCGGGGACCAGTTGCTCGCGCCAGCAGGCGTATTGCTGTTCGACCATCCGGCGGACGCGTTTGGTGATCGCCCGGAACGTCTCGCTGGCCGTCAGGCCGTCAATGCTCCGCTCGACTACCTCGCTCTCGATCTGCTGCTTGAGCCCGGCAACGCGGACCTCAAAAAACTCGTCGAGGTTCGAACTGGTGATGCAAAAGAACTTGACGCGTTCGAGCAGCGGTGTGGCGGGGTCCAGCGCTTCGTCGAGCACGCGCTGGTTGAATTCCAGCCAGCTCAACTCGCGATTGACGAAGTGGGAGGACCCAAAAGTTGTCACCGCCGCCATAATCAAAGGAGGGAAGACTAGCGTGACAATGAGATGAATGGCGAGTTACAAATGTGTGACGACGGCCCGGAAAGCAACACGCCACCCGCAACCGGCATCACGCGCCCGGATTGGCCGGCCGAATGTAACCTTGCCAATCCATTAGGGGTCTTCAGACTGGACCAGTCATTCCAGAGTTTGCCCTTACTTGCATTCTCTGGAAGGACGCCAAACTAAAACAAATACAGCCTATGAAACGCACGCAACACGCCTTAACAACTCTGATCAAAGTGGTTACCTGCGCAATCCTTGCGCTCGGCGCCGTGGCCCAGGCCCAGGACAAGAAGGTTGATCCCAGTGGCACCTGGACGTGGACGGTGCCTGGCCGAAATGGCGGACCGGACAGGAAAAGCACTCTCAAATTGAAGCTGGAGGGCGATAAACTGACCGGAACACTGTCGGCGCCAGGACGCGGTGGCCAAAACAACGATACGGAGATTGCCGATGGCAAGATAAAAGGCGATGAAATCTCGTTCGCGGTAACTCGCGAATTCCAGGGAAACAAGGTCACCACCAAATACAACGGCAAGGTCAGTGGCGACAGCATCAAAGGCAAAGCTGCATTTGAACGAAACGGCGAAGCCCAATCGCGTGACTGGGAGGCCAAGCGCGAAGCGGAGAAAAAGTAGCCTCACCTCGCCCCCTTGCTTTGCTTTCAGCCGGAGCAGAGGCGCAAGTCGGCGGTCCGATTGAATCAAGTCGAAACGAGCAGACGCGGCGCTGACTCCGCGTCTGCTCGTGCCCACACCAAACCGGCTGGACACCCAAATCAGATTTTCCGCGCCCCAACCGCACGGCCGAAGACGTGTCGTCCTCGGGTCGCGTCACCGAAAGGCGTTTACCCGGGACGCGGCGTCACCCGCCAAACGGCAAAACAGGCTCGTAGCGCGGAACTGCCGTCTGCTCTATCGCGGGTTTTTGACCCATTCCCTCCCGCGCCAAGCGAACACGCGTGGAACAGTCGGGCGCTTGGCCGATTGCGAGTCGGCGACGGGGCGCGACGGCGAACAGCCCCGATCCAATCGGGCCTGTTAAGAACCCGTTTTCATTTGTGAGCGGGCAGAACATGTACCCACCGGCCGCTCCCGCGGCCACACGCCGGTTCCTGCCTCTGCTGCTGTTATTGTTTTTCGGCAGCGGCTGCGCGGCGTTGATCTACGAAATCGTCTGGTTCCAATTGTTGCAACTGATGATCGGATCGTCTGCCGTCTCATTGGGTGTGTTGCTGGGCACGTTCATGGGTGGAATGTGTCTGGGAAGTCTGGTCCTGGCGCGCATCATTTCCGTGCGCCGACATCCGTTGCGCGTTTACGCCCTGCTGGAAGCGGGAATCGGAATCCTGGCGATCGCGGTGTTGTTTGCGGTGCCCGGTGTCGCGCGACTTTACACGGCCGGCGTCGGGCATGGTTTGCCGGGCCTTTTGTTGCGCGGACTGGCCGGCGCCGTGTGCTTGCTGCCTCCCACCTTGCTGATGGGCGCGACCCTGCCGGCCGTTGCGCGATGGATTGAAACGACGCCATTGGGCGTTTCCTGGCTCGGATTTTTTTACGGCGGAAACATCGCCGGAGCCGTGTTCGGGTGTCTCCTCGCCGGGTTTTATCTGCTCAGAGTTCACGACATGGCAACGGCGACCTGTGTCGCTGCGGCAATCAACGGGACAGTGGCCCTGATCGGTTACGGGTTGGCGTTCCTGACGCGCCATGCGCCAGCGGATGATCCAGGGTCGGCACAAGCGGCGCACGTGGCGGACGCCTGGTCTGTGTATGTGCCGATCGCCCTGTCCGGGTTGTGCGCGCTGAGCGCCGAAGTCATTTGGACGCGCCTGCTGTCGCTCATGCTGGGCCCGACAGTTTACACCTTCTCCATTATATTGGCCGGGTTCCTGGTGGGTCTGGGGATCGGCAGCGGCTTCGGATCACTCCTGGCGCGCGGGATTGTCCGGCCGCGAATCGCACTGGGCAGTTGCCAGATGCTCCTGACCGCGGCGATCACCTGGGCCGCCTTCTCGCTGGCCAGTTCCTTGCCTTATTGGCCGGTCAATCCGTCGCTTTCCAAAAGTCCCTGGTTCAATTTCCAACTCGATCTGGTGCGTTGCTTTTGGGGCGTCCTGCCGGCGACGATTTTGTGGGGAGCCAGTTTTCCGCTGGCTCTGGCGGCGCTCACCTCACGCGGACAGGACCCGGGACGATTGGTCGGGGGAGTCTATGCAGCCAACACGATCGGCGCGATCGTTGGCGCCCTCGGCTCCAGCATCTTTCTGATTGCCTGGGTGGGCACGCAGCAAGCCCAGCGGCTGCTGATCGGGCTGTCCGCTTTGGCCGCACTGTTGACGGTTGCACCACTGCTTCGGCGTTTGCCGGCGGACGCCGCGTCGAACGGTCAACGCGCGGGCCGGGTGTTCAGGGCTGCGGGTGCCGTCTCCGTGATTGCCGCGGTGGGGTTCGCCGCGATGATGCTCGCCCGGATGGTGCCCGGGCTGCCGGGAGGATTGGTTGCTTATGGCCGACATTTGTCAACGCGAGCCGGCGAGGGGACGATCCTCTACGTGGGCGAAGGGATGAACGCCTCGGTGGCCGTTACGGAGCTGAGCAGCGGGGTGCGGAATTTCCACGTCAGTGGCAAGGTGGAGGCATCAAGC
>DASPXS010000071.1:0-18287 GCA_035637175.1 Haliangiales bacterium | reverse complement strand
CCCCACAAAGCCATGAATTCCTCGCCCGGCTCCAACGACCAGGACGGCGCCTCGAGCAGATGCGGAATTTTGACAGCCAACGTCGCGCTGCCCGGATTCAACACCTGAACGGGCAACCGCGCCGTGACTTTTTTGCCAAAGCGATCCTGTGTTTCGAGCATCGCGCGATAAACCCCCACGCCGAGATTGAATGACATAGTCGCCTCGCCTTTCGCGTCGGGGGTGAAGCCCTTCTCGGCCACGATTTCGCCGAGCGGCCAGTTGTTCGGGTTTGACAGGTCCTGCCGTTCGTTGGCGGATTCGGAGCCCCGGTAATATCGCCCGGTCAGAGGGGAGCGCTGCACTTGCGCCGGCTCCTTGAGCCGATGAATCTTCACCAGGCCTTCCGCGACCTGGGGTTCGCCGTCCAGCGTTGTGGTCTTTATCTTCAGTTCAACCGGTTTGTCGTCCGTCTGCCACTCGCCGGCGCCGAGCGTCGCTTGCAGCGCGGTGAAGCCGACCATGACGCCGCGCCGGGCGGAGCGGGTCTCGCCCGCGCTGTCGGTGACGTCCGCGTGAACGGTGAAACTGAAAGAAGCCTCGTCCATTTCCGAGACTTTGGGGTCAGACCTGGCGAGGAATTCGATTTTGAACGAGCCATCGGCTTCGCTGGTGGCGATGCCGTGCGCAATTTCCTGGCTTTCCTGCACCTGCGGCCTGCGCCACGAATACCAGCTCCACCAGTAAGGCCAGCGCACCTCGCGCACGATTCGATACTTCACACGCGCGCCGTCGATGGCTGCGCCGGTGTAACTCATCGCGTGGCCGGCAAGCGAAACCTTGTCGTTCAGTTTGGCCGCGGTCTTCGGCGCATCGAGTGTCACTTGAAATTTCGGACGTTTGTATTCTTCGACGTTGAAACCGGCCTGGCCCCCGGGGCCTTGCGCGACGTAAATGCGCATCGCCCCCATGACACGGTCGCGCGGCGCGGTGAAACTGCCGGCGAACGAACCGTAATCGTTGCAGCGACGCGTCTGGCGCGCGATTTCCTTGTTGTTCGGGTCGGCGAAAATGACGGTCAATTCCCGCCCCGCGAGCGCTTCGTAATCGTCCTTCTTCTGGTCCACGCGCAGGCAAATGCCCTTGTATTGAATCGTCTGGCCCGGGCGATAAATCGAGCGGTCAGTGAAGAAAACGGTCTGCTCGTAGGCGCGCTCGGGGTCGTAACGGTAGGCGGAATACTCCTGCTGCGATCCCAACTCGCGCCCGTTGTGACGGGCGCGAAAGAGGTAACTCTGGTTCTGAGCGCTCTTGAACGTGAAGAAGCCGTTCTCGTCCGTGGTCAGCGCCGGATGAGGAATGCGATTGCCCTGATTGTCGAGGTGCCAGGCCATCACCTCCGCGCCGGCCAGCGGCTCGCCGGAATCGGCTTCGAGCACGAACCCTTCGATGCTGCCGTCGCGCGGTCGAACGACCAGCGCCAGCTCGCTGACCCAGACGTCGGTGAACGTTACCGGATTGTCGTTCCCGCCAAATCCGGGCCTGGAGCTCGCGATGATAAAATAGTAACCGGGCTTCAGCCCCGGCGCGGGGAGTTCCTCGATGCGTTCCTTGTAATCCGTCGTCGGCGGCAAAGTCGCCGACCATTCGAGCGCGGGTTTTTTCGCTAGCAATTCCTTCCGTTCCGCGTCGTTGAGATATTCCGGTCGGCTGTGGTTCTTTTGCAGGAACAGGTTCCAATCGTAGGCGATCGCGCGGAAATAGATGTTCGTGACGTTGCGATAGCGGACTTCCAGGGTGGGGCAGGCGTCCTGCCGGCCGGCTGAATCGGCCTGTGTCCCGGCAGGCAAGACGCCTGCCTTGCTTTGGCAGTTCCAGACCCGTTCGGTCGTGATGGCGACGGATTTCATTTCGATCTCCGTAACCAGGTTCCGACACAACTTTCCCCCAGGGCTGTCGGGAAACGCATTCGCGCCGCGCAAGGCAACGTCGCGCGCCTCGACAAAGGCCTCTTCGCTCTGAAGCACGCGCGCCCAATTGTGGAGCGCGAGGGCGGAAAGCTCGTGATCGGCCCATTTGTCCACGAGCGTTTTGAGGGCGGCCTTGTAACGGGCATTCTTTCCCTCGCCGAACGCGACGCTGTAACCGCAGGCCAGCCGCGCGATGTCGTCGTCGATGAATGCCGATGGGTCTTTGTCATTCTGATGGAACTTCAGCAGGTCCTGATAAAGGCGGATTGCTTTGAGGATGGGTGAGTCGCCGGAGTAGGACAGGCTTCCAGCCTGTCCCCGGGCAGGCGAAGAAGTCTGCCCTGCTTTCCACGCGACGAACCGTTCCACCGAATCGAAAATGGGACTGTCGTCCGAAATCTCGAAAGCGTCCTCGGTCCTGGCCGCAGCCTGCTCACCGGATGAATAGAATCTCAATGCCTCATGCGCGATAAAATCGTAAAGCGTGGGACGATAGCTGTCCGGCAGAGCGCCTTTGACCAGCAGATCGTCGAACACCGAGACCGGCGTCTTCTTGAGAGTGTCCGCGTTCGCGAGCGCGTTCTGAAATTGCTTGTCGATCTCGGCGAAGAGTCGCGGCAGGTCCCAGGTCGTGAAATCCTTTTCCGGCAGGCGCGCCGGGTTAGTTCCCCGGGTGGGCGGGGTCAGGGGTGGGTTCTGCGTCATTTGCGTCCGTTGCAGAAACCGCCAGCGATTGTTCAGGTAATAGTGCCAATACCAATTCGCCAGAATCGTATCGAGCAACGGTACGATTTCTTTCGGCGCTCGGGAAATCTCCGCCTCCATGCGGACGATTTTTTCCTCGGGTTTGTTCCCCTGGATATTGCCTTCGAGGACGATCTTGCGCGCGATGGCTTTGGTCGCCTCGCCCCAGGCTTTGTCCTTGAGCGCGCCCTGGATGATGGGATCCAGCTTTTCGATGGCCGTCTTCGGCAAACCTTTTCGGACGGCGTCATCCACCTCCTGCCACTGCGCCTCGCGCGAGGCGGCAAAGGAGAGAGAGCTGTTCACGAGCAGCCAGACCAATGCCGGGAAGAAGGCCCTTTTCATGATGTGCATGGTATCAAACCGGCGTGTTGGACGGAATCAAAGTCGAATTGCTCCGCAACCGGATGCCTGGAGCCAACGGCGAACGAGGACTGACCCGCGCCGGATGCGCTTCTGAATTACCGATGGGCATTACTGAGGAGTCCTTGGGACATCCAGTAGCTGTCGAACCGGCGTTTCCCCTCACCCTGACCCTCTCCCTCGGGGAGAGGGAACAGCTACCTCCAGGCTCTCATTCATCTTCCCTTATTCGTCCACCGGACTCGCCGGTCTGGAATCCGTAGTCCGCTTATGCCTGTGGCGTTCACCCTATTTCCCGTATTCAATTCCCTTGCGCGCTGCCTGGTCGCGGATGGTTTGCGACACCTTGTCGTCGAATGAACCGGACTTGCTCTTTTCGGCGAGGCGTTTGCGTTCCTGCGCCAGGTAATTCTCCCGTTCCTTGCTCAACTTCTGAATGCGTGTCTGCAATTCCACGCGCTCCTTTTGTTTCTTCTCGACTTCCACCTTGAGCGCGGCGGCGTCCAGCCCCTGCCATTCCTTGGGAAGTTGATCCTTTTTGAGCGATTCCAGTTTGAGTTTTCCCTGGCTGAGCGAATCGAGCAGTTCGCCTTCCCCCTGCACGACCAGACCGTAGCGCGCGTTGAAGGACAACCGGTCGGCCGCCACACTCGCCGGCGCCGCTTCGGACGCAGCCTGTCGGGACACCACCCTGCGTTGCACCGTCTCGTCGCCGTAAGCGACCATCGTCGCGCCCAGCTTGCGATTGAGTTCGGCCAGTTCGCTGTCCACGGGTGTGGCGATGGCGATCATCCCGCCCGACTGCGCAATGGCGGCGTAGCTGCCTTCAGCCAGTTTGGCGATTTCCCTCCAAACCGGAGTCGTCTCGGCGAGGGCGCCGCATTGAATGGTATTGATGATGAGATCGTGCTTCATTGCCTCCTGGCAGACTTCGGGATACTTCGGCGCGCCCTGATAATCCATGTGCGGCGGGGCATCGCCCACCAGGAACACAATCTTCAGCACCTTTCGGTCGGCGCTCCATGACATTTTATTCACGGCCTCGGAGAGGGCTTCGTTGACGGATTCGGGCGTGTCACCGCCGCCGGCGGCGCGGAAGGCCTGCAAATGACCGTAAACCGCATCAATGTCGTTGGTCAGATCGAAAACCTTGGTCACATACTCGTCGCCGCGGTCGCGATAGCCGATGAGGCCGACGCGGATGTCCGGCGTCGGCTTGGCGCTCGTGATTTCATTGGCGATCGACCAGATCTTTTGTTTTGCCCCTTCGATGAGACCCGACATGGAGCCGGTGGTATCGAGCACGAAACAGACTTCAATTTTCGGCTTGTCTTTCTTCTCAGGGGGCTCGTCCTTTGCCAGGGCGCTTGCAGCGACCAGCAACGTGCATGTCAGCAGCGTGGCAACCGTGTACGTCCCCCTCACCCTTGCCCTCTCCCGCGGGGAGAGGGGACAGCAGACCGTGCCCGCGCGAAATGTGGATGTCTCGTCGCCTGTCGTCGGCTTCTTGTCGCCCAAGCCACACAACAGGCGACCGACAGAAGACGGTGGTGTGGTCCGGGCGCGGTGAACGATTCTCCCTCTCCCGGCGGGAGAGGGCCGGGGTGAGGGGAACACAACGCCTGCATGACACGACAGGTTGGCATTCCTTGGGACACCGTCAGATCGATCGAGTCCTTGCGTTCTTGCTCTCATGGCTTGCCTCCATTGGATTGCTCGGTGTCAAAGATTTCATAAACGGTTCCATTCATCGCGAACTGGACGTTTTGTCCGAGCGCCAGCCAGGGCAAAGCCTCCGGTTTCTTCGTGACCAGGTCGAAATACTCCTTCGAGTTGAATTGAACGCGGACGCGTTTGGCGTCCTTCAGTTTCTGGACGGAGGCATCTATCCACTGATTGCCGTTCTGATAAAAGCTGCGCCCGCCGACGAACTGCGTTTGCTGCGTGTATTGAGCGACGCGTTCAGCGGCGACAGTTCCGCCTGCCGCCGTGCCGCCCGCTGCGCCGGGAGACGGGATTGACTGCGGAGCAAGCGCAACGAATCCCCGTTGGGCTTCGGCGCCGCCGGCGGAAATCGCCTCAGCCGGCGCATTGGCCGATTTGAAAGCCAATTCACTGCGCGACCGCGTGACCGGCGCGAGGCCGTACCGCTTCATCATGGAATCCTGGTAATATTCCCCGACCGACCGCCGCGCGGCTTCGTCCTCCTGCAATTGCGGCAGCGTCTGCGAGAGAATCGGCACGCCGCGGCGCGCTTCGTCCTCCACAATCAGATAAGCCGTGTAGGGCGTGACGATGCTGTATTTGCGCGCCAGTTCGGTGACTTCCTCTTTCAATTCGGCGTTCTCGCCGTGCAAACGGATTTCTTCCAGCAGATGACCGACGCGGCGCGTCGCCCAAAGGCGAGGGATGAAATCGTGTTCGGTCGCGTCGCCCGAAAAATTCACATCGTAAGCAAACTTCCTCTTCGCGCCGTTGACGGTTCCTTCGAGCACGACCGCCGATGCGCCTTTGCCCGTGTAACGTCCGGCCAGGACGAGTTGCTGGCCTTTGAACAAATCGGGCAACGGCGAGGGATAAAGCTTCGTCACGCGAATGTCGCCCGTGAAGCTCAATGTGGGATTGGTCAGGATCGGGTCTTTGATCTTGGCGAAGAAATTCGACACCTTCACTTCGATGTCTTCCTCTGGCAGGACATATTGGCTGAAGGCGCGCGTCTCCTCGGTGATTTTGTCCAGCAAATGCGTGTTCACGTCGTGCCCGATGCCGAAGCAGAAGACGCGCGCGTCGCCGCCGCTGTTTTTCTTCACGTTGCCCGCGATCTGGTCCTCGCTCGTGACTCCGATCGTGGGCAGGCCGTCGGTGAGGAAAATGACGACGAACGGCCGTTCGCTCTTTTCGGACCGCAGGGCCAGCGCCTGTTTCAAGGCGTCGTCGATGGCCGTGCCGCCGATGGGCTTCAGCTCTTTGATGAAATTGTTTGCGCGGGAACGATTCTCTTTCGAAGCGTCCGCAAGTTTGTCGAACAACGGCTCGGTTTCGGTGGAAAAGCGGATGATCTCGAAGCGATCGGCGTCGTTCAGGTTTTCCACGCAGAACGACAGCGCTTTCTTCGCCTGGTCCAGCTTCTGGCCCGCCATCGAACCGGACGTGTCGAGCACGAAGGCGACGTCCTTGGGAACGATCTTCTGGTCTTTCACGTCCACGCCCGGCGAGGCCAGCAACAGGAAGTAGCCTTCGTCCGAGCCGGTCTGGTAAGTCATCAGATTCACGCCGATGTCGTCGGCCTCCGGCGCGAAGAAGAGTTGAAAGTCCGTGTCCGGTTTCACGTCCTTCGCCTCGAAGCCCACTGTGGCCTTGTTCCCTCCATGCCGTTTGATTTCCACGTTGTGACTCGGCGAATAGATGGACTTGAGCGGGCGTTTCGTCTCGACTTCAACCTTGAGGCTCACGACCGGGATCGGTTTGGCGGAGAATTTCTCGGTGTTGAGCGGATAGGCATAGCCGATAAGGCCGGAATCGGACTTGAGCAATTGCGTGTAAGAGAGCGACAGGTGTTTCCGGGCGTGCGGCTCGATGGGAAAAATGCGCACCTTGAAAACGTCCTGACCGGCATACTCCAGCAGCGCCGGATCGCGCAGCTTGCGGACGATGTCTTCGTAAATCCCGCGCGCTTTGTCGGCGGACATCAGTTCGGCCTCGACCGGCTTGCCGTCGATCTCCATAGTGAACTTGCGGATCTGCGCCCCTTTGGACACGGGAAACAGGAATGTCCCTTCGATGCGTTGCGCGTTGGGATTGTAAAACTCCTGTTCGATGGACGTGGTTGCAACCTGGTCGTTGATGCGGATGTCCGCCTGATGCCGCGTCACCTCCAGCGGGCAGAAGGAATAAACCCGTGGTGGAGGGACGGGCCACGGTCGCGGCCAGGGTTCGGGTCTGGGGCGTGGCGGCGGCCAGGGTGGGGGGTAGATGGGTGGCCTGGGCCCGGGCCACCAATGCGCTTCATCAACGATGATTAAGCCGGCACCGAAGCCGGACGAGATCGTTCCGATCAGAAGGACCAACGAGAAAATCCAGCGTTTCATGTTTGGTTAGACAGGAATTGGGTGGAAATGCTCCCGCGAAATGCGCAGAGCAAGAACGGGCTTCGCTACCCATGAACCGGAAGGTAGGGCGGGCTGTCCTCAGCCCGCCGCGAACGTCGCAAACGTGTTGTTTGGCCCGCGGCGCGGTGAGGACACCGCGCCCTACCGGGCTGGGTTCATGGTCCCAGTGCATGCGCAGAAGCGAAAGGAGGCTTCATGATCTTGTTCGGTGGTGAGAAACGTTTTGATCAGTTCGCCTTCACCGCACACAATCATGTCTGTAAATCTTTTAAACCAATTCCCAGTGGGGACCTCCGGCTGCGTGTCCAGCCATTCAATCATCAAGGCAAGCTGCATTCCGGAAATCTGACGTTGCTGTATCCGTTCAAACAGATGCGCATACAACGGCCGGGGCAGGTTGCGGCGCAAGATCTTTGGCATGAATCATTCGCCGTAGAACCCGCGCGTCAAGGCGGACTTCAATCGGCTGACCTCGGCAGGATCGTCGGTTTCGGCCAACCGTTCGGCTAGTTCGCCCAATTCACTGGGCGTGAGTTGACGCGTGCGGGCCACTTCGCAAGTGAACCGAATGACTTCGGCCTGTTCCGACGGCGGCAACCGCTTGATTTCTTCGACCACACCAGGACGGGTCTTGGCCGCCATGCCCATGTCCACGAGCCAGACCTCTCCGTGGCGGGGACTCATTTGGCGTCGAGAATGTCCAAAACTTCCTGTTCGACTTCGCGGCCGGGGAGTACGTCAGCCCATTTCTCCTCTTCGTACTGGCGGGTTAGGAATTTCAGGTAATGCCAGAGTTCACGCAAGACCGGCTCGGGCTGATGCTTGATCTCTTCGAGCAAGATTTCCTCTGTGCTCATGTGTTGAAACTATCCTGTTCTCCGGCGTGTGGCAAGACTAACGCAATAATTTACCCAACCCGGAGCAAGCTTTAACGTCAGGTCGCAAAGGCGTGGAGAAGCAAATGGAAATTCACTGCGCCTCTGGGTCACTGGGATTTTGCGTTGAACCTTTCGACTGAAATGTTCTCTCCGTGTTCACCCAGCCCTCTATGCTCCGAAACCGCCGCTACACGCATCGAGCGGCCCGCCTGCTTGCCACGGTCGCCATTCCCGTTTCAACCCGTCGGAGCGCTCAGGCTTGCGCCTCCACCTTTCGCTGGCCAAGCGACGACATCACGAGTGCCCACAACCCAACAAATCCTGCGCAGAAGAAAACAATTTGCACGTGCCGGCTGGCGGCTCTCGCGCTGGACGCAACGGAGCTGACGAGGATCGGCTTGACGACCTCCGTTTGAAGGAATTGCGAGAAGGTGTGCCGGGCGGCTTGCCTGAGAGGCGGAACAGATGTAAATATGTCCGCATGAAGATTGATGAGATTCGCAACCTGCGCGATGCCGTCCAGTTCCAGCCGTTTTCCCTCCATTTGGCCGATGGACGCGCCATCCCGGTTCGCCATCGCGACTTTCTGATGACCTCGCCCAGTGGTCGCACCGTGATCGTTTATCAGCCGGACGACTCCTTCGACATTGTGGACGTGATGTTGATTGCGAGTTTGCGTGTGAAATCACAGAACGGGAAATCGAAAAGGAAAATGTAGGTACTCCCGGAGGTGCTCCCGGCCAATACGCTTCTCCCATTAGTTGGGAGAGACACGGTGTCGGTGTTCCTGCTTAAGCCGCCTGAGAAGACTCCTGAATTGGGTGTCGAGTCCCGTGTGGGGAGGAGCACAGCGCAATGAAAACCAGGACCGCATTCTGCCGCCTCTCCCTTTCACTGTATTGACACGACGGCTTGCGCCTTCCGCTGTCCCAGCATCCAACTCACCAGCGCCCACAAACCTGCAAAGGCGAGCGCTCCCAGCATGACGCGGATGGGCCAATTGGCCGCCTTCGCATTGGAGGCGACGAAGCGGACGATCATCGGTTTGCCGACTTCGGTCTGGAGAATTTGTGAGAATGAATGGCGCAGACCGCGCGCAGGCAGGTTCACGCGCAGCGGGCGGGCCGCCGCGGTCACAACTTCCTGCGCCTGTTGCAACCTCTCCCATTGCCGTTCAGCGGTCTTGGTGTCGAGCTGGGCCTGAACCTCCTGCACCGGCTTGGCGCCGTCCCGGGCAAAGAACGCCGAGTTGTTCGCGACAACGGCTTGCTGCGCGTTCAGCAGGTTGTCGCTTTGGGCCTTGCGCAGGTCCTTGCCGAGCTTTTCCAGCTCGTCGCTTTCCCTGACCATTCCATAACGTTCCACCATGCGGTAAGCCCTGTTCGCATTATCGAGTTTTCCGGCGGCGATGTTGCGTCGGACCTCGTCGCGCGAACTCGACAAAGTGATCTCGCGCTCCTTTTTCTTCTCCTGCTCCGCTTCCCGGTATTCGAGCGCGCTGAAGGTGCGCACCACCGGCGCGGCGTCCGGTTCGCGGGTCATGGTGCCGCCGAACCGGCTGTAACCATAGTCCGGCGGCAGATAAAGCTCCCACCGCGCGTTCTTCACCGGAACATCGAGCGCCGGCGATGCCAGGTCCACCACGCCTTTCGTCCGCGGAAACTTGTCCGCGCTCACGTAGATCAGTTCCACCGGAGTCGCTGTGTCCGCGGCGCGTTCGAGCGGCAACAGCAACCGGCCGTCGCGGGTGCCCGGCCGAACGGCCTGTCCGGCGACAAACGCCGACCAAACCTGCGCGCCTTTCGGCAGGGTGATCTCGAGAAATTGGCGGCCATTGTTGCGGACCGAAAGGGCCAGTTCGGTCATCATCTGGCCGTCGTCGGCCACGACCGTGGTGATTCGCGCGTCGTCCACCAGGGCCTGAAGGACTTCGGCCTCGGCGAAACGTTGCGCGACCAGCGAGAGCTGGTAGCCGGGCCGGAGGTAGCGGAAGACCAGCGCGGTTGATTCGTCCGCGGGACCGGCCCAGGCGGGCAGTTCCGGCAGGTCCGCCCGGATCAGTTCGGCGCTGACCGACTTGGCCGCGACCTGCAAATGCGACTTGGCAACGACCGCGAACATGCCGGTCTCGCGTTCGACGCCCAGCGCCTCGACGCCCGCCGCGGTGAACAGGTTTTCCGTGCCTTGCTCCTTCACGTTCCACGGCTGTTCCCAGGTCACCGTCAACAGGTGGACGCCGACGACTTTGTTCTGCAGCGCAATCCGCCATTCCTCGCCGCTCTGGTCGCGGCGACGGATGTTCGCGCCGGTGATTTCCACGTTTTTGAACGCGCTTGGGATCTTCAGCCGGAATTCCTTCACGGGGGCGTTTTGGATTTCGTAACGCACCAAAGCGCGGCCGGACACCAGCGTCTCGCTCAGCGTCAGCCAGTTAACCACCTCGGCGCGCACCCACGACTCGACTGTTTCGGTCGCGATCGAGAGTCTCCACGGCGTGGTCGCGGGCACGGGATCGCTGGCAATGAATTTGTAGGCGAGACCGCCGCCGAGTGAAGCCGCGGTCCCGCCGTTCGTGCCGTCATTCGCAGGCGAGACGCCTGCCCCACTGCCCACGGTGTTCACCGGCACCTCGGTCAAACCCTCGAATGACGCGCTTTTTGTCTGTACCCCCACCTCCGTGGCGACGACGACATAACCCGTGAGCTTCATGGTGTCGAGCGGGTGCACGCCCGCGACTTCCACGGTCCTGGGCAATTCCTTTTGCGACTTCACCAGGCCGAGTTGCAGCGTGTAGCCGCCGAGCGTCCGCTGTTTGAGAGTCACTTCCAACACGCGATTGTCGCCGTCCGACTTTTCAACCCATTGAGCGATCTCGTTTCCGGTCACCGCCTCGACACGAAAATCCTTTGGCAAAAGGAGTCGCAGCGCGAACACGCCCGCGCGTTTGATGAGGTAATCCACGCGCGCGTCCAGATGGATTTGCTCTGTGCCGATGCGCACGCGGGTGCGCACCGTCGCTTCGATCTGCGGTTGCAGCGGTTCGACGCGGACGTTCAACCCGAACTCCGGTTTCAAGTATTGATAGGCGCCGGCCAGCGCGTTTGTCTGCGCGGTGACTTTGTGGAACTCGCCCGCATCGACCTTTTGCAGGCCCTGGACGGCGTCCACCGTCAAGCCGAGTTCGTCGCTGCCGGCCAGCGCGACAAAGCCGGTCTCCCGCTTCACATCCAGCGCGTGTGGAGTTTCGATCCTGAAAGTTTCCGGCAGTGTTTCGATGGTCTTTTCCGTTTCGACCACCAGTTTGTAGCCGGGCGAAACCCCTTTGAGCAGTTCGACCACCAGGATTTGACCGTCATTGTCGTTCAGCGATCCACCCCCGGACTCTCCCGGGGAGGGGAGCGGTCCGCCGCGTCCGTCGCTGTTCCCCTTCCGTGAGGAGTCAGGGACGGGACGGATCGAAAGCGAGCCTGTCCTGATCTGCCAGGTGCGGATCGATTCGCCTTCGACCCGCAGCAGGCGGTGCCCCGCCGGCAAGCGGATGCGCGCTTCGCGCAATTCGCCCTGGGTAACCTGGTAATCAAGCTGCGAGCGGAGACTCATCACCCCGCCGGTGAAACTGACCAGCGACGCATTCTGACAGAACACGGTGGCGACAATTTCCGCGGCGCGCTTCACGCGCGGTGTCCACTGCAACTCGACGCGTTCGCCGGCGCCGATGATGGCTTCGACACGGGTTTGTTGTTGCGAGGCGACGCTGTGATAGGAGACCGCGGTCGGAAATTCCACGGCGGCCTCCGGCTCGTCCACGGTGAGCGAAAGCTCGCTGGACAACGCCGGAGGAATGGCGAAGGCGAGGTGCCGTTTGGTCACGTCGCCACCGAGCTTCACCAGGAATTTCACCCGCAACGTCGCCCCGCCACTTTTCGGCAGGCGCACGCCGATCGAGTTGCCCTGGCGCACAAGCCTGACGTTGCCCGGAGTCGCCGAGAACTCTTCGACGGCAACATCCTCGCCGAACAGGGGAATGGTTTGTCCGGCTTTGGTGGCCGACACCTGGACCACCGCGTCGATCCGCGCCACGCGTTCGTGCACGGTACCGGTGTAGCTGGCCGACAGGATGGACACGGATTCAAGGGCGGAATGCGGATCGGAGGACGCGGACAGTGCGGTCGCTTCCTCGGCTTGAACCGACGCCACCGAGAGCATCAGCGCGATCGCGGCGACAGCGGGGCCCATTCCGGTCGAACCGCCGGGTGATGGCGTTGGCGCGGTTCCCTCGGCTTCCGAACCGGGCGCTTCAGCGCGGCGCGACCAGTAACGGCGAGCCAGCAGCACCGCCGACGCAATGACGATCACCGGAGCGCCGATGGCCAGCACCATGCCGAGCAAACGCGTGGTGACCAGCAGATGACCGACACTCCCGACGATCATGGCCAGCGCGATCGTTACCGGTAGGCTGCGCGGCGCGGCGCGGCGGAGCTGCCACCCCAGCAGCAGAAGTCCGGCGAGGAACACGCCGACCTGGAGCATGCTGCGGACCGCATTCAGCACGTTCGTGGTGACAGCCAGCGCCTCGACCGTGAGCGGTTCCCCGGTCAGCTTGAGCACTTTGGTGAAGGTAAACTTTTGTCCCGTGCGCGGAATGTCGATGCGCAGAGGACGGATGCCGCGGGCCATGGGAAATGCGGCGGGAGCCGTCGCTGCGGCTGCGGTGCCGGGCCCGCCGCCAATTCCGCCGGCCTGCACAGCCGGCAGAGAAGACGATGGCGGAACGTCGCCAGGCAACTGCGGGGTCTGAGCCGCGGCCAGCCCGGCGGGCCGGCCCGCCGCGAGACCAGTGCGCTGCAGGGCATCTTCAAACTGTCGCGTGTTCATCTGCACCACGCTGCCGTCGGCGAAAAGAACCGCGCGCCCGTCCGTGTCCACGGGCGAGTAAGCGATGATCGCCGTGGGCTCGCTCTCGGACTTTCCGGCGCCGACCCAAACGAAGGGCTGTCCGCTCGCCGGATCAATGAGCACTTTGTCCGTGCCGATCTCATTGCGCATCTGATCGAAACTGGCGGGGAAACGATCGCCGTTGTCCGTCGAATAGATTCGCGCGGCGAGACCGATTTGCTTCAAGTTGTTGATCGCACTGATGCGTTGGGCTTTGACTTTGGCCTTTCCCAAGGCGGGCAGCAGCATTGCGGCAAGAACGGCGCAGACCGCGATGAGCACCAACGCCGTCATGGCGCCGTGCCACCCCCGGCGAATCGCTGCAATGACGAACGCGGCGAACACGCCAACGACCAGCAACACGGCCAGCAATCCTTTGGTGTTTCGCCACAGTTCCCGGTAAACCGTGGCGAATTCCGTCCAGGCATCGCCCAACGCGTAGGTGGTGCCGCGCGCGACGCTCATATTGCCGTCGAAGCTCATGAGTTGATGCGTCGTGGGAATGTAGAGTTCCCATTCGGCGAAGGTTGTTTGAATGTCAGTTTGCGGCGCGGCCAGGGCGATTTCGCGCGGGGACCACCGCTTGAGTGAACCGAGATTTTGCGCGTAAACGATTTCGACGGCGAACGTCTGATCCCGGTTTGCCTGGCGCGGCAGAGGAACCAGCAACTTCGCGCCGTCGGCCTCGGCTTTGACCGGCTGCCCGTTGACGTAGGCCGACCAGAATTTCGCCCCCTTCGGCAGGGTGAACGTCTGAAATTGCTTGTCGTTGTTCTTCACCATGAAGGTTGCCTGCGTGAGCATCTCGCCCGCCTCGGTGACCACGGTCGTCAGTTGGGTGCGGTCGGCGATCGCTTCGAGGACCTTCTCTTCGGGAAAACGCGTCGCCTCCACGGCCAGCTCGTAGGCGTCGCCGGTGCCGTAGCGATAGGCGAGCAGGACGGAACGGGTGACCAACGCGCGGTCTGTTTCGGCGAGTTCGCCCTCGTCGATGCGGCGGAGCGGTCCCGTGGCTTTGGCCTCGCGCAATTGAAGGCTGGCGGCGCTGGTGACGGCCACGCTGCCCGTTTCGCGTTCCACCTCGAGCGCATGGATGTCACCCAGCTTGAGCCTCGCCTTGTGGGGATCGAACTGCTCGTCGTAAGTGACCACGAGCGTGTAGCCGCCCCACGCTTTGTCCTGCAACGCGACATTCCAGACAACGTAGTTGGTGTCGGCGTTCGGCGCCGGCTCAAGTGGCTCTTTCCGGCGGATATTTGGTCCTGTGAAGTCAACGTTCTTCCACGCGGCCGGCAATCGCAGACGGAATTTCTGCACCCCCTGGTTGATGATGGCGTAGCGGATGGTCGCACTTCCGCCGAGCAGGCCGTCGCCGACCGTGACCAGGTTGAAGACGTCCGCGATGACGCGCGGGGCAAGTTTCTCGGTCGTGAGTTTGAGCGTCCAGTCAGGCTGATCCGCGACGTAAGCGAGCAACTCGTCGATTCGATCGGTCAGATGATTGATGGAAATCTCGCGGAGACCGTTCAACTCCGCTGTCTTCAGGCTGATGCCGGGGGCGGAACCGGCCCCGATCTGCGCGGTCTGCCTGGCCGCGGAAGCGACGCGAAGCGGTGCCACAACGATCTGTTCGGGGAATGCCTTTTGCGCCTGCTCCAGTTGGATGTCGAGCCTGCGTTCGCCCAGCACGCGGCTGGCGAAATTGACGATCAGCTTTCCGTCACGCGCCTTCCAGTCTTCCACGCCATCGCCGCGCACGTCCGCAACGACGAAATTCGCCAGGGGCGACAACTCGACGGAATAAACGCCGGCCTTCTCGACCTTCAAGGTCAACACGTGCGAGAGGAGCAGACGGGTTTCTTCGAGCCGCGCGGTCACGCGACCGGCGACGTTGAGGACCGGCTCGATGCGGCGGAGATTGGCGGTGAGCGAGAGCGGTCGTCCGTAGAACCGGTAGGCCGCGAATGCTCCCGCCGGCGCGTTGATCTGCCGAAGACCGGAGAGCGACGACGTTTCGACCGTGAGGTCTTCGGCGGAGAGGGTGAGCGAACCGGTCTCGCGATCCACGCCCTGCGGTTGCGGGACATTGAGCTGCGCGCTGAACGGCGTGGTCTCGACGGTCTGCTCGGAAAAGAGCTTGAGATTGTAGGATTTTTCAACCGGCCTGATCAGCTCGACCGTGAGGATCTGGTGATCGCCTTCCATCACTGCCTGCCAGTCGCGGATTTGCGGTCCCTCGACGCGCGTGAGCGCATGGTTCGCCGGCACAATCACTGCGAACTTTGCGAGGTTGCCCTGAACGATGTCGTAACGCAGTTCGGTGACGAACTTGATGACCGTGGGGGTGGCCTGCGCCGCGGCGACGGTTTCGCAGGTGATCAGGGCTTTGTGCGACGCTTCGGCGGCTTTGCTTTGCCAGCGCAACGCGACGTTGCGATCCGCGCCCAATACTCCCCGGGCGACTGATTTGTTTTTCCGCTCCCCGTCGAGGGGTGTTCCGCTGAGCAGTTGAAGCTCGAGACCATCACCGTCCGCGGCGGCGGTGACTGACGCGATACTGGCGGCAGGACCAACAAAACAAATCTGGTTCCACGGTTCGGCGCGTGTGATTTTCGCCACCAGTTCGAGCTTGAGCCTGTGCTTTCCGGCGCGCGAAGCGATGAGCCGATACCGGTTGCCTTCGCGCACCATGCGCCATCCGGAAGGCAGTTTGGCAGGCAGCACAGCAACGTCGCCGTCGAAGAGCGTGAGTGAAGCGTCGCCTTTGCCGAACGATTCGGCGTCAATCTCCACCGTGAACCTTGCCTGGGTGTCGGAGAGTTTGCCGTCGTAGCGCACCTCGCGCAGCAGGATGTCGCCGGAGACGGACGCCGGCTTTGCCTTTGTGGCAGGCGGCGTTGCCTGGCTGGCAAGGGCCGCCACCGACGAGACCAACACCGCCAGGATTTTCATCATCGACCGCATAACGACCTCCGTTGTTCTTTTCGGCCTGGACCGGCCGGACTGATCAGGGCTCATGGAAAATTTATTTAGCATAACTCGCACCTTGCATGTGTGCGCCGCGGGTAAAGGTGTTGTAAAAAATTTGTGTGGGCGAATTACCCCGGGCGGCGTGAACCTCACGCAAAATGCGTGAAAATTTTACGGAAGGACGAAACCAATTGTTTGGCCACATGACGCGTTAGACGGTGGGCCGAAACAAATGCTCCGTTGGATCGTTTCACTTGAAGGCGGGCCGAGCAAAAGCTGGTCAACGCGCGTCCGCTTCTTTAAACTGATTGCCCGATGAACCCCGATGCCGAAGCCGAAATGATTGCCCGATGCCGTCGGGGCGAGGCGCAGGCGTGGGACGCATTGTTCGACCTGCACTACGCGGCGGCAGGCCGCTTCGTGTTTCAACTGGCCTCTGACTTGACGCGCGAGGATGTCGAGGAGATCTGTCAGGAGGCGTTCCTGGCCGTGATCAGGAACCTCGGTGCATTCAACGGCAAAAGTCAATTGCAGACCTGGCTCTTCCGGATCGCGGCCAACAAGGCGCGGGATTATCGCGAACGTCAACGGGCGGCCAAGCGCGGCGGGGGACAGACGCCGATTTCATTGCAGGCCGAAGACCCGGAGAACGGTCTGACGGTCGATCCGCCCAGCGCCGCGCCCGCCCCCGACGCCGGCGTCATGAACGCGGAGCGCAGGGCACTGCTCCGCGAGGCACTCGACCATCTCGGCGAACCCTGCCGTGAAATTATCGAGCTTCGCTATTTTGGCGATTTGAGTTATGAGGAAATCAGCAACACCTTGCAATTGAACGTGAAAACGGTCAGTTCGCGCTTGAGCAAGTGCCTCGACCGGCTCGAAGAGATTGCGCGCGGCGTGTTTTCGCGGGAGAATACTACGCCCTCTTCCGTCTAATGAAGTGAACGAGATGCCAGACGAACCCAACAAAAACGTCGAAGAGCAACTGAAGTCCTGGGCGAAAACGCGCCGTGGGGAAGCGAGCGCGCCGTTTGAGCTGCATCCAGCTACGCGCAGATTATTGCAGGACGAAGTGGCGCGGACGTTCGCGAAGCCGGGGGCCGAACAACCGGCGGTGAAAGGCGCGTGGTGGAAACTGCTGTGGCCACGGCTGGCGGTGGCGGGTTCGATTTGCGCGCTGCTGGTGATCCTGTTTGGCCTGTCCGGGCCGACACTATTCAAGGCTAAATCAAAAACAGAACGGATCGCCGCATTCAATCAACTCATGCAAATCGGTATCGCCGCGCGAATTTATGCCGGTGACCACGACGGCAGGTTGCCCGCTACCTTGGAGCAAATGAGGGACGAACTCGGAGGGGCAGTCGCAGACAAGCTCGTGAAAGATCCGGAGAGCGGGAAGAATTTTGTTTATCTCGGCGCGGGGAAAATCGAAGGCGATCACGGCTCCATTCTCGCGTACTCGCCGACCCCACGGGGCCGCCGACCGGTTTTGCTCGGCGACGGGCACGTGGAGGAAATGGACGAGACACAGTTCAACGACGCATTGCAACGGACGCTCAAAGTCGAAACCACGATCGCGCTGGCGGCGACGACGCGTGTGGTGCCGCTCGCGGAAAACACCCCGACGGAACGGGAAGTTCTGGCCCCGGCCGAATCCAAAGACACGCCGTTGAAATCCGCTGAACAACCCGCCAAACTTGAAGCCCGACAAAACTCTGAAAAGCGCGCGCCGTCGGAGTTGGCTTCCAATGATAAAAGGAAGGAAATTGCGGGCGCCCCGGTTGGAACCGCAACCATTACTCGCGGATTGAACGTCGAGAACGAGCGCGCCGAAGTTCTGTTGCGCGAGCGTTACGGCCTGACACCCGCCCAGGCCGGCGCCGTGACGGCTCGCACCGAGATGTTGGCTGACGCACAAAAATCCCCGGCTGCGCCCCGGACCCCGCCGGTCACAACCCCCCAGGTGGCTTCTTCGGACGGCGCCAAGGCGGGACAAAATGTTGCCGGCATCAGCGAACGCACCGTCGGAGGCGGATTGGCAGGCAACACGGCGCCCGCAACGAACGCGGCTTTCAAACTCGCACAAAACGGTGCGACGACAAATGATTACGCGTTCACGGTGACGCGACAGAGTCGCGACCTCACCGGCCGATCTGCCTGGCTGGCCGAGCGGCGGGAAACCGACCGCCTGGGAACGGGCAACCTTTACCCTTACGCTGCCGGTGTCGCCCCGACCCGGGCGTTCCAGCGTTTCGCGCAGATTCCGAAGTACCGCTCCAACTTCAACTCACCGCCCGTGCCGAACGTGTTGCAGTCATTTCTAGTCGAACAGACCGGCC
>DASPXS010000070.1:0-9380 GCA_035637175.1 Haliangiales bacterium | reverse complement strand
TGATCTGGATCAATCCCACCAACGGCGCAGCGATGGGGATTGCGCTGAACATTGGGTTGCATCCGGTGCAATTGGATCCCGACTTCCTTGCCGCTGGCGGTTCCATTGAACAGTATTGGTGGACCTACACGGTATCGACCGGACGGGAGCGGCGGGATCAACACGAATGTCACGGTCGTCTTCACGCTCACCCTGAACGATCTGAGCAGTCATAGTGTTGATACGAATCTCTGGGCGAACTGGCGCTGGGCGCGCTTGCACGCGGTCGGGACGGGAGTCAACACGGTGATTCTGGCCGGCACCACCAGCGGCGCCCGCGGCAATTGGCGGCTGACCACCAGTGACGGAACCAACTTCGTGGCCGGAATTTTTCTTGGCATTGGCGGGGCCACCAACACGCCGATTCCCAGCCGCGATCCCGCAACACCAAATGATGAATGGGTCTATGGCGGCATTTATCCCGGCAATTCCAACGGCGCCGATTCATCCTACGGGCGATACACGGCCTCAGCGCCGTTTACGGCCAATTATGCTGCTGATTCGACTTATACCGCGCCGGCAGATCCCTTCACTTACCTGGAAAAATACCGCGCCGACTTTATTGGCGATGTGGACGCGAATTCTGGTGACTCCCTACGGACCGGACCCGCAAGTGCCCCCTTCTTTCTCACAACCGCCCGGCCCTTTCCCGGTCAACACGGTGTCGGCGGCCAACTGGATCGCCGCCGGTAACACGGCGTTTGATTCCACGGTCAGTCTCGGTCAGGCAGGCCAGGGACCCATCCAATGGTCGATGGCACATTCGGCAATGGCAACACCGACGTTCAAACGGGCAAGGCAGGCGACCAAACCGGCCATCCGAGCCCGGAGGGGAATTTCGACTTTGCCGCGACGTGGTTTCCTTACGCGCAAGGCTGGGTTGCGGGAGCGGTGGCAAATCCCGACGTCAACGGAAATCCGCAGTGGGACAGTCCGGACGCGCACAGTCCGGGCCTGGAGACGAATGTGATCTCCCGGCCCAATGTCGGGTTGGGTGATCTCTCTGCGGGAAGCTTCTGCCGGCGATCCGCAGGTGCTCGCAACCAACCAGTCACAGTTCCAATTCGTTTACATTCCCTTTACCGCGACAAAGTTGATTGGCGGGTATATTTCGGCGAATGGCGCCTCAATCAAATCACAAGGCGCATTCACCCTGACCCGCACCGCGGCCGGAACGTACAGCCTGGCGATTCCCGGCAAAGTCGCCACCAACGGCGTGTTATTGCTGCAGAACGCGAGTTTCCTCGCCGGAACAACCAACGTCGCCGACAACAACTTTCTCTCCTACCAATATAATGACGATGGCAGCGGGACGAATGGTATTTTCGTAATCCAGGCGCGGCACACCGGCGCGGGCGGCTTCCCGCTGACCGACACCAGTTTCTACTTCACCTGGATCGATTTCACCGATCCGCTCAAACCTCCCGCGACGGTCGTGGCTGCTCCCAGCCTGCCCATCGCCCTTTCCGGCGGCGCGGCAGTCATCACTTTCCCGTCGTCGGCCAACGGCTTCACGCTCGAAACGGCTGCCAGCCTCAGCGGTTCGCCGATTTCCTGGTCGCTTGTGGGCATTGTCGGGCAAGGGAGCCTGACGAACAGTTATACGCTGCCAGCGACCCCAAGTACGCAGTTTTATCGTCTTCGGAAATAGATGCGCCGGATGGCACCGACCGCGTAAGAGACCGGGAAACCGGTCTCTTTTTTTCTTTCCCCTTGGCCGTTTTTCCTCTTGCCTCGTGTGCGGCATGGCAGCGCCCTTTCAGCCGGAGCGATTCATCGCCGATCACGTGCGCGGCATCCCGCGCTCGGGCATTCGCGAGTTTTTCGACATCGTGCAGTCCATGCCGGAGGTGATTTCGCTCGGAGTCGGCGAGCCGGACTTTGTCACCCCCTGGCACATCCGCGAAGCGGCCATCTACGCGCTCGAACGCGGCAAGACGAGTTACACCTCGAATCTCGGCCTGTTGAAACTCCGCCAGGCCATCAGCGGCTACGTTGAAAGGAAGTTCGGCGTCCCTTACGATCCGCACAAGCAGGTCCTGGTCACCGTCGGTGTCAGCGAGGCGCTGGACATCGCCTTGCGCGCGCTCGTGAATCCCGGTGATGAAGTGTTGTATCACGAGCCGTGTTACGTCAGCTACTCGCCGAGCATCACGCTGACCCATGGTGTCGCGGTGCCGATCTCCTGTTCCGCGGCGCGCGGCTTTGCGCTCACCGCCGAAGCCATCGAGAAGGTCGTCACGGCGCGAAGCAAAGCGCTGGTTTTGAATTTTCCCACCAACCCGACGGGCGGCACGATGACCCGCGCCGAGCTGTTGAACGTTGCCGACGTGGTGTTGCGCCGTAATCTGCTCGTCATTACGGACGAGATTTATTCCGAGCTGACCTTTGAGGGCGAACACGTGAGCATCGCGTCGCTGCCGGGAATGCGCGAGCGGACGGTCTTCCTCCACGGCTTTTCCAAGGCCTATGCGATGACCGGCTTCCGTATCGGCTACGCCTGCGGCCCGGCGGAAATCATCGAGGCGATGATGAAAATCCATCAATACTCGATGCTCTGCGCCAGCATCATCAGCCAGGAGGCGGCCCTCGAAGCGATTGAACACGGCGAAGCCGACACTGCCGGGATGCGGGAACAATACGGCGCGCGTCGCAATTTTATCGTGAACGCGTTCAACTCGATGGGGCTGCCCTGCCATCTGCCCCGCGGTTCGTTCTACGCCTTTCCCTGCATCCAATCGACCGGGCTTGGCTCAAAAGAGTTCGCCCTGAAACTGCTGGAGCAGGAAAAAGTTGCCTGCGTTCCCGGGAGCGCTTTCGGGCCAGGCGGGGAAGGTTATCTGCGCGCCTGCTTCGCGACCGCCCTGGACCAGATCGAGGTGGCCACCGAGCGGATGGCGCGGTTTGTGAAGCGGATGAAAGGCTGAACCATGTGCCAAAGATGGCCGCAAAAAGGCACAAAAGGCGCAAGAAGCCCCGGCTTTCGTGCATTTTGTGCTTCTTTGTGGCCGCGCATCGGTCGATATTTGCCGGGCCTGGAGTCGCTCGCTGAAACTCTGGACGACTCGCATTGACGTCTTCGCTGTTCAATTCGTTTACCGGTGATTTCCAACTCAGTTTCGCGCGTCCGATCCGAGGATGCGCTACCGCGCGAAGATCTGCCGGATGATGTCTTCGATGGGGACCTCCTGAATGTCAATGTCACTGACCGGCAGTTCGTCCAGCAGGGCTTTGCAAACGGGAATCACGCGGTCGCGTTTGACTTTCAGTTTGATCGCGGCCTCGCTGTGTTCGACCACTTCGCCGTATTTCTTCAGGTTCTCCGCAGGGCATGGGCCGCCGCCGTCGCATTGAATGGTGATGAGCTTGAAATCGGCGAAGCGATCGAGCACCTCGCTGAGCCGGCCGTCGAAGAAAATCGTGCCGTGATCGATGATGATGACGCGCTGGCAAAGTTCCTGGATGTCGGCCATGTAATGGCTGGTGAGCACGATGGTCGTCTTGCGCGTCGCGTTGTGATGGCGGAGGAATTCGCGCACGGTTTTTTGCGAAACCACGTCCAGACCGATGGTCGGTTCGTCGAGGAAAAGGATTTTCGGCTGGTGCAGCAGCGAGGCAATCAACTCCATTTTCATCCGTTCGCCCAGCGACAGTTCGCGCACCATCACGTTGAGCTTGTCCTTGACGGCGAGCAGTTCGGTCATTTCCCCGACGGTGCGTTCGAACGAATCCTGGGGGATGCCGTAGATTTTGGCGTTCAGTTCGAGCGATTCGCGCGCGGGCAGGTCCCACCAGAGCTGGTTTTTCTGGCCGAGCAACAGCGCGAACTGGCGGCGGTAACCGTCCTTTCGTTCCCAGGGGACGTAGCCGAGGACCTTGGCCCCGCCGCTCGTGGGATAGAGCAGGCCGGAGAGCATTTTGAGCGTCGTGGTTTTGCCGGCGCCGTTCGGGCCGAGAAAGCCGACCAGTTCCCCTTCCTCGATGGCGAAGCTGACCTCCTTGACTGCCAGGGTCATTTCATATTCACGATGGAACAGTCCGCGAAACGCGCCGGCCAGCCCCGGTTTCTTTTTGTAAGTCCGAAACGATTTGGTCAGCCCTTGAACTTCGATGACTGGCATGGGGCGAGGTTACCGGCGGGCGCGAGGAGACGCGAGCGGAAGATGCGGGTGAAAGCTCCAAACACCAAACTCCAAACCTCAGAGAAGCTCCAGGTCCAAAGCTCCAAAACGAAGACCGCCCTGAGACTGGAAAATCCGCGCTCCGGCGCGGCTGTTATTGGGAATTGGTGCTTGGACCTTCTCTGGAACCCGGCGATTGGGATTTGGAATTCCCCCGGGATCAACGCTGCAACTGTTTTTCCAGGTAATGGACGACCTGGCGGACGTTCGAGTCAATTTCCATCCGGTCTTTCACCAGGCGACAGGCGTGCAGAACGGTGCCGTGGTCGCGTCCGCCAAACGCCTCGCCAATGGTGTTGAGCGAGCTTTCGGTGAGCTGCCGCGCCAGGAACATGGCGATCTGCCGGGGAAACGCGATGTTTTCCGGGCGGCGCTTGCTGGTCATGTCAGCCAGGCGAATGTCGAAATGTTCCGCCACCTTTTTTTGGATCAACTCGATGCTGATGGAAAAACGGCCCTCCTCGTGGAGCACCTCGCGGAGCAGTCCCTCGACCACTTCCAGGGTCAGCTTTTTGCCGGTGAGCGACGCGTAGGAGGCGACGCGAATCAAGGCTCCCTCCAGCCGGCGGATGTTGGTGCGAATCCGGGCGGCGAGGAAATTGATGATGTCGTCCGGCAATTCCACGCCGAGCGATTTTTCCTTCTTCCGCAGAATGGCGACGCGGGTTTCGACATCGGGCGGCTGCAGGTCGGTGACCAGGCCCCATTCAAAACGCGAGACCAGCCGCTGTTCGAGATTTTGAATTTCGCTGGCGGGCCGGTCGCACGTCAGCACGATCTGCTTGTGCGCTTCGTGCAACGCGTTGAAGGTGTGGAAGAATTCCTCCTGAATGCGTTCCTTGCCGGAGAGAAACTGGATGTCGTCAATCAGCAACACGTCCGTCTGCCGATATTTTTTTCGGAAACGGACAAGCTGGCTGTTTTGAATGGCATCGATGTACTCATTGGTAAACTTTTCCGAAGAGACGTAAGAGACGCGCGCGCTCTTTTTGTGTCCCACAACGTATTGACCGATGGCGTGCAACAAATGCGTCTTGCCCAACCCCACGCCGCCATAAAGAAACAACGGGTTATAGGATTTGCCCGGCGCCTGCGCGACCGCCAGCGCCGCCGCGTGCGCAAAACTGTTGTTATTGCCGACCACAAAGGTGTCGAAGGTGTTTTTCGGGTTGAACCCATGGTCGCGGAAAATGGCGGCCGGTTCTTCGGGTGGCTCAACCGCTTTCGCTTTGGTCGCCTTGCCTTCACCGGCAAGCGCGGGGCCGGCCGTCGCAGCCGCCACCTTGAACTTGACCTTCAACGGCTGGCCGCAAGCGTGCATCAGCACGTCTTGAATCAAACCCAGATAGTTGTCCTTGAGCCAGACCTCGCAAAAATCGTTCGCTACCTCCAAAGTGATCTGCTCCCCCTCCAATGCGCTGGCGCGCACCGGCGCGAACCAGAGGTTATAGATGTCCGAGTTAAGCATGGTGCGCAGCATTTCCTGCGCGGCGACCCATGTTTTTTCAGCAGAGGCCGGCATAACGAATTTCTTTCCGCTTGGCCCAATTGGAGGCGATTTATTCACCTGCCCCTGTGACGGGCTTGTAACATTGCTTTTCACAATCGCTTAGAAAGCCGGCCCAAACCGGACAGAAGAATCCCGCAGCACCTCCGGCGACCCCCCTTTCCAACCTCTCGTATCAAATTCATAAGTCACTTGGCCACAATATAATACGTATCAAGCCCGACGCTTCTTTCTGCGTGGTTTGCGGTGACGGTTCTGCCACGGCGGGTGCGCTGGGCTCGATGACTATGTTTTTATCAAAGTTCGTCGCCGTGACGAGGACAACATATTAACTCTTGTTCACGAGTTATTCACAGCCGGGGATTCGCTTGTAAAATCAGGCATTTTTCCTCTTTCCAGCTTGAAAGGGACGCCTGCGAGGCGCTCTCGTCAGAGAATCAGTTCCTACACATCATAATAGAGGAAGAACTCGTAGGGGTGAGGGCGCAGGCGGAGGGCGTCGGCTTCCTTGCGTTTGTGGCTGATCCACATCTCCAGGAAGTCGGCCGTGAAGACGTCGCCTTTCAACAGGAACGTAGGGTCTTTCTCCAGATGATCCAACGCCTCGCTCAAACTGCCCGGCGTCTGCGCCACCTTGGCCATCTCCTGGGGTGGCAGTTCATACATGTTTTTGTCAATCGGTTCGCCCGGGTCGATCTTGTTCAACACCCCGTCCAACCCCGCCATCAACAACGCCGTGTAGCAGAGATACGGATTGGCCGAGGGATCGGGGGGGCGATACTCGATGCGCTTGGTCTTGGGATTTTCGCTGTAGGTCGGAATGCGGATGGCGGCGCTGCGGTTGCGCTGGCTGTAGGCCAGATTGACCGGCGCTTCGTATCCCGGCACCAGCCGTTTGTAGGAGTTGGTGGTGGGACTGCACAGGGCGCAGAGGGCCTTGGCGTGTTTGAGCAGTCCGCCAATGTAGTGCAGCGCCAGCGGGCTCAAGCCGGCGTACTCATGACCGGCAAAGGCCGGTTTGCCTTTCTTCCACAGGCTTTGGTGGGTGTGCATGCCGGAACCGTTGTCGCCAAAGAGGGGTTTGGGCATGAAGGTCGCCGTCTTGCCGTGCTTTTTGGCCACGTTCTTGATGACATATTTGTAGAGCATCATGTTGTCGGCGGTCTTGACCAGGGTGTCGAAGCGGAAGTCGATTTCCGCCTGGCCGGCGGTGGCTACTTCGTGGTGGTGGCGTTCGATCTGGATGCCGAGTTTTTCCATCGCCAGGCACATCTCGCTGCGAATGTCCTGCTGGGTGTCCTGCGGGGCCACAGGGAAATAGCCTTCCTTGTGGCGGATTTTGTAGCCGAGATTGGGCATCTCGTCGCGGCCGCTGTTCCAGATGGCCTCCTCCGAATCAATGGAGTAGAAGGTGCCGTTGCTGCGGGCGTCGAACTGGACGCTGTCGAAGATGAAGAACTCGGCTTCCGGCCCGAAGACGGCGGCGTCGGCAATGCCGGTGGATTGGAGGTATTTCTCGCCGCGCTGGGCGATGCCGCGGGGATCGCGGGTGTAGGCCTCCTTGGTGCCGGTCTCGGCGATGGTGCAGGTCAGCGAGAGGGTGGGGTCGCTCATGAAGGGGTCGATGAAGGCGCTGGCGGGGTCGGGCATGGCCAGCATGTCGGAGGCCTCGATCGATTTCCAGCCGCGGATGCTCGAGCCGTCGAAACCGAGGCCGTCGCTGAAACTGTCCTCAGACAATTCGCCGATGGGGATGGTGAAATGCTGCCAGGTGCCGAAGGTATCGACGAACTTGATGTCCACCATCTTCGCCCCGTCCTTCTTCGCCGACTCGATCACTTGCTTGGGAGTGCTCATGTTTTTTATTGGATTTTTGTTTCTCTTGATTGGCTTGATTGGAACGCGCCGCTGTGCCGGTCACGGTCCAACCCCGCAAACCGGCACAGCAAACGCGGAACTGATTTTGGTTTGGTTGACGAAACCGGCTTATGCTCCGTGATAACCCTCTTCGCCGTGTTCGGCGAGGTCGAGGCCGAGCGTTTCGACTTCCTCATCCGTGCGCAGGCCGATGGTAGCTTTCACGATGCTCGCGATGATGGCAGTGCCAATTGTAGCCAACAGCAAGGTCACGATGATCGCCTTGATCTGCTCGAAGACGAGGGGCTGGGTGCAGGAATCGGTCACCTTGTCCTTGAGGTAAGAGGCGAGGTTGGGGTTGGCAGAATTGCGCGCCAGGCAGCCGGTGAGAAAGGCGCCGATGGTGCCGCCAATAGCGTGAACGCCGAAGGTGTCAAGCGCATCATCGTAACCGAACCACGATTTGACTTTGTAGCAGAAGAACCATGGGATCAAACCGGCAGCGATGCCGATCCAGATGGCGCCACTTGGCAGGACAAAGCCGCACGCCGGAGTGATCACGACCAATCCCGCGACGGCGCCCGAACAGAATCCGAGAATGCTTGGCTTGCCTTTGACAACCCACTCTGCCATCGGCCAGACAAAGGAAGCGACTGCAGTGGCAATCGTCGTGGTGGTGAACGCGTTGGCCGCGATACCGTCAGCAGCGACGGCGCTGCCTGCGTTGAATCCATACCACCCGACCCAGAGCATTCCAGTGCCAATCATACAAAGCACCATGCTGTGCGGGGCCATGTTCTCTTTCCCGAAGCCAAGCCGTTTGCCGAGGATCAAGCAAAGAACCAGCGCCGACCAGCCGGAGGTCATGTGCACGACGGTGCCGCCGGCGAAATCGATGGCTTTGATGCCGGCATCTTTGTTCCAAACGCCGTTCATGAATCCATCAATTCCCCAAACCATGTGCGCCTGCGGGAAGTAAACAACGAACATCCAAAGCGTCATGAAAAGGAAGATGGCGGAGAATTTCATGCGTTCGGCAATGGCACCAATGATCAGTGCGGGAGTGATGATGGCGAACATCAGTTGGTACATCGAGAAGACGTTTTGCGACACCCAATACGAGTAATCGGTGTTCGGCGCCGAGGTAACGTCCTTGAGCATGGCAAATCCCAGACCACCGAGGAACTTGCCGCCATTATGAAAAACGAAACTGTAGCCGCAGATCACCCATAATATGGTCACCAGGCCGGTGATGAGAAGGCATTGCGCCATCACGGACAGAACATTTTTGCGCCGCACCAGGCCGCCATAGAACAGTGCCAAACCGGGCAATGTCATGAACAATACGAGCGCGGCGGAAGTCATCTGCCAGGCGTTGTGGCCGGGGCCCGACGTGGCGGAAGTCGGAGTGACCAGTCCGTCCGGTATTTTGCCGTCTTTGTCTTTGAGTGGGGCGGTCGGATCGCCGTTGTTGACGTAGGCTTCAAGCGACCCAACGCGCTGTTCGAGGCTAGGCGCGGGTGGAGGCGTTTTGGCCGGAGCGTCCGCGGCGCGAAGCATGGGGCCGTCAGCAGCGATTCCGGCGCAAACCAGGAGAGCGAGCATTATTTTTTTCATCGGTTGTTTCATAGAAGGGTTGAGTTGAATGGCCACGCTAAACAGCTTGTTCGCCTTTCTCCTCGGTGCGAATGCGGATGGCCTCGTCCACTTTGGAGACGAACACCTTGCCGTCGCCGATCTTGCCGGTCTTGGCCGCCTTGACGATGGCTGCCAGCGCCGCCTCCACGCGGTTGTCC
>DASPXS010000069.1:0-5600 GCA_035637175.1 Haliangiales bacterium | reverse complement strand
CGATGCGCAGAAGAAATATCCGCTGACGCTCGAGATTCACGGCGGGCCGTTTGCGAACTACGGCGACCGTTTCACGTCAGAGATCCAGCTCTTCGCCGCCGCCGGTTACGTCGTGCTCTACCTCAATCCCCGCGGCAGCACGAGCTACGGCGAGGAGTTCGGTAACCTGATTCACCACAATTATCCGGGCCAGGACTTCGACGATCTTATGTCGGGCGTCGATGCCGTGGTTCAACGCGGCTACATTGACGCCGGGAATCTGTTCGTGACCGGCGGCAGTGGGGGCGGGGTACTGACGAGTTGGATTGTCGGCAAGACCAACCGTTTCCGCGCCGCCGTGGTCGCCAAGCCGGTCATCAACTGGTACAGCTTCGTGCTCACGTCGGACGATTACAATTTCTTCTATCGTTACTGGTTTCCGGGGTTCCCCTGGGACCATGCCGAGCATTACCTGAAACGTTCGCCGCTGTCGCTGGTTGGCAACGTTCAAACGCCGACGATGCTGTTGACCGGCGAAACGGACTATCGCACGCCGATTTCCGAGTCGGAACAGTTCTACCAGGCCTTGAAGCTGCGCAAGGTCGATACCGCCCTGGTGCGTCTGCCCGAAACGTCGCACGGGATGGATTCACGGCCGACGCAAGTCATCTCGAAGGTGGCGCACATTTTGAAATGGTTCGAAAAATACCGCACGGACAGGAAAAAGGAGTAACCCCGGCCGTTCGTTCGATGTTCGATGTTCGATGTTCAATGTTCGATGTTCGCTTCCAGTTGGTTCCGGCCTTGCCGCGCCGGGAAATATCCAGGTTGGCAATCCTCAATCACCCACTTCACCACTCGACTGCTCGGAGTCGAGTCGTTCGAACCTGGAACAATTGAAAAAACGCGCTACCCTTCCCCGTGGTGCTGTGGTGAAATGACGCAAATCTTGAAGACCACGCTCATCCACCTCGCTGGTGCAATGGCTGTGGCTGCTTGCGCAGCCGCGGCGCCGGTGGACTACCTTCTCGAGGTCAAGCCCTTGCTCGCCCAACAGTGTTACAAGTGCCACGGTGCGTCGCAGCAAAAAGGGGGATTGCGCCTCGACACCGCGGCGTTCGCTCGCAAGGGCGGCGAGCGCGGCGCCGCCATCCGACCCGGCAGAAGCGGCGAAAGCCTGTTGATGCAGGCCGTCCAGGGTTTGCACAGCGAAATCTCGCGCATGCCCTACAAAAAACCCGCGCTGTCCAATGAACAGATCGCGCTGCTCCAACGTTGGATTGACGAAGGGGCCCAGGCGCCTGCGGACGAGCAGCCGGAAAAATCGAAACACTGGGCGTTCGTGCCTCCGGAACGTCCCGTGCCTCCGCCGGTCAGCCACCGCGACGCCGCGCGTAATCCCATCGATCAATTCATCCTCGGGCGGCTCGATCAGGAAGGCATCGCGCCGTCGCCTGAGGCGGACCGCGCCACGCTCATCCGGCGTCTCAGTCTGGACCTGACCGGCCTGACGCCATCGCCGATCGAAGTGGACCAATTCCTCAGCGACACCCGCCCGAACGCCTGGGAACGGCTGGTGGACCGACTGCTGGCCTCCCCGCACTACGGCGAGCGCTGGGGCCGTTGGTGGCTCGATGCCGCGCGTTATGCCGATTCCAACGGCTACAGCATTGATGCGCCGCGCCAGATCTGGAAATACCGGGACTGGGTGGTGAACGCGCTGAATTGCGACCTGCCTTTCGACCGGTTCGCCATCGAGCAACTGGCCGGCGACCTGTTGCCCAGTGCCACCCTCGAGCAGAAGATCGCGACCGGCTTCCATCGCAACACGCAGATCAACCAGGAAGGCGGCATCGATCCCGAACAGTTTCGCGTCGAGTGCGTCGTGGATCGCGTCAACACGACGGCGACGGTGTTTCTCGGCGTCACACTCGCCTGCGCCCAGTGCCACGATCACAAGTTCGATCCGTTCACGCAGCGCGATTATTACCGGATGTTCGCCTTTTTCAACAACCAGACGGAAGACGGCCACGGGAAGGCGGCCCCGCTCGGGATGCTGGAGGTGCCCGGCGAATTCGAGCCGTCGGACGGTATCGAAAAGCAGATCGCCGAACTCGAGGAAGACCTGGACCGCTACCTCAATACCCGGGGCAGCGAATTGCAGAAATGGGAACAATCATTGACGCCCGAAGAGATCGCGAAGCTCAAGCCGCCCGTCCAGGAAGCCATCAAAGTGGCGTTTGCCGATCGGACGCCCCGGCAAAAACGCGCCGTTTACGCGGCGTTTCGCGGCGACGACCCGGAATTCAAGCAGCGTGATTCGCGCCTGACCAAACTCCTCAGACGCGAGCCGAAACCGGTGACCACACTCGTCATGCAGGAACTGTCCGAACCGCGACAGGCGCACGTGCTCATCAAAGGCGATTTCACCCGGCCCGGTGACAAGGTTACGCCGGGCGTTCCGGAGATTTTGCGTCCCCTCGGATCACGGGAGGACGGGACAAGTGAGAGTTGGAACCGCCCTCAACCCGGCTCTCCCTCCCAGAAGAGGGAGCACCATTCTGTCGCGCCTGTGCATCATGCAGCGGCGTCCGTCATCGCGGCCTCAGGAGCGTCGAGGAACGAGCGGCCGCTCCACCCTCTCCCCGGGGGAGAGGGCCGGGGTGAGGGCGGATCAACCTCCGAATTGACGTCGGACGAAACCAAGCAACCCTCCGGACCTTCCTCCAGTGCAGCCAACCGACTCGATCTCGCCCGCTGGATTGTTGCCCCGGACAACCCGCTCACCGCGCGCGTCATCGTCAATCGCGTCTGGCAGCAGTATTTCGGCCGGGGCATTGTGGAGACGGAAAACGATTTCGGCACACAAGGGATTCCCCCGACGCATCCCGAGCTTCTCGACTGGCTGGCCTGTGAATTCATGTCTCAGCCTGCTGCCGCTTCACCCCTTCCACCCGTGAACCCTTCAACGGCCTGGTCGCTGAAACGCCTTCACCGCCTTATCGTCACCAGCGCAACCTACCGTCGGTCCTCGAAGCTGCGACCCGACCTGCGCGAGGTCGATTCCAACAACAGACTCCTCGCCCGCCAGAATCGACTCCGCCTCGACGCCGAAGTGGTGCGTGACGTGGCCTTGGCCGCCAGTGGTCTGTTGTCGCGCAAGATGGGCGGCCCCCCGGTCTATCCGCCGCAACCCGAAGGCGTGATGAACCTCGGCCAGGTAAAACGCGTCTGGAAAGCCAGTGAAGGCGAGGACCGTTATCGCCGCGCCATCTACACGCATTTCTGGCGCGCCACACCGCATCCGGCGCTGGCGGTGTTTGATGCGCCGGACGGTTTCAGCGCATGCACCCGCCGCCTCCGGTCGGACACGCCGCTCCAGGCCCTCACGCTGCTGAACGATCGGCAATTCCACGAATTCGCCCGGGCGCTCGCGGAAAGATTGTTGAATGAGAATCTCAGATCCGACGCCGAACGCATTGATTCCGGATTCCGTCTCTGCCTCGCGCGCCGCCCGGCACCCGAGGAAAGGCAACGCCTCCAGGATTTGCTCGACGCCGAACAACACCGCGGTGCGGGCGATGCGCAGACGAGACAGAACGAAGCCTGGACGACGGTTGCCAGGGTGTTGCTTAATCTCGACGAAACCATTACCCGAGAATAAGACAAGTCGAAGACCTGCGGGATAAGCCGCCGAACATGAATTCCCCACAAGAAATCACCTCCCTGCAATCGCTCACGCGCCGCCACTTCTTCGGTCGCTGCGCGATGGGCCTGGGCGGCATCGCACTGGCGTCGCTGCTCAGCGACAAGCCGTTGCTCGGAGCCGCGCCAGGCGCATCGGCCAATCCGATGGCGCCGAAACCGCCCCATTTCAAGCCGCGCGCCAGGAACATCATTTACCTGTTCATGGCCGGGGGACCGAGCCAGCTCGAGTTGTTCGATTACAAGCCGAAACTCGTCGAGCTGAACGGCCAACCGATTCCCCAATCGTTCATCGAGGGCAAACGCTTCGCGTTCATGGGCAGCAGCCACGGCACAAACCTCCTTGGCACCCGGCGCCAGTTCAAACAATGCGGCCGGAACGGCGCGTGGGTGGGCGAATTGTTCCCGCACACCGCGACCATCGTTGACGACATCACGCTGGTGAAATCGTGCGCCACGAACCTGTTCAATCACGCGCCCGCCAAATTGTTCATGAACACCGGCAGCGGCCAATTCGGCCGGCCCAGCATGGGGTCATGGGTTACCTACGGCATCGGCAGCGAGTGCGATGACCTGCCCGGCTTCGTCGTGCTGCTGAGCGGCCCGCGCGGGCCCCGCGGAGGCGCGGTCAATTGGGGCAGCGGCTTCCTGCCGACGAGTTTTCAAGGCGTGCCCTTCCGCAGCGGCGGCGAACCGATCCTGGACCTGACCGCCCCCGCCGGCATCAGCGCCGCGCGCCAACGCCAGACCATCGATGCCATCCGCGATCTCAACCTCTGCCGGGCGGTCGAGACGGGCGATCCCGAGATCAACACGCGAATCGCGGCCTACGAAATGGCCTACCGGATGCAATCGAGCGCGCCTGAACTCATCGACCTGTCCGGTGAGAGCCAGGCCACGCTCGAACTCTACGGCGTCGAACCGGGCAAACCATCATTCGCGCGGAACTGTCTGCTCGCCCGCCGCCTGGTCGAGCGCGGTGTCCGGTTTGTGCAGCTCTATCACACGAACTGGGACAGCCACGGCGGCCCCGGCGAAAATCTCCAGGGCGATTTCGAGAAGGTTTGCCGCGAAGTGGACCGGGGCCAGGCCGCGCTGGTGAAGGACCTCAAAGCGCGCGGGCTGCTCGACGAAACGCTCGTCATCTGGGGCGGCGAATTTGGCCGCACACCGATGGGCGAAAACCGCGACACCACCGGCCGCAACCATCACATCGACGCCTTCACGATGTGGTTTGCCGGCGGCGGCGTGAAAGCCGGCCGCATCCTGGGCGAGACCGACGAACTCGGCTTCAATGCGGTCGAGGACCGCTGTCACGTCCACGACATCCACGCCACCATCCTCCATCTGCTCGGCCTGGAGCACACCCGGCTCACGTTCCGGTTCCAGGGCCGCGACTTCCGTCTCACCGATGTCCACGGGGAGATCATCCGCAAGATGCTGGCGTGAAACACGGGTCGAACAGCGAACACGCCAGAGGGATTGCGACGAAGGGTCGACTTTATTGGACCGGGAAGAATTGATGATTGAGAATTGTTGATTGCTCACTACTGATTGAATCGGAGGGCGGCGAGCCGCAAATTGACTGACCCAAGTGAACTTCGCGCCTTTGCGCCTTCGCCGTTGACGCCTTTATGATCCCGCGCGAGTTTTTTCATCATTGCCCGCGATGCGGCGCGAAGCAAGCCGCGCTGCCCGCCGGCAATTCCTTCAAATGCGCCGCGTGCGGTTTCCTTTACTACTTCAATCCAGCCATCGCGGTTGCGGGCTTTGTCTTCGCGGCGGATGGCAGGGCGTTGTTCATCCGTCGCGCGAAAGAGCCGGCCAAAGGCAGGCTCGCGCTGCCGGGTGGCTTCGTGGATTTCAATGAGACTGCGGAAGAAGCGCTCCGGCGTGAGACCCGCGAGGAGGTCAAC
>DASPXS010000068.1:0-6673 GCA_035637175.1 Haliangiales bacterium | reverse complement strand
GTCGGGAGATTTTTGCCGGAGAGTTTTGAGTGATGAATCGTGGATTTTCGAACAAGTCGGTGGAGCGAACGGGGATGAGCCGGTCAGCCCAGTGGCAATTGCAACGTCAGTGGCGGCTCATCCCCGTCGCTCACCTTTTTCGTTGGCTCACATGATGTCAAACCGCACTGCGCTGGTAATCGTTGCGGTCGTGGTCACCGCCGGGGTTTTCGTCGCACCAGTGGCGATTCGTGGAGGTCTTCGTTATTATGCGTTGCACAAAGTGCTGAGTCTGCCTGAAGCGCGACAGCGTTTAAGCGTTCGACCCAGCAGACGGACGTTTACCACGCTGCCGCACGTCCACCTGATTAACCTCGGGTACGCCACATTTGACACGGGGTCGACAAACCCGATCTCGATTGAAACCTCGTCGAGCGGCGCTTCGGTGCTCCTGACAAACGGTGACGTTTCTATGGCATTTCTCCCTCCATTCGGCCCGGAGAAGGGCACAAATCTGATCTCCGTGAAAGTACCTGCCGCAGAAGCGCGCAGGCACCCTCACACGCTGGCCTATATGCAGGAGATGGAGACAAACCAGATGGCCGCCGAAATGAAGGTGGAGGAGACCACGATGTTGCCTTTTTCCGCGATTCTTTCCATGAGTGGTGACGACTTTCTCGTGTACTCTATGAAATTGGCGGTCAAGGCGGGGAATCGGTTCGGCTCGAAAGAAGTTGAGTTCTTTGAGAGCCCCGATGCGAAGGGGATTGCGCGATTTGGGAAAACTACGAACGATGAACGCTTTGCTGCAGTATTTCTCGCCTCAGCAGACGGCTCAAAGGAGGTTGGGCTCCTGCTGACCGCTACCGAAGCATCGCCAAAACGCCTCGTCGAGTCGCTTGATCCGATACTCCGCTCCTTCCGTTTCACAACGGAAGGAGTCGACGACCGCGATAGAATAAAGGCGATGATTCGCGGAGCGGGAATCCACCAACGACAGGAGAGCCAACCAGACGGTGCAGCGAACGGGAGCCAACCTCTCGGTTTTCGCAGGCGTGCCGGCGATGGTCCCGTCAGGAGTTTCACGGCGGTAGCTCATTCGGAATGTTCGGTAGGAAATCGGTGATCTCCGCAAATACTACAGATCATCCGGGCGTGGTTGCGTGGCCGCCGCTGATCTTCTTGGCGTGCGCGGGGGTCGGAGCGCTACTTCATTTTTTGGTGCCGGTCCGCTTGCTTCGATATTCCGTGTCACTCGCCGCGGGCGTTTGTCTCGCGGTTGTTGCAGCGGCGCTGGCGATTTGGGCCGGGCGTGTGATGAAGGCGGCGGGCACGAATGTGCGCCCGGACCGTCCGGCACTGACGGTGGTGACGAGTGGTCCGTATCGGTTTACCAGGAACCCGATGTACCTTTCGCTAGGGTTGTTGCAACTGGCCGTGGGTTTGATATTGGATGGCTTGATCCCGATATTATTTGTCGTCCCACTGGCGTTGATTCTGCACTATGGAGTCGTTTTACGTGAAGAGAGTTATTTAGAGCGGAAGTTTGGAGATTCCTATGTCGTTTTTAAGAAGCATGTACGCCGCTGGATCTAATGTTCGGCACACTCTGAGGACGAACAAAATCGTTGGAGCCAACGACGGGGAGCGCCTCGGGTTTGCCCGGAAGTTGCGGGTTGTCCTGCGTCATCGGCCCGGCGTAGCTCAGCTCCATTCGCCACACGGAGAGGGATCAACAGGAGGCAACAGAGGAAACGCAGCCGTTCGCGGTTTTCTGTTCTCTCCGTTGGCTCCTGTGGAGGTGTGGAATCACCAGTATCGACCGTTTGGTTTGGTGTTGGCATCCGTCGGGGCGGAGTGGTAAGACCTGAGCATTCGTGGGTGAGGAATGCGGAGTGCGGAGTATGGTCGTGCGAGTTATCGAACCGTGGATTGCCGAAGGCGCTGAAGCAAACGGGAGCCCGTCGATTCGTTCAGAAACAAATCGGACGTCATCGGCGGCGGGATCCGGTCGCTGGCCGTTGTGTTCGACCAGATAGAAAAGGCCAGAAATATGATGATGATTCCAGTTCAAGTAATCGCGTTTTCATTCTCTCCCAGCAGAAAGACATGTTGTTTGAAAAGCCTGCGGTGATCTCGTGGAAAACGAAAGAACAATGAGCTGGTCGAACAAGCCGGATGCAGCGAACTGCGCGATTTCAACGGCGGTCACGGTAGAGCTTTTCCACATGATGCGAGACCGCGAGAGGTTCAATCGAGACCGGTATGTCTGGAACCTGTCCCACTTGCCACGCGAGCCGTGGGATAGAGAAGGGAAGGAGTTCAAGTCTGCCACGCAGGGCGCGTCGCCGAGGTGAGGTAATGCTGGTATTGCCGGGGAGCGAGCGGGTCTCGTCGGGAATGGGAAGTGAACGGTCCGTTCAAGGCTTGATGGTTGGGGTTTTGACCGCGGTCTTCTTGCGTTTGAGGTAGGCGGCCCGGCGTTTTCGTTTTGCGACTTTATTGTGTTGCTTGCCCATAAGGCTTTACTTTCCTGGAACGATCCGGTTGTTTAGCGGTCAATATGAAGACTCGCCCGGCGGGGTTCAACTTCTATTTGTTTTTACTGAGCCTGGCGCTGGCCGTCGGCTGCAAAACCGGCGCTGAACAAAAGCGCGGCAAAGCCATCAGCACATTCCGGCTTCATCTGGAAGGCAATCCGGGCGGCACTGAATCGATCGCGGTGGTCGAGATTGCGGGCACTGAACTCTACGTGAACAATACGCATTTCCTGGACGAAACCAGTGTCACCAACGCCGCGGTCGTTGAGACGCGCGACGGCGGTTTCGCGATGCAGGTCCAATACGACCGTCACGGCACGCTCGTGCTGGGCGCGGTCACCACGGAAAACCGCGGCCGGCGCCTGGCCATCTTTACCCAATACGGCGTCGGCAAGTTGGAGCACAGTTGTTGGCTGGCCGCGCCTTTTGGCCGTCCGACCACCGACGGTATGCTCCTCTTCACCCCGACGGCGACCCGTGAAGAAACCGAACAAATTGTCAATGGCCTGAACAACGTGGCCAAAAGGGTCCGGAAGAGGAACCTGTTTTAGTCGTTGTGAACCGGTCCCTCTGTTGTTTGCTGCTTTTACTTCTGCGCGCCGTGTCGGGAAAAGCGGCCCAGGCGCAACCTTTTCTTCTGCCCACCGCCAACCACGCGCTATTCGAACCGAACGGCGACGAAAAATTTGTCGCGGGCACGATCGGCAAAACCTGGACGACCGGCCTGTTTGGCTGCGTGCGCTCGGACGGCTGGCAAATGCACGAGGGCCTGGACATCAAATGTCTTCAACGTGATTCGCACGGTGAGCCGGCCGACTCCGTCACGGCCACGGCGGACGGCACGGTGGTTTACTTCAACACCAAACCGTCGTTGTCGAACTACGGCAACTACATCGTCCTGCGCCACAACCTCGCCGGACTGGAGATTTATTCGCTCTACGCGCACCTGAAAAAAATCCGGGAGGACGTGAAGATCGGCCAGGGCGTCAAGGCCGGTGAACCGATTGCCCTGATGGGCCGGACGACCAACACGCGCGAAGGCATTTCCAAAGGCCGCGCCCACGTTCATTTCGAGCTGGACCTCATGGTCAACGAGCGGTTTCCCGAGTGGTATAAAAAGACGTTTCCCGACCAGCGCAACGACCATGGCGTCTGGAACGGCCAGAACCTGCTGGGTTTGGATCCCCGCCTGCTGCTGCTGGAAGAACAGCGGCGGGGAACCAACTTCAATCTGCCCGACTTCATTCGCCATCAAACCGAACTTTGCCGCGTCATGGTGCGCGGCACGAATTTCCCCTGGTTGAAACGTTACCCGGCCCTTGTGGAACGAAATCCGGTTGCGGAAAGGGAAGGCGCGGCCGGATACGAGATTTCGCTGAACTACAACGGTGTTCCCTTCCGCCTCATTCCCCGCGCCGCGTCGGAACTTGGAGTCAAAGCCCGATTCCAGCTTCTCTCCGTCAACGAAGCGGAGTACCGCAAGAACCCGTGCCGCCGTTTGATCGTCCAACGCGGGGCACATTGGCAACTGGGGCATAACGGGGAAAAGTTGCTGGAGTTGTTGACTTATTGAAACCGGCCGCCGGCTCCGCCAAAAAGAAATTTTACGCGGGACGTCAATTCCACTAGGTTTCCCGAGCGGACAGGATGGTTTTGTTATCGTTCATGCGCCGGCGTGCGGACATTCAGCGGTTGCGCGTTCGCTCATCCGAAGGGAGGAGCGGAGGGCGCCGCTCCGCCTTCACCTTGATCGAGTTGCTGGCAGTGATTGGCGTCATCGCCATTCTCGCCGGCCTCCTTTTGCCGGCGTTAAGCAAAGGCAAAGTCCAGGCGCTGAACGTCGCGTGCCTGAACCATCTCGATCAACTCCAGGTTTGCTGGCACCTGTACGCGGTCGATAACGAGGATCTGCTGCCGCCGAACAACTTTGTTTACAGTGTTGAAAACACGAACGCATTCGTCGTTCGGGATATTTCCTGGTGCCCGGGCATTGCTCCTCTCGACACCACCACGTCCAACATCGAGCAGGGAGTGCTTTTCCCCTACAACCGCTCGGCTGCCATTTACCGCTGTCCGGCGGACAAATCGACGGCGATGACACCCGAGGGCGAGAAGTTGCCGCAACCAAGAACGCGGAGTTACAACATGAGCCAATCGATCAACGGCGCGCCGGTTGTGATCGATTACATTCCAGCCTTTGCGAAGTTTACCGCGATCGACGGGCCACAGCCGCCGGCGTTGTTCGTATTCATCGACGTCCACGAAGAGGGCATTTGGGATTCACTCTTCGGCATACCGCCGCCGGGCTGGAATTTCAGGGATACCAACGGAGTGGCGGTGGCGCCGACCTGGTGGGATTTGCCCGCGGACCGGCACAACCAGGGTTGCAACCTTTCGTTTGCCGACGGCCACGTCGAACACTGGAAATGGGCAGCGCCAAAAATATTCGAGAAGATAGGCCAGCCGATTGCAAATGAGAAGGACATGAAGGATTTCCTCCGCGTCCGGGCTGGCGTCCGGCCCTCACCAAGCCCGGCGCTAATAGTCATCACGCCTTGACCAGGGTTTTATTTGGCACGCGGAAGTGGATCGGCTAGATTCGTGAGAGTCGCGGGGTGTGAATGCGAGACGCGAGGCCGAAAAAGAATCAATCGATGCTCTTTCCGATACGCACAGGATGCGGCGGGCGGGGATTCACATTGATCGAACTGTTGGTGGTCATCGCCATCATCGCGATTCTGGCCGCGTTGTTGCTGCCTGCCCTCTCGAAGGCCAAAGTGCAGGCTCAGAGCACTGCCTGCCTGAACAATCTTCGCCAACTCCAACTCTGCTGGCACATGTACGCCAACGACCACGACGACACGTTGCCGCCCAACATGTCCGTCTATGATATCGCGACCCAACAACCTATTTCCGATGACCCGAACGTTCTCAAGCTGACCTGGTGTCCCGGCAACGCCCGGGCCGACACCAACAGCGACAACGTCATGCTCGGCTATTTGTTTCCCTACAACACATCACCCGCCATCTACCATTGCCCATCCGACAAAGCGCCTGTGATCACGCTGGAAGGCCAGGTGCTTGGGATTCCGCGCTCGCGCAGTTACAACATGAGCCAGTCGATCAACGGCCTGCCCTGGGCCGGGAATATCGATGTCCTGACCAATTTGCCCTCCTTCCAGAAATTCACTCAAATCTACGACCCGCCGCCTTCCGACCTTTTTGTTTTTATTGATGTTCACGAGAGCGGCATTCTGGACTCGCTTTTTGGAATGCCGCTCCCTGGAAGCCCGTGGGACGGCCACTGGTTTGACCTGCCCGCAAATCGACATGGTGACGGGTGCAATTTTTCCTTCGCTGATGGCCACACGGAACACTGGCGCTGGAAAGTGGCCAAAATCTTCCGACGCCTCGGCCAGGAGGTCCTGGCTACGGAAATCGACGACTACCTGCGAGTCCGTTCCCACATGCGAATGACACTGGACTGAAGGTTTCCAAACGCAAGGCGCACCTTGACCCTGCCCCGGTCGGCGCACCAGACTTGCACGTTGCCGTACGGAGCGCGGCCTTCAGGCGGCTTCACCGTGAGATGTTGGAATCGGTCCGATTCGTCGGCACGTCTCGAACGTGCGGAGCGTGAAGCGCCGTAAACGGCGCGCTCCGCGTTTTGGGGGCAGTACCAAGTTGCGCCCCCAAGCACAGTCAGCGATTGCCTTCTTGCCTTCCCGGCGTGGTTTTGCGATAGTCACCCCGAACTTTCCAATAACCGACCTTAACCAATTGAGCCGGCCGTTCCTCAAGTGATCCGGGCTCGTGGCGCGAGCAAGCTTAGGTCCGGCCGGCGCGACAAATCATGACGTGGGCAAAGGAACTATGAAAAAACTTCTATTGGTCTGCATCGGAGTGCAAATCATGTCGTTGGCCAACCCGGTTTACGGGGAGAAACCCGTTCGGGCCGCCGGCAGGTCCGTTGGTAACTCCGGCGCGCGATTCGACGATACCAGCGCCATCGTTCAGCTTCAAGGCGAGCCCTTGAGCACCTACGCGGGGACGCGACCCGCGCGGGGACAAAAAATCGACTTTGACAGCAACGCCGTCAAATCTTATCGGGCCAAACTGGTTGCGGCACGCAACGATTTCAAAGCCTGGTTGCG